>CAJTVL010000155.1 GCA_910579425.1 uncultured Lachnospiraceae bacterium | reverse complement strand
CATCCCCGGATACCAGATAATTTTTGGAAAACTTTATTTTCCCTTCGGAGTCCGTCTTGAAGATCCAGGTACGTGCAGGTTTTGCACCACCAGCAGCCGGATCTGTATCAGACTGTTCGGTATAAAATTTCACCGTAAACTGAGCCTCTGCCAGAGAAGCTTTGCCCTGCGGCTGTGCGGTCTTCAGTTCTTTATCAAGCTTTTGGAGCAGCAGGTCCATGGGGTCGTTCTGGGGTATTTCCGTTACATTTAAGGAAGCCGTCTTTTCTGGCTCTACCGTCACATTATGGGCAGTTACATCAATAATGTAGCCTTTGGACGCCTTCAGCTCCTTGACCGTATAGCTTCCGGATTCTAATTCACCGGATTTTGCGTAACCGTTCTGGTCAGTGGTCAGTTTTCCAACCAGTTTTTCTCCCTTATAAATGCCATACTCCGCACCTTTTAAGGAATAATTGCTATTCCCGTTAGAGACGGCAGCATTTGCGGATGCCTTGTGAAGCTCTATGTAACCGTAGGGGACCTGATACCAGCTTCCAACTAAGGTCTGGTCGTTATTGCCCGGAACGATGAAAGCCTTGAAGGTTGCCGGAGGATCAGGAAGCCCCTTGATGGCATTTGCTATTTCCACAGATTTATCAATATAATTCTGAGGCGCACCATGGAAGGCGCCGCTGTCTGAAGTATAGCCTGCATAGATATAAGCGACAACCAGATGCCCGATGACATAGGAATTATCATCGGACCAGCCGCCGAGATACTGGTTTTTGATATGCTTGTCATACCCGTATCCGCCGTTTAAGTAATATAATGCTTTCCGGATGGGGGAGTCATTGCCAAGTAGGGTGTAAGCATAAGTCCCGGATGAGGGCGTAGGCTGTAACGGCTCTACGCAGTAAGCGGTGTTGCTGCCGTCAAAGGTCATTCGGGAAGTAGAATAACTTCCGTATTTGATAGAAGCTCCGGCTTGGTACTGGATGGTGCCGTCTGCGGCATGGACAGGGACGCTGCCGGAGAGGCAGGTGCCTGCGGTAACAAGGACTGCCAGCAGAAATGCAGACAGCCGCTTTGTAAGGTGTTTTGCTTTTTGTAACATAGGTTACCTCCTTGGAAATAAAATTTTGCCATCTCTACGGGATCCACCGTTGGCAGATTCCCCTCGTAAGATGGCAAAGAAAAAAGCAGCCATATCAGCTGCTTCATCTACGGATTATTTAGTTGTATTGGTCGAAAGATGGTTCTTACCAGCCTTCTGTTCTTCATATGACCATTCATTCTCTATATTTGGCGGACCGCGGATCTTCCAGATCTGCAAATGTTGTGCTGAAAAAGAATAGAATCTGTTTTGCTTTGTATTTGAATCTGTCCCCATAGAATTAACCTGCCTTCTGTTTCTGGCGTGCCAGGATCTCTAAAAGTTCCTGACGGTCGGTGGTGATCAGTTCCTTTTCCAGTGCAGAAGCTTTAAACTCTACGGTGATGTTATTGTTGTTGGTTGAGATTAAGCCATTCCCCCTTTGAAAATGTGTAATGTTCATGACCTCTGTTTCAGAGAGATGAAGAATGTGCTTCACCCTCTGAGCCTCCTCATCCTCCATGTTCAGGATGATCTTGGTCTTGCAGTTATTGATGATCCCTTTTCCATATTTGCCGTCATCTAAAGCAAAGAAGTCATTTAAGTCCTGGGTGGCGAAGATCCCGGCTCCTGAGTAGGCGCGGATGATCTTGGCAATCTCCAGAACAAATTCTGCCGCCAGACGGTTGCTGGAAGCGCCGATTAACTGCCATACTTCATCCACGAAGATTGCTTTTTCTTCCGTCCGGTTTTCCTTCGCCTTATCCCAGACATAATCCAGCGCAACAAACATGCCGACCGTTAAGAGGTCGCTGGAGCCGGTCAGCTCCGAGATATCCAACACCGTGTATTTATTGGTCAGGTCTACGTTGGTCTGCTGGTTAAAGGAAGATGCAGAACCGTGCACCAGGCGGTTCAGGATGTGCGCCAGCCGTTTCGTATCCCGGCTTTCCATCAGGATATCATAGACATCCTCCAGAATCGGCATCTCCTTATACTGGCCAGGATGTTCCGGGTCAAACAGGGATTCATTCTTATGAGTGATTCCTTTTCTGGCATAGGTTTTAATTAAAGCTTCGTCTAAAAGCTGTTTCTCCTCGTGGTTCATATCCGGGATCAGCAGGCTGAAAAAGATATGCAGCTTCTGAATCTTGGAAGCAAGCGCCGAGGCATCCAGCGTTGGGCCGTCCAGCAGTTCATTGACGGAATTATCGACCTTTCGGATCTCCATGATGTTGATACAGCTCCGGCTGGCCGGGGAGATCTGGATAAATTCCCCGCCTACATTCTTACAGGCGCGGTAGAACTCATGCCCCTTTAAAGGTGCGATGATAAATACCTGAATGCTTTTCCGGCGCATCCGGAGCGCCATGGTCTGCATGGTAAAGGTCTTTCCGGCTCCGGAACAGCCCAGGATGCAGATATTGGAGTTCTTATACTGCTTGGAATCGAAGATATCCGCAATGACCAGCGAATTATTATGCTTATTGACTCCGAACAGGATGCCGTTATCGTCGCAGATACTGTAGCTGGTAAATGGATAACAGCTTGCAGCCCCGGTAGTCAGCACGTTCCGCTTGGACAGCTCATAGAGCTTCTTATCTAAGGAAGCCAGCGGCAGGGAAGAAAGGAATCCCTGTTCCTGAAGGAAATAGCAGGACCGTAAGTCCATGTCCTGGGAAATCAACAATTTCTTCATCTCCTGAATCCGCCATTGCAGTTCCTCTACGTCTAACGCCGTAATGGTAATGAGCAGATTCATATAATAGAAATCCTCATTGTTGGCAAGCCCGGCTTTTAGGAAATAGCCGGAACGGATCGCGGAGTCCAGGTCGTCAAAGTCCGAATTGGTATCTGAGGCATCCTTGATCTTGGAGCGGTTGATACGGATCTGCTGTCCCAGACGCTGCTGGATCTTATCCTTCGGCTGCTTATGCAGGTAGAAGTCAATATCAATCCCTTCCCCCGCGTTGATGAGGAGGGAGAGCCAGCCGGGAGTGACCTTATTCTTATAGCCGTCTGACGGAACCATAAGGTAGGTATGGTAAAGCCCGTTGATCCTTACATAATTGCTGTGCTTCAGATCCAGGGATTCCGGTGCGGTAAATGTATTGCAGTGGATGGCATCCACGTCTTTGCCCTCCGCCATGCGCTGTCCCAATACTTCGGTGATCCGTTCCGGGAGAGGCCTGTCGGTACACAGTGTCCGGTTCAAGAGCGTATAGAGCACATCCGTAGTAAACTCATCCTCATTTTCATGCGAGACTATATCGTTGCCGCACTGATAGAGGAAGGTCTTTGCCGTCTGCGCCGCCGTCTCCAGTGCTGCCAGGATTTCTTTTTCTTCCGTCTTCCGGTTTACATTGAACGGCTCATACTCGAAGATAAGAAAAAAGCGGCGGGATACGGCCTCCCTGGAGCTTAAATGCCGCACGAACTGAATATAGTCTCGTTGGAGTTCCCTGCATCTGGGGTCAGATTCCCGTTCCAGCTCTCTTGCAGACTGCTCTAAGTGCCGGTTGATATCTGCTTTTTTGGAGATCATCTTAATCTGAAACTTTACAGGACTGATCTTTAAATAAGAAATAAAGCTGTAAATAATGCTCTGCTGTTCTCTGGCACTTCTTAACAGGAAGTTGATCGGTTCAATCTCCAGAATCTTGACGTAACGGTGGTCTGTCGTATAGACGATACCGTTGGCAATTTTTTCAACAGGCAGGTAATCCTCCAATGTCTGGTATTTCCGTTTCTTCTTTTTCGCCGGGGAGGAAGGCGGGCTGTCCGGATGTTTCTTCCGGTAGGCAGCCTCCCTCTTTGCTTCCTTTTCAAGCCATGCGGCTTCCTGCTGTTCATACTTCGCCAGCCTCAATGCTTCTTTCTTCTTATACTTGGCTGCGCGGACGGCTTCCTTTTTCTCATCCTTCCTCTGCCGTTCGCGTGCAGCCTTTTCTCTTTTTGCATCTTTAAGCGCCTGAGCCTGTGCGTTCTTCGCCAGTTTCCGCTCTACTTTTAGGATTCGGATATCCTCTTTTGCCTGCCTTTTGATGCCGCTGCTGGTGGAAGTATCGTAGATCCGGCGTTCCTGTTTCTTCTCTATTTTCCTGCGCACAGCTTCTTCTTTTCTGGCTTTCCGGCTGAGATGTCCGGCATCCAAAGCGTCTAATTGAGAATCTTGGTCTGTAATTCCTTCAGAGGTACAATTGCTACAATTTGTTTTCACAGCAGCACCCTGCTTTGTGTTTCCTCTGTTCTTTTTTCGTTTCTGGCTCTTAGGCTCCCGGTTCCTTGCATGCTGTCTCCGTTTTCGGTAATCCGGCATGACGTCAGAACGGTAGATGATCCTACGGTTTTTCACGAACCGGAGAGCATTCATCAAAAATGCAGTCAAGCTTTCCCCGCCAATTCCGATGAGGGCAACCATGGCGGCCGGAAGGGAAGTCATGCATAAGATAATGATTCGCGTGGTCAGCGACAGGGGCAGATGGACAACCGGAATCCCGATCCCGGCTGCAAGCACAGCCCCTTCAATGGCATTACGGATCTTGAACATCCCGCCCATGAAAGTACCGCGTTCCATAAAGTTGCGGGGGATCAAAGCGACCTGCTGTTCTTCCGTGCTGCTCATGGCGTCACCTCCTCTGCATGGTTTGTGACATAGTTGATATCGGTACTTTCCGTATTGCCTGCTGTGTGACCGTCAGTTTCACCTGCGGTATAGGTTCCCACAGAATTTCCTATATCACTACTTTCCGTATCTGCATACCCGCCTTCCTGCATGGCTTCAATCTCCTCCGTTATTACGGAAGGAAGGAAATCATCCGTCTGGCGTGTATAAATACGCGTATATGCGGTGTCTGATGATGGGATCTGTCGCTTTTCCTCTCCGAATGTAAATGTCCCGTCGGTAGTAAGGCTGGTTACAGGAAGCTTGCTGCCATCTGATAAAGAAAACTGAAACAGGGTTTCTCCATTGGAGGGATAACTGGTCTCATCTACAAGGAAGGTTACGGATGCGATATTTATATATCCTGCCTCCTGTAAATAAGAAGCCACCTGTGCTTTTAAATCATCTATCTGGATAAGAGGGAGAAAGGTCTCCAGATCTTCAAACCCCAGATACTGCAATTCCGGAAGAGAAGAGACTTCTTTTATCGGCGATGATTTCTTTGTCTTTTCCGTAGTTGGAATCGGTTTCTTACCTTCTGGCTTTCTGGAATCCTGATCCCGGTGCAAGGCTGGCAAAATAATGCCAACCGATACAAGTGCAGCCATCAGAAAAATGGATAGAATTAATTTTTTTCTGCTCATAGGTTCTCCTTTCTATTTCTTGTCAAAAATCCAGTATGCGTTAGAGGTAGCATGGACTTCGGACATCATGTCAAATTCCCGGTTGATATAGTTCTTGGAAGCGCTGTCGTTGGGGTCGTTCACCAGAACCTTCCCATTGGCAGTGACTCCCCGGAGGACGATGAAATGCCCACCGCTTGTAAATAGTCCCGCCCGCTGTGAGCTGATGACGGGATGCCCCTCGGATAATGCCTTCAGCACTGCATTGGCATCCGTGGTCTGGGTAACGGAACCGCATCCGAAATGAGATGCCGCCGCCCCGAAATAGGACCAGTAGGTTCCCACGCCCGGCTTATAATAGGAATTTCCACACCAGGAAACAGCATCTACCGGAGTTATGGTTGTCCCTGTCAGGTAGCTTGCGATCATGGCAAAGCTGGTGGGACCGCATCCGCTGGAAGCAATGGAGCCTCCGCCGT
>CAJTVL010000154.1:4028-5844 GCA_910579425.1 uncultured Lachnospiraceae bacterium | reverse complement strand
AAGACAACAACGAAAAAATCTTATAACGCTGTATGAAGACTTGTTTGATAAGACGGTTACTGTCGTAAACAAGAAGCTTTTGATAACTGATAAACAAAAATAGGGAGGTGGTTCCAATGGAGCAGTTTATCATTCTTTTTGGAGACATTACCCTGTCCCAAGTGATTGCGTTTGGAATTGCGGTTGTCTTCTTATTTAAGCTCTGGAAGAAATTCAAAGAATACACGACAAAAAAATATGAGGAGGAGCGACAGCAACGAGAACAAATGCAAGAAGTGATTGACCAGGCCAAAAACTATCCGGTATGGCGGCAACAATCTCTTGATATGCAGAAGCAATTCACAGATTCGATTTCGGAGTTGGAAAAGGGGCAGAGAAAACAGGCTGAACAACTTAACCGCATGGAGGAATCGAATCGTAAAAGAGAACTCAGCAAGATGTTCAACCGGCTGTTGACATGTTTCCAATATTATACCAGCAAAGAAAAGAATCCAAAACAGGAATGGACTGAAATGGAGGCATCTTCTTTTTGGAGCATGTTTGAGGACTATGAGGAATTGGGAGGCAATGGGTATATGCATACCGAGGTAAAACCAAAGATGGATATGCTGATAACGATTCCCATGCATGAAACAGAAAAAGTTGCAGAGTTAATGCAATCAAGAAAATAGGAGGAATAAAATTATGAGCATGAGTAACAAAACCTACGACACTTTGAAATGGATCGCACAGTATCTGCTTCCGGCAGCCGGCACTTTATATTTCGCACTGGCAGGAATCTGGGGACTGCCCTGCGGAGAGCAGGTAGTCGGCACGATCACGGCTGTTGACACTTTCCTGGGGGTTCTTCTGGGAATCAGTTCGGCTCAGTACAATAAGACAGAGGGTAAGTGATGAAAAATTTCCGGTTGGTTGCGCTGTCGATCTTGGTCTTTATAGTGGCTTTGACATTTGCGCTGGTCATTCTGTTTAGTTGCGGAGGGCTGGCGTTTTTGTTTTATGCCATTCTTGTGTCGTGCGTTATCGGCGTGACTGCAAATTATATTTTTGAAAAGAGGAGTAGAATATGAGTCAAACGGAGAACACTATTGAGTTGGTCAGCATAACCAAGATTCCTTATGTTGGGTCAGGAAGTGCAGACAGATTTGTCAAAGGCTTTAAGTGTTTGAAAAAAGACCTTGATAATCTCCCTGTTACAGATGATATGGCTTCTGGCTCTTTTGCAGATGCTCTTGATACAGGAGATCATGCCGAGTATAGTGCTGTGACAAAACAGTGGTATACGTGGACCAAAGAATCTGTCGCTTCCCTCTCTTCACGAATGGATGACTTAGAGGTAAAAGCAGTCATTGGGAGTGTTCAGGAGCAGTCTACTTCTTGACTATTCCTACACTTGGCGGCTATAATTATTGAAAATGCTGGATTTTGGGATTATATGATATATTTTTCCTGATAATGGAGGTTTTTCCGGAATGGGTGCTGTTATTGTTTGATGCTTCTGCGGAAATGCTTTCCATCGGTGTAACGGCACTTCGGATCTTGGCAGTAAGCCATCTCCTTTCCAATGTATGTCTTATTTACTCGGCAGCATTTCAGGGGCTTGGACTGGGAGTACAGAGCATGCTGCTTACGTTGGGCAGGCAGGTGGTTTTGCCGGTGGTATTTATTGCAGCCTTCTCTCATTTTGGAAATCTGACGTTGATCTGGCTGGTATTTGTACTGGCAGAGGCCGTTGTAATACCGATTGGAATCATTCTTTGGCGAAGAGAGTCGGATAAAGTTTTAAAGAACTTAAAATGGGAAGAAAACAGAAGAC
>CAJTVL010000154.1:0-3928 GCA_910579425.1 uncultured Lachnospiraceae bacterium | reverse complement strand
GGAAAAAATGGCTGGCTGGTGGTTTTAGGAGTATTTATCGGAACCTATTTCTGGTGGGGAGGACTGACCGCTGTGGTTGCTTTTGCCAGAAGAAAGAAAAGGACAGAAAGTTTCCGGAAGATGAACCGGATTTTCGGGGCAGCTTTAAGCTTGTTTGGAATCCTTGTTTTTATACGGGCAATTTCCAGATAAATTTATTATCATCAAACAGAAAATGTTGATAGAGGAATGGTTGAATATGAGAAGAATATGGATTTTATTGAGGGCTATGATCATTTTGGTTTCTCTAACTGCATGCGGAGAGGACAACGGGCAGGCTGGCGCTTCAATCTCAGCACCGGAGACAGTTGGAACAGAAAACATACAGGAGAGATCTGTTTCTGATTCAACAGGAAGCACGGCAGAATCAGCGGCAAATATAAGTGAAGCAAAGTCTGTACAGGAAACAGAAATGAATGAAGCAGGTGGAATGGAAACAGATATCCAAAATGATGGAGAGGAGAATGCAGTGATGAATATGAAGGTACAGGTTGGTGATACGATATTTTCAGCCACATTGGAAGAGAACGCGGCAGTATCTGCTTTGGTGGATATGATGCGGGAAAGTCCGGTAGTGCTTCAAATGAGCGACTATTCCGGCTTTGAAAAGGTAGGCCCTCTGGGAACCAGTCTTCCTGTAGACAACAGTCAGACCACAACCCATGCCGGAGATATTGTCTTGTATAACGGAAACCAGATTGTTATATTTTACGGCTCTAATTCCTGGAGCTATACAAGGCTGGGACATATTGATGATCTGACGGGTTGGGAAGAGGCCCTTGGAAACGGGGATGTGACGGTGACATTTTATTTGGAATAAATACGATAGAAAGTTTGGAGGTGCAATATGCCTTACAATTTTGATGAACCTGTCAACAGGAGAAATACCCATTCACTGAAATGGGATGTGAAAGAGCAGGAACTGCCTATGTGGGTGGCAGATATGGATTTTCAGACAGCGTCGGAAATTCAGGAGGCAATCAGGGAAAGGGCAGCCCATGGCGTATTTGGCTATTCCATTGTGCCTGAAGAATGGTATCAGGCATATATGGGCTGGTGGGAGAGACGGCATCATTTTTCCATGGAAAAGGAGTGGCTTGTTTTCTGTACGGGAGTGGTTCCTGCTATTTCCAGTATGGTGCGTAAGCTGACGACAGCGGGAGAAAATGTTTTGGTTCAGACGCCGGTTTACAATATTTTCTTCAATTCCATTGTAAATAACGGAAGGAACATTGCAGAAAGCCCGTTACGATATGACGGAAACACCTATCGGATGGATTTTGAGGATCTGGAACGAAAACTTTCTGATCCTCAGACCACGCTGATGATCCTATGCAATCCCCACAATCCGGTGGGAAGAATCTGGAGCAGAGAGGAACTGGAGCAGGTTGGTGAGTTGTGCAGGAAATATCATGTGACCGTGATTTCCGATGAAATCCATTGTGATCTGACCAGTCCCGGTCAGGAATATATCCCATTTGCCTCGGTTTCAGAAAACTGTAAGAATACCAGCATTACCTGCATGGCTCCCACGAAAGCCTTTAATCTGGCTGGACTGCAGACAGCAGCAGTGGCCGTTCCAAATCCCAACCTGCGGCATAAGGTGTGGCGGGGACTGAATACGGATGAGGTGGCAGAACCGAATTCCTTTGCGGTGGAGGCGGCTGTGGCTGCTTTTATGAAAGGGGAGGCGTGGCTGGATTCTTTAAGAGAGTATATCCAAGAAAACAAAAATTTTGTGGAAAATTTTTTGAAGAAAGAGGATTTGCATATCAGGCTGGTTCCTTCACAGGCCACCTATCTTTTGTGGCTGGATTGCCGGGAAATGCATGGGTCTGCGGGTGAATTTACACAATATTTGAGAGAGCATACGGGATTGTATTTGTCGGAGGGAAAACAGTATGGGGAAAATGGAAGTTCATTTATAAGAATGAATATCGCCTGCTCACGCAGCCGGTTGGAAGATGGACTGGAACGGCTTGCAGAAGGGGTAAGGGGTTATGAAGAATGGCCGCTTGATATGTGTTGAAGTTATAGTTTGGAAATCTTTTTATGAGGTCTAACCATTTTTATGTAAAAAAAGGGTTGACAAATTCTCTGGAATGTGCGGCCGCTCTCGCTGCTGATTGACTGGCAAATTAAGCTTACGGAACTGCGCGGGACTGCAGCTTTCCCGGGAGCCACTGTGCTGTGCGGTCTCCATCCATCATCGTCTTGCCGCAAAAGATAAGCTTCTGATAGAGGATCTGTATGGGGGAAATCTGCTGATGATGCGGCGGGGATGGAGCCATTATGTTGACCGGCTGCGCGATGACCTTTGGCAGAACCATAAGCAGATACATATTGTGGATTTTGAATTTTACAACATGACTATTTTTAACCGGAACGGAAAAAGCAGTGAGGTCTTTGTGTTCGAGGCCTTCATAGATATGCTCTTGCATATCTCTCTGCACAAGAACGGATGGGGGGAACACAGCTATGTGGCGTTGTGCGGGGCTGGGGCTGGTCACCTTTCTGTCCAGCCACTACAACCTGGACGGGATCAAATCCAAAACTGTGGGGGCGGGCAGTATGGAACCGCCCGCTTTGTTGCAGATATGGAGATCAAAAAGACCTACTCCCATGTCCCATACGAACCGAAGCTGTGGAGGCAGGGAAAGAACCTGCCGGAAACCCAGGGCATCGTGGTGGGCGGAAAGTTTTCCCATAGCGGCGTCACGGCCCTGATTGATCCCGGCGACATCCACCTTCTGATGATCGGCGTTGCCGGTGTCGGTAAAACGGCGAACTTTCGCTATCCCTGTATCGAATATGCCTGCGCAAGCGGAATGAGTTTTCTCTGTACAGATACCAAGGGAGACTTATTCCGGAACTATGCGGGGATTGCAGAAAAATATGCCACGGCCATGGCCAGACTGGAGAAGTGAAGAAGAACAGGGCATGAGGTGTGCTGGAATTTTGTTGTGTGAAAGCAAGAGATCCCTAAACAAGGGAAAGACAGAGGACAGGAGAAGAACCACTTCCCCAGAGAGTGCGGGAAATTGTTATTTTTCTGTGAACTCTCTTGAAAGCTATAAAAATATGAGGTAAGATAAGTCTTTTTTCGGACTGATAGGAGGAAAAGCTATGTATACAGCAAAAGAAGTTCTTGTTACCTTTAATGCAACCATCAATGGATATGAGGAAATCTACCGGGCTGCCGCCAAGTCGTTTGGTCTATCTGATTGTGCTTTTTGGATATTATATTACATACGCCAGTCGAAAGAAAAAGTCACCCAAAAAGATATCTGCAGTTTTATATACCAGCCAAAGCAGACTGTCCATTCTGCCTTGAAAAAGATGGTGGATGACGGCTTAATTGAGGTTGGGGATTACAACGGCAAACGTCATAAGTATGTTACACTGACGGAAAAAGGCGAAGCGTTTTCCCAAAAAACGGTTGATCTGGTTCTTGCGGAAGAAATAGCAGCCTTTGAGGATATGGATGCATCGGAAAGAGAACTTGCAATGAAATTACTGGCGAAATATTCAGACAACCTGTCCCGGCGAATGAGTAAGTTCAGATAGGACGAGTGAAATTTGTACTGTAAATATTGTGTTTGTACCAAAATTCACATATTGGGCAAGAACGGAGGGTTATTTTGGAAAAGAATTTAACGCAGGGAAGTATAAAAAACTTTACTTTAGGTATCTTGGCGCCGCCTTTGGAAGCTCTATGATCTCCTGTATATACGGGATGGTGGATGTTGCCGTGGTTGGCCAGTATCAGGGGCCGCAGACGATAATGCGCCGGGATTTGCAGCCTTTGCGACTTTGTGCGGCGGATGCTTCAATCCTAAAATCCCGTATCAATTATACATATGTCAGCCGATGTTTAGCCCAAAGAGTT
>CAJTVL010000153.1 GCA_910579425.1 uncultured Lachnospiraceae bacterium | reverse complement strand
GGAGGAAGCTTTGGCCGCCGCCTTATTCCCGGATATGAGCAAGGCCGGCTCCCTTCATTCCGATACCTGTTACCGGTTTGCCGCGCTGAAAATGGATCTGATTCAGACAAGAAGATTTCTCGCACTACTGGAAGCTTCTGATCGAAAGGAGGGCGCTTTCGAGAGGCCCAAAGCCTATATCCTGCCCTCGGCTCAGTGGTATATCGCCCATTCTGGGGCGAAAGTGAGCTTTGCCTGCAAGGGCGGTCACAATGACGAACCCCACAACCACAATGACGTGGGACATTTTATCTATGAGGGGAGAGGAGAAATGTTCCTGACGGACTTGGGAGCGGGAGAGTATACCAGGGATTATTTTAGTGAAAAGCGGTATCAGATTCTCTGCAACAATTCCTTTGGGCACAGTGTGCCTGTGATTGGAGGTGAGGGGCAGGGAACTGGCAAGGAGTACGGTTGCAGCCGGTTTTCAGCGGATTCAGACGGCAGGGTGTGTATCGAAATGCATGGCGCTTATCCGGAAGGGGCTTTGAAGGAGCTGCAAAGGGAGTTTCACTTTGATACGGAGACAGGTAAGCTTCTGGTCAGGGACTGCTTTACCTTTGACCAGGCAAAGGGAGCGGGAGCGAGAGAAAATCTGATCACCCAGATCCGGCCTGTAGCAGAGGGAAATAAGGTATTGCTAGAAACTGAAAAGGGAACCTGTACGGTGGAGGTTGAGGGCCTGGAGGGAAGCATTGAGATCAGGGAATACGACCACAGCAACCATCAGGGAGTGACGGAAAAGGTGTATGGCATTGCATGGCCGGCGGCCGTAGCGGATGGCAGGGCGCAGAGCCGCTTCTGCGTAACTACGCAGTGGAAATAGAGGCGGACACTGGCCGTCCCTCATTCCTCTTCCAACGCTCTTGTAGACTCGTTTACCATTAATCCGGGCTGTAGGACAACTTGCTCCCGGTCAGGATTTTTCTCCCCGGAGAGAACCTGATGCAGAAGCAGCGCCGCTTCTCTTCCCATATCGAAAGAATTTTGTTCCAGGTAAGTAAAAAAGTTACCGGAGGGCGATCTGAAAAAGTTAGGGTGGTCAAAACATAAAACAGAAAGATCCTCGGGGATTCGGATGCCGTCCCGGGCGCAGAGCCGGTAGAGCTCTAAGGCGGCATTGGAATTGGAGGCGATTGCGGCAGTGATGGCTTTTTGCCTGACCTGCCGCAAAAAATTTTCCTGCATGGAGGCAGCCAGATCCGACAGGAAAAAATTCTCAAAGGGGATTGCGGGAAGTCCATGGTAGGCCATGATCGTCAGGTAACTGTCCATGCGCAGGCGTGTCACCTGCTCCCGGCAGGAGGTGTAAGCGATAAAAGCAATCTTTTTGTGCCCCAGAGCGATCAGGTGCGAGATACCCAGCTCACAGCATTTGTGATTGTCGCAGGTGACAGACATGCAATGGATACCGGGAAAGACGCGGTCCATAAGAACCAGCGGATATTTGTTCAGGGTCATCTGTAAAATGATGTCGCTGTAAAATTCAAAATCAACCGGGAAAAGCAGGATGCCGTAATATCCGCTTTCCCAAAAGTAATTCAGGGCATGCTCTTCCTCCTGTCTGTTGCAACCGTGGGTAATGGTGACAAAATAGGAGGGAAAGGAGAGGGTGTCCATAATGCCGCGGATGATGTTGCCGGAGTGATAGTCGTAATAGTTGGGAATGATGACGCCTACTTTGCGGGGAAATTTCGGGGCTCCCTCATTGACTGCCGGAAGGTTCAAGTATTTTCGCGGAGAAAGATGGCTCCCTAACGGGTTGACGAAAGAACCTTTTCCCTGAATGCGGTGGATATAGCCGTTTAAAGAAAGCTCCGTAAGCGCTTTGGCAGCCGTGGTACGGCTGACCTTCCAGGTATGGATCAGCTCCTGCTCGCTGGGAACCCTCTCGCCCTCCGCATAAGCGCCGGACTGAATTTTTGAAATAATGTCGTTTTGAATCAGTTCATACATAGGACGTGTATTGTTGCCTGACATTTGGGCTTGCTCCTTTCATGCCGTGGTGGTGCGCCGCGTCAGCGGCGCATGTAAGTTTACTTTACAGGAAAAACTCGAAAAAGTAAACGGGTTGTCCTTCAACTTGATATGAAGTTGCTATGTTGACTTTTCCTTTTGCGTTTTTATAATGAAATTATAACAGCACAAACTGATAAGTGCATAGCGCGGAAACGGAGGAAAAGATGAAACTGATGCATTCGGAATGGCAGGACAGGGTGAAGCACTGGATACGCACCCTGAAGGATGATTTTTATGAGCCTTTGGGGGAGATTTCATGGGAGGCTTTTACCACCATGGAATATTTAACGCCCCAGGAGGCGCAGGAGGGGGATTTTGCTCCGGTTGGTCCCGGCTTTACCTGGGGAAGGGAGTGGGAGTACGCCTGGTTTAAAGGCGCCATAACTCTTCCTGAAAGGGCCCAGGGCCAGCGGATTGTGATGGATTTAAAGCCGGACGGGGAGTCCGCCCTGTTCGTGAACGGGAAAGCCTTTGGGACTTACCGGGCTTCGTGGGTGTATGAACCCCATCACTTTATGGAGGATAATGTACTGAGCGCCTGCGGAAAGAAGGGGGAACACTTTGACCTTTTGATGGAAACCTATGCGGGACATTTTATACCGGAAGCCCCCACCGGAGGCTGTGCTACAGGGCCGGTTCTGCCCGGCGCTTACAGGGATGGGGCGGAGGAAGGAAAGAGAAGGGTTCTGGGAAAATGCACCTACGGCATCTGGAATGAGGAGGCTTATCAGCTCTACATGGATGTGTCAACCCTGAGTATGCTTCTCACCACTTTGGAGGAAAACTCTCTTCGGGCTGCCAGGATTGCAAAGGCGCTGCAGCAGTTTACCCTGATTGCGGACTTCGAGCAGCCAAGAGAGGGGCGGATTGCGTCCTACAAGGAGGCCAGAGAGGCGCTGCGCCCGGTGATGGAGGCAAAGAACGGTTCCACAGCCCCTGTTTTTTATGCGGTGGGAAATGCCCATCTGGATCTTGCCTGGCTCTGGCCCATGGCTGAGACCTATCGCAAGACGGAGAGAACCTTTGCTGCCCAGCTTCGGCTGATTGAGGAATACCCGGAATATAAGTTTATCCAGAGCCAGCCGGCTTCTTATGAAATGTGCAAAAAATATTACCCTGAGCTTTTTGCCAGGATTAAGGAGGCAATAAAGGGCGGACAGTGGATTGCAGACGGCGCTATGTGGGTGGAGCCTGACACCAATATGGCAAGCGGGGAGGCTTTGATCAGGCAGCTTGTCCACGGAAAGCGTTATTATAAGGAAGAATTTGGCGTAGACAGCGAGATTTTGTGGCTTCCCGACACCTTCGGGTACACGGCAGCCCTGCCTCAGATCTTAAAGGGCTGCGGCGTAAAGTATCTGGTGACCCAGAAGATTTTCTGGTCTTACAATGAAGGGGAGCAGTTCCCTTATCATTACTTTACCTGGCAGGGGATGGACGGCTCTCAGATCGTATCCTTCCTTCCCACCAGCTACACCTACCGCACAGACCCCATAGAGGCAAACCGGATTTGGAAGGAGCGCACCCAGCTTCAGGATCTGGATGCATTCCTGATGCCCTATGGCTACGGAGACGGAGGCGGCGGCCCGGCAAGGGATTATGTGGAATACGCAAAGCGCCAGGAGGATTTGGAGGGCAGCGTCAAGGTGAAGATGGCAGGCCCCGCGGAATTCTTCCATGATATGGAGCAGCAGGGCGGCCCGGTGAACACTTATGTGGGAGAGTTGTATTTCAGCGCCCACAGAGGGACTTATACCTCTCAGGCTATGATTAAGCAGAACAACCGTCTCAGTGAGCTGGCTATGAGGGAAATGGAAATGTGGAGCTGCCTGGCTATGAATAAGGGGATGAAGTATCAGCTTTCCAGGGCGGACGCTCTCTGGAAGGAGGTGCTTTTGCATCAGTTCCACGACATTCTTCCCGGCTCCAGCATTGCCCGTGTCTATGTGGAGGCGGAGAAAGCCCATAAAGAAATCCGGAAGGGCGCGGCTGAAATGAAGGAAAAGGCCTTTGCCGTCCTCACCGACCTTTCCAATGAGCAGGCGGTGACGGTATTTAATTCTCTGAGTTTTGAGAGAACGGCTTTGGTGGAGCTGCCGGAGCGGTTTAGCGGCGGGGCCAGGACTCTGGAAGGGCTGCCTGTGCCGGTGCAGAGTGCGGAGGAAGGGGAAAGCGCCGGGAATCCCGGCGGCTATGCGGTGAAGGCGCTGGTAACGATTCCTTCCTGCGGAGGGGTTTCCCTCATTCCGGCGGAAGCCGGAAACGCCTGCGGAGAAGCCGGAGTTGTCCTTGCGGAAGCCGGAAAATCTGCCCCTGTAAGCGCGGAGCAGGTAACGGTAAGGAAGCAAGGGGAAAGCTTTGTGATGGAAAATAACCGGGTGAAGGCAGTGGTAAATGACCGGGGCGAGGTAGTCTCTTTTGTGCTCAAAAGCTCAGGCAGAGAGTTTGCCGCAGAGCCTATGAACCGTTTCCGGTTGTATAAGGATGTGCCCCGATTGTTTGACGCCTGGGATATTGACTCCAATTATATCCATCAGGAGATAGAAGCGCTGAGGGAAGCGAAGGTGGAAGTGGTTTCGGAGGGCTTAGAGGGCGTGCTGAAGGTGAGCGGCCGGATCGGTAATTCTTCTCTCGTGCAGTACATCCGCCTGGAGGCGGAGGGCACAAGACTGAACTTTGATACGCAGATCGACTGGAAAGAGCTGCACCGCCTGCTCAAAGCCTGTTTCCCGGTGAATGTTTACGCCGAAAACGGCATTAACGAAATCCAGTTTGGTTATATGGAGCGTCCAGCCCACCGTTCCAGGCCCTATGACAAAGACCGGTTTGAAGTGTGCAACCATCATTACAGCGCTTTTTGCGACGGGGTACATGGAGCGGCAGTGCTCAATGACAGTAAGTACGGCATCAGCATGAATGGGAATGCGCTGGAACTCAGTCTGCTGCGTGCGAGCGCATGTCCGGAAATGCAGGCGGACAACCGGGTACATCATTTTACCTATGGATTTACCGCCTGGGAGGGCAGCTTTGCGGACAGCGATGTGGTAAGGCAGGGCTATGAGCTGAATGTGAAGCCTGAGATTTACGCAGGGGCCCTGGAGACTTTCAGCGCGGCTGGGATTGATCAGGCCAATGTGATCCTGGATACCATGAAGCCTGCCGAGGATGGTAGCGGCGATGTGATCCTGCGCCTGTATGAGTCCAAAAAGGCGGCAGTTACCGCTAAGGTGAGGTGTGCGCTGGGCAGCAGGGCCTACCTGTGCGACATGCTGGAAAATGTGAGGGAAGAAATTCCTGTGGAGAACGGAGAGATGACGCTGGCGTTTGGAGCCTTTGAGGTTAAGACGGTTCGGATGAAGAGATAGGCGGACAACACGTCTTGTCAACTTTTCTTATGTAAAATAAGAGATAAGAGGGAGCCCAAAGGCTCCCTCTTATTAAATAAGGATGACAGGCAAAGTCATATCCGTAGCTTTTTAAAACTCTGTTGGACTCTCCATTGCGGATAGAGTATAATAGGAGGAAAGCAGCCAAAGGGGGCTGCAGGTTAGAACAGGAGTAAACGGGAAATACGCTGAAAAACTTTGAGTGATTTCCTGTAAAAAGCGCGTGACAGCGCGCGGAAATGAGGTGGAAGATGAAGACATTTAACGGGATTTTGTATGGAGGGGACTATAATCCGAATCAGTGGCCCAGAGAAATCTGGGATGAAGATATGAGGATGTTTCGGGACGCCCGCATCAACAGTGCCACAATCAATGTATTTTCATGGGCCAAAATCCAGCCGGCGGAGGATCGGTACGACTTTTCAGAGCTGGATGATATGGTTGACATGCTCAGCAGGGAAAATTATGAGATTGTGCTGGCAACATCAACGGGAGCCCTTCCGGCATGGATGGCGGCGAAATACCCGGAGGTAGAGCGGACAGATTATGAGGGAAGGCATCACAAGTTCGGGCACAGGCACAATGCATGTCCCAACTCTCCGGTTTTTCAGAAATATTCGGCAGCTCTGGCAGGAAAGCTTGCAGAGCGCTATGGCAGCAATCCCCATGTGAAATGCTGGCATATCAGCAATGAGTATGGGGGAGAA
>CAJTVL010000152.1 GCA_910579425.1 uncultured Lachnospiraceae bacterium | reverse complement strand
GGCTTCTCCTCCAGATAATCTGGCAGTTCTGAAAGCTCTTCCCCTACACTGTTCTTAACAGAACGATACTCTGTCCAATAGATAGAATAAAATTCATCTTTTTTAGCAAGTTCTGCTGGTGTCATTTCATAGCTCCATCCGTTGCCTGTGTTAGACAGGGCTTTTACACCCTGGCATTCAATAACAGCACCATAACCGCCCGTTGTTAAAATCGGGCAAGTCAACGTGCCACCACCTGCCAATGCGAACCTTTTTTCAGCAAGACTGCTTCCCCTGCCATCAGCCGCCTCCAAAAAATCCAATAATGTCAATTCCCCAATCCCTCTGCATTTAGGGTTATTATTCTGATTTTTCATAGCATTTTTAGCCTGTTGATACAACATCTTCCTGTCCGGTGCAACATCAGATAAATATTCCGCCCTTAACTGGAGCACCTGTCTGGAAATATATTCTGATTCTGTTTTATTTGTTGACAGAGCTGCCCTTTTTGCCAGTTCCTTGATTTCACTGGTAAACTCCGCCTTCGATTTATTAGATTTCCCTGCAGATGGTATGTAAGACCAGTTCGGCTCTCCCTTTCCGGTTGTTGCAATGGTAACATTCTTTATGCTGCTGACAAAACCACTTACTGATACGCTCATGAAACCTACCTCCCCAATAAACAGTCTTTACATTCCTATCATTTCTCACATATTGAAAAGCGTACTGCACTCGCATATTTATATGAAACGTAGTACGCCCTCCCCAATATGTACTTTATATCTGCAAATCTATTGAACTGCCTGAAACAGATGACCTTTTCACAAGTTTGTTACCACTTTTGGCAAGCTGACTTTCTATACTTTCTCTTGTAATGCCGTCCAATGCGCCGGACGGAATCGGCTTTCCAAGCTCCCACTTAGGATCAGCTTCCCGTACCGCCGCATAAAATGTGTTTCTGTATGCCCGTTCATACTGCTCCATAGTATATCCCGCTGCTAATCGGTCATTTTTCTCCGTCTTTCTGTACAGATTGTCATATACATCCCTGCGCTTTGTTGTATCTCCATTGTGAACACCGTTTTCCTGTAAAAACTCTTTTTTCGTCAACTCAAACATTTCGTCTTTGCTGCTTTCCGAAATGGAAATGATACGTTTCTGACGACTTGCATTTTCATCCGTCAATACAAGTCCGGCAAGCCCGTTTCTGGGGTTGATAAAATCTCCGTCCTTATCGTAACATTTCATGGAATTTTTAATGCACTGGATATTTGTGTACATTGCACCATTTCCTGCCTGCATCATTTCTTTTATTGCCGCCTTATATTGCTTGCTGTTCGTATCAATGCCCGCCGCCTTTAACTGTGACTGTATAGAACTGCTGTTTAACTGCGACAACTGAAAGTTACCTATAATACTTGTGCTTTTTGTTCCAAACATACTTTCAAATAAAAAACTGTAATCTGTAATTTTTGACATAACTTTGTCCTCCTTGATCCTGTTCTTAAAATCCGTTTTTCACTTCTGTGCATATACTGCACTGTCACTTTTCTTATCGGTAATCTGTTTGTAAAATCCTATACATTTATCCCGAGGTACAGATTTTTTCCCCGAAGTACAGATTTTTTATGTTATTTCTCCAAATCAGCCCTAAACTGTCCTAAATTGCCCTTATGGTTTACGGTATTCATCCTACCGGTTCAGGATCACGTCACTGTAAAATTTCCTGTCACCGTTCTTATAGAGGACGCTGCCCCCGTATTTCTCCACGCACCTCTCCACGTTCAGGCAGCCGATGCCAGTGCCTTTCCCGTCTGTGCTAACCGGTTTGCCGTTCTTTATCCTTACTTCCTTTTCCACACTGTTCTCAATGCGGATGGAAAGCATCTCATTATAGTTTCTGATATGCACCTTAATACAGCGTTCCCCGCTGCACTTCAGGACAGCCTGCATTGCGTTTTCCAGAAGGTTCCCAAAGAGCGTTGTCACGTCCACCGGCTCTATGAACCCAAGTCCTGTGCTTTCCACCCTTACCACGAACCGGATGCCAATACTCTCCGCCGCCTGCTTCCTGTCCGCAAGGAGGATGTTCAGCATCGGGTTGTCAGAATATTCCTCCGGCACAAGAGGCTTCAGGATGCCCCCGATCTGCCTTGTGTATTCCATTGCCTTATCCGTCATGCCTGCTTTATATAGTTCCTCTATGGAGCGGAGATGCTTGCTGACATCATGGAGTACTTCAATAGATCTTCCGTATTTCTCCCTCTGCCTCTCATAATGCTCAAACTGCATACTCTCCTGCTGCTTCATCATGGCGATCTGGAACTCCATGCTGTTTTTTTCATCCTCCACCTTCAGGGAATAAAACAGGTACAGGTTGGCAAAGACGATACAACATAAATTTGCACAGAGCAGGAAATAGTCCGCTTTCCTTGTGACAGCTGTTGCAAGGATAATAAAATTGACTATACTGTATAAAAACATAACAAGGTAAAGGATCACCTGCGTCCGACTCTGCCTGTAATCCTTTTTCCACAGCCGCCTCATCAGGGCATAGTAAAAGAAGATCAGCACCAGCTTGGAAAATGCCACCTCTATACTGTTTCTGATCACCATATCTCCCGGCATGAGTGAAAGTTTATCCATCAATAGGTCAATGCCAAATACACCAATACCCTCAAACAGCGCAACCATCATAAAAAAGCATTCCAATTCCAGCACCCGCCAATATCTCCTGCCGCTTTTATCCTCATAGAAGATAAAGCTGACAATGCCGAACACCAGAAAATTTGCTGCCATATTCCACCATGTATTGTGTTTCAGGTTTACCAGCGTCACTATCACCACAGCGGCAGCGGCGGCAATCCGGTAAACCCACGGATTTACAAAGGCTTTCTCATAACGGTCACCCATGAACTGGAACATCAACCCGGCAACGATCACACATGACAGAAAACAACTAAACGGATATACTAAATTTTCCATTCCCCTACTCCCCACTGTTATGGATGTATTCATTGAGCCGTTCCTTGAACTGCGCCACCCGTTTCTGCGACAGCGGCACTGACATGCCATTTTTTAATACAACCTCATACCCCTTTGTCTTTGCCACATTTTTAAGGTTTACAAGGATGCCCCGGCAGCTCGTCTCAAAACCGTAAGGCTGCATCCGCTCCTCCAGCCCGCTGATGGCATCCGGGTACTCGTACACCATATTTTCCGTCACGATTTTGACCTTCTTTTTTGCCTTGATGTATTCAAAGTACAGGATCGTATCAGTAAGAAGCAACAGGATAGGTTTTTCCGACAATACACCGTTTTCCTCATAAGATACATTCCTGAATTCCAGCCGCACCTCCTCCTTTTGATACTGCCGCAGGAATGCCTGCAGCTGTTCCTCCAGTGCTTCCGCCGATACCGGCTTTTCCAGAAAGGCAAAGGCATGTACGGTGTTCACCGCATCCATGCAGTATTGTCCGAAATTGGTTGTGTATATGATCTTTGTGGAATGGTTCCGGCTGTAAAGCTCCTGCCCCGTCTCGATTCCATTCCTGCCCTCCATCATAATATCCATGAAAATCAGGTGGAAGCTGTCGTCCGATTGTAGCAGCTCCCCACCGAAAGTAAAGTATGTGATACGGTATTCTTCTGTGTATTTGTCTAAAAGCGGTTTCAGGATGCCTGTGAGATTATCCCTGTCCGCCTTTTCGTCCTCGCAGACTGCGATCTGAAGCATTGGTTCATGCCTCCTTTGCTGTTTTATGTTTGAGAGATTGGTACTGCGGTGTGGATACAGTATCCCTTTTTATTATACATGGTCTGCTATGCCATTCCTATTTTTTCTCTGTAGTCCGATAAACACTGCAAGCAGTATGACATTAACTACCAAAACAACAATACTTCCTTCTATTTTACATTCTCCGCCAGATAAAAGATCACTTCCTGAAAAAGTCATATTCAGCAAATGCGGATAATCATCCGCCAGCGATACACCGCCTAATACTAGCGCACCTATTCCATTCCATATAAAGTGCATGATAGTTGGCGCTATAAGAGAACCGCTATATTCCAAAATAACTGTCATAAGCAGACTCATTGTGAGAACATTTACCACCGGAACCACGCCCGCCTCAAATGCGCCTCCATGCAATAATGTAAACAATGCAGTGGTTACTATGGTAGAAATGGCAATATTATATTTTTGTTTCAACACTTGATAAAGCCAGCCCCTTACAAGCAGCTCCTGCATGATAACATTCAGGAAAGCTGCCAATATCCACACAAAAAATAAAGGAATATCGTTCTTTCCACTAAATTCTATAGCTTTCATCAGCTTCATAACAATTACGGGAAGTCCTAACCACAAAATTCCCGTTATAGTTCCCAGCAAAACTCCTTTTACCGGATTATTAAAAAGATCACCACTTTACAACTTTTAGATTAAGCTGCGTCGCGCAAACATAGATATCTCAAGGCTTTAATAACAGCCCTTGATTTTATGTGGGTTTCGATGTTTTGTACCAAGTTTACATAAAATATCTGCCGCCTTATCTGTTCGCTAAGGGCAAACCGGAACTCCTGCACACTGCACCCCCTGTACTGTGACAATGTTTCCTCCATATAGGGCAGTAGTTTCATGGCACAGTAACTGATATTGATGAGATTCACCAGCATTTCAATCCCCTTGCGGCTGCGGACCATGTATGCGCATAACGACCAAAAGGATTTCTGCTCATAGTAGCTTACCTCAATGTTCCACCGGAACGAATACAGAAACAGTGGAATATACGGCATCCATCCGCTTCCCGTCTGGTTAAGCGGTGCCTTTTCCTGCCAGGCACAGAATATCTGAAGCTGTGCAGGGAGAATGGTGCTGAAAAACAGCCTCTTTGTACCATTCTCTTTTCCGCTGGAAGTTACATAGGCCATGACTTCACGGGTTCCGAAAATATTGGTCAGTACAAGACGGCACCCCATATAGTAATCCCCCGCCTTTTCTCTGGAAAGGGTAAAGTCGCTGTCTATTGACAGGCGGCGGCCATGCTTTGCCGGCCTGCCCTTTTTTCCGGTGGGAGCTGGCGGCAGGTCATACAGGACAGAATCAGCCCTCGCATTGCCGATCAGGTCAAGGTTTTCATATTCATCTACGATGGATACGAGGTTGTGCTTTACATACCAGCTGTCGCACAGGAGGATGACATTCCTCCGCCCATGAAACTCCGGCATCACATGGCGTACCATGGCCGCAGCAAGTTCCAGTTTTGATTCCTTCTTCTGCCACATACGGTATCCAAGGGGGACTGAGAGATAAGAGATTCTGCGCTGATGCCATACCGGCACACGCAGCATAAGGCTGACAAAGCAGTGCCCGTTGAGGTAATTGGAACCATTATGCGCCGCATGGTCAAACAGTTTTGACGCAGCCTCAAATTTCTCTCCGAACTTTGAAACCATGGTATCATCTATACACAGAAAGAGAGGCTGTGATTCCAGGTCTGCCGGAATCAACCGCAGAGCCAGTTTTGCAGTGACATTCATAAAAACAGAGCAGTCCACTTTTGCATAAGAGCAGGCATAATAAAAAGCATTGAGTGATTTTGCGGTTATGCCGGACAAAAAGTGTCTGTACAGGGAGCGGATGGAATCCGCGGATTCCATTGCCAGTATAGCTAATACAAGCAAAAACAGGCTTTCAGCAGTAGGGGCGGCAAAGGTGGAAAAATAAACAGAAAAATATCGAAAAAGCCTGCCAATTATGTGTTTATCGTTGTATAATAAGGTTGTCGTATGAGGTCACTTCTTTCGTGTATTTTTTGTTCGCAAACTTATTATACACCAGAGTGCCTCATACGGCATTTCTTTTAAAAAGTTGTAAAGTGGTGTAAAAAGATGTAATTTTATAGTTTTCTTTTCAATTATCCAAAAAATGAATGTAAAAGCTATAATTGACAACAACGGTGTGATTTCTGCCCATAATCTCCACAAAGCAGGATTATCTGAATTGGATAAAGGCAACACCGCTGACAATATTGCCCACCCCAGGAAAAAGCATATACACTCTATAAAAGTTATCACTATTCTTTTCAAATCGGTTTCCTCCGTTTCGTCGTTCAAATAGCTTAATTGTAACCTGAATCAGTGAAACTCAATTGCTTTGAACGCTGACAACTGCATATTTAAT
>CAJTVL010000151.1 GCA_910579425.1 uncultured Lachnospiraceae bacterium | reverse complement strand
ACCGCTGGGCGGTCTTTTCGCCGCCGTTAAAGTCCAGGCCGGATTCATCGGTCAGGGGGAGATACCCTTGCTCCGGCAGTTCCAGCGGCTTTGCGGTTATGACGGAACCGGCGTGGTTGACGACAACCCGTTCCTCGACCGCGACCGGAGCGCCGGGGTCATCATCGGAACCGCGCAGGTCATAACAAAACAGTCCGTCCGGCAGATCGTCTGCGGCAATCCGCTCATTGGAGAACAGGGCTGGCTGTCCAAACAGCTCCACTTCCTGATACAAGGGCGCGTCCGGGTTGTCCGGCACATCAAAGTTGTGCAGCTTGCTGTGGGCGATCTCATGGACAGCGGCGGAAACCGTCTGCACCTCGCTCATGCCCTGGCGGATGGCGATGCGCTGCTCAATGGAAGAAAAATATCCGTCCGTATCCGCGTCCATTTCCTCAAACGCAAGGGGAACCGGGGCGGAGCGTTTCAGCGCCTCCATAAACGCCTCAAAGTGCCGGACATTCCCGAACAGGTCCGCCGCCAGGGAGGGCAGGGGCTTTCCGTCCGTCTGGCTCACATCAAAGACCTTGACCGGACGGAACAGCGGGATTTCCACCTCTTTTTCCTCCATGACCACCCTGCCGTTTGCGTCCAGCATTGGCGCGTGGGTGTCCGGGTCCAGCTTCTGCTCCTCGATTTTCTTCTTATAGGG
The DNA here is from genome assembly GCA_910579425.1 of uncultured Lachnospiraceae bacterium. Classification (GTDB taxonomy): domain Bacteria; phylum Bacillota; class Clostridia; order Lachnospirales; family Lachnospiraceae; genus Suilimivivens. Next base: position 5,488 of record CAJTVL010000151.1, on the reverse strand, counting down.
GGTGGGCGCGATGATGGTGATGCCGCGCTCACCTTTCTTCACATGGCGCTCAAACTGGTTCTTCCACTTGTTATAGCCAGCCACAAGGGTCGCGTCAGGCTTCTGCATATAGATCAGCATGGTATTATTGACCGAGTAGCGGTGGAACCGGGACATCACCGACAGATAGCGCATATACTTTTCGCTCTCAAACAGTTCCTTGATGTTCTGCTCAATGCCCTCGGTGATTTCCCGCAATCGCTCCCGGTTGGTAGGTTTCTCTGCCATTTCCTTGTTTCTCCTTTCCAAATCCATGATTTTTGTTAGGTGTTCTGCAATCCATGTTTTTTGTTCCTCGATGCCATCCTCCATCAGAAAGTCCAGAAGATACTCCACATAGTCCTTTTGGTGCAGCGCCTCCACAAAAAGGGGGTGCGGTTCATCCTCCGGGGTCAGGGGCGCAAGGCCGGTTTCCCAGCCCCGCAGCAGATGGGCGTAGTCTGCCAGCGCGCGGAAACACCGCTGCTTGGATTCCCGGAACTTCTGCGCTTCTGATTTTTGACGGACATAGGTTTTCTTCGGGGGCGCCTGGCTGTCATAGAGCAGTCCAAAATCCTGGGCCAGTTTTTCCGCAGCCTCTTTGGGGGAGAGGTTATACAGTCTGGCGGCAAAGTCGATCACATCACCGTCCGCCCCGCAGCCGAAACAGTGAAAGCGGCGGTCTAATTTCATGCTGGGCGTCCTGTCATCGTGAAAGGGACAGCAGGCCATACCGTTCCGCTTTACCTCGATTCCATAGTGTTCCGCCGCTTCTCTGGTGGTGATGGACTGCTTTACCGTTTCAAAGACATTCCCGCCCATGCTTATTGACCGGAGGAGGATTTCAACGGCGGCTTATAGCCTGCGGCCCTGGCGCGTTCACTGGCGGCTTTGCGCCGCTTTTCGCTGTACGGCTCCCGGACCGATACGCAGCGTTTGGGGACAATGAAGTTGTGGTCGTCCTTCTTGATGATCTGCTCCGGGTGTTTACCGGCAAGGCGGTTCAGTTTTTTCATCAGCTTTGGGTCATGGGTATAGACCTGGGCGGCAGGCTCCGCCTGGTTGTAGAGGAGGATGGTTTCCTGTTCCACTAACAATAATTTTTGATGGCTCATAGCTTTTTCCCTCCTTTTTCACACGCCTGATTAACGGCGTCTGTAATGCCCTGCATAATATACGCAACACAGGGGACAGCGATAGAATGCCTGCTCCCCATCCGACAATAAGGGCAGGGCGGCTTTCAGCCTGTCCACCATCACCGCACGGACAACGGTTTCCGCAACGTCCACCGTTTCATCAATAACGAAGTCAAGCATATTCCCCTCACTGTCCGTAAACCCCTCCAATGAGAGCAGCTTGTGGTTCGTGTCCAGTTTTTTCAGATAACGCCACCGCTCTTTCTCCTTGTAGAAATTTGCGTACTGTTCCCGCACGACTTCAATCAGACAGCCCTGCACGGGGATAAACAGCTTGTCCATGTAACTCTGGTCGGCTTGCCTGCGGTGGCAGAAATCCTTATAGGTTAATTCCACATAACCGCCGCTTTCTTTGATATATACTTTTCTTGGTGCGTATTTCACCGTAAGTACCTCCCATCTGAATTTTTGAAATGCTAAAATCCAGATGGAGAGGGCGGGGAGTGGCAACGAATATCAAATACAGCCCTGCGGCACATTCCGATAAAAAACGACAAAAGAAAAACCGCAAAGGCTCTGTGACCTCTACGGTTATAGGAGATACATATTCTGTTAAGTGGAGATTCTACTTCTGGTTTCATGGTGAGAAGTAGCGTTGCATGGGCAGGGATTTTTTTAACTGGCTTCCTGCCAATCCCCAATATTCTATGTATGGATAAACTCTGCGTTGCGTGAGCAGATGGATAACTGCCCGAAAAAAGGACATAAAAAAATCCCTCCAAACTTTAAAACAGGTCTGGAGAGTATTTGTTAAGTCTTTTCGGGCGTAGCAAATCAGCCCACCATAACACCGTTTTTTTATATGGCGGGATGAATAGAACCCATTAGTACAATTTTTTTATTCGCTAACAGCATATTAAAATTTACCTGCCCACTTAATAATGCTTCAGCGGGCAGGTATGCAGCAAAATAGGACACTATCTTTTTATGGAACACCGAATATACATCTATATAACTTATTGAAAAACAGCACCTATTTCCTGCACAATGGACTTTACATCAAATCAACGGCATTGTTATGCTTCTTTAGTCGCAGATTGTTGCAATATCATTAGGATTGTAGGATGCCATTCCTTCACTGTCGCCGTCTACAGATTTAGAAACAAGCACACCGTTCTTAATATCTTCAAGAATCCGCTCATTCTCTGCAACAATTTCATCCGTCATTTCCTGTGTCCACACAACAGTGCCTTCGCTGGTTTCCACAACAGCTTTTTCATCAGCCATTTTCTGCATATCAGCCTTTTCCTGCTCTGCCCATGCCTTGTACTCATCGTAAGTCCACCATTCAATAGCCGAAACTGTGTTTTCTTTCTCATAATCGGATGCAGACATCCATGTTTCCCCATTGTTTTCACTACACCAGATATTGCCGTTGTCATCCGTGTATGACATTACGCCATCTGATTCAGTATCAACGATAGTTTCAACACTTTTAGCATTTGCCGCAGCCACGCTTACCACGCTGCCTCCCACAATGGCAGTTACAGCAAGCACTCCTAACCATTTTGCTTTGAACATTTTGCTACCTCGCTTTCATTAAAATAGTCGCTCCATTGGAACGACTACATTTTACTAAGGCTATTTGGATTCTTGTTGGAGTTTATATGGATTTCCTGTGGATTTTTGACGCTGTAAGGCAGAATTGAAATTTCACCCCACTATCCGTATTGCAGATTCCATAGGAAGCGTCATGGCTTTCTAATAATGTCTTTATAATATACATACCTAATCCGTTACCGCCATTCTCTTTGCTTCGTGAAGCGTCAACACGGTAAAATGGCTCAAATAGATGGGGCAGTGAAGCATTTGGAATGGTAACGCCTGTGTTTTCTATTTCAAATTTTATGTTTGCATTTCGGTCTTGCGACATAGATATTGCTATGCTCCCCTTAACGGGCGAATATTTAATGGCATTTTCCAAAAGGTTTTTTATTACACGCTCCATCATATCACCGTCAAACCAACAGATAGCCCTATCTGGGATATCAACAGATAACTGCTGTCCTTTATCTTCAATCAAACAGGACATCTCCCCCACGCTGCGCCGAACCAGCTCTGCAAAATCTGACTTTTCAAACACTGGCATAACTGTTCCATTTTCTACATAAGCGATAAACAGAAGGGATTGTACCAGTTGATTCATCTGTTCCGCTATTGCAATCGAACGCTCTATATATGGTTTTGCGTTCTTATAATCTCCAACGCCATCCAGAATCCCATTTAAATGCCCTATCAAAATAGCAATCGGCGTTTTAAGGTCATGGGATGCGGACGCAAAGAAATTCCGTTGTTTTTTCTCAAGCTCCTTCTCTTTTCTAATCTCACTTTCCAACTCATGCAATGTCTTTTCAAGATTCCCCGAAAGAGCGTTTAGGCTTTCCGACAAAACGCCTACCTCGTCATTCCTTTTCAAATCACTTTTCATGCTAAAATCAAGCTCTGCCATCCGTTCTGACACTTTGCTTATTTCTATAATTGGATTTGTTATATAATGTGAATAAAAAAAAGAGCATAAAATAGACAATATAAAAATCCCTATCAATATAGTGGGCAGTGTTTCTTGTATTGCGGACGCTGCTTGATTTATTGGTGAGGATTTTCCATGCACTTCCAAAATATACCCTTCACCCGTGTTTTTTATTGTGAATGGAAACATGATTCCTGATAATAGTTCATCCTCTACAGCCCGGCTGTGTTCATCTTCATCTTTCATAACTGCAACTGTGTCATTTGACATATCTATCTTCCCACCCGCTTCTGGATAAATTAAATACCCATCTTGGTCATTGATGGAAACTCGTGCATCCATTTCTAGCGAAAAGGAATCCACTAATGTATAACAATCTTCAAGACTTGTACATTCCCCTAACTCTTGGACTAACTCTTGGGCTTCGTTCTGTAAACGCTCAGATAATTGACTGCCATAGGTTTCTGGAATGTACTTTGCCATACACAAAACGGAAATGCTACAAGCTGCAACCAACAGAGCCATTGTTATTAAAAATATTTTCACTGTAAGGCTTGATTTATTTTTCCACATCAATCCGATACCCCACTCCCCTTATTGTTTTGATATAACTGCCGCTCAATTTCTTTCTTAGGTTTTTCAGATGGCTGTCCACAATCCGTTCCTCCACATAAGCGTCAATCCCCCATATCCTGTCTAACAGCATTTGGCGGGTGAATACCTTACCCTTGTTTTCAAGCATAATTTTCAGCAATTCAAATTCTTTTTGTGTCAAAACAACCTCCGTTCCATCACAAAACACATGATGACCAGTCAAATCCATTTTCAAATTTTTGTAAATCAATTGCTCCCCTTCATCCGAAGCACATCTGCGCCGCAAGATGGCTTCCATTTTACAAAGCAATATTTTAGCCGAAAATGGCTTTGGAATATAATCGTCAATTTTTCCTGCATATCCCTTTAACTGGCTTTTTTCATCTGCCAATGCCGTAAGCATAATGATTGGGACATCTGACTTGCTCCGTATCACTTCACAAACACCAAACCCGTCAATTTTAGGAAGCATGATGTCCAAAATCACCAAACTTATTTTTTCGTTAAACCGTGCAATTCCCTCTACACCATCTGCGGCAAAAACCAACTGATATCCCGCATCTTCCAGATAGTTTTTCAATATTGACTGAATATCAAAATCATCCTCAACAATTAATACTTTCTCGTTCATAACTATACACCTCCCAAGACATATATTCTTCTCAATTTTAGCACTCAAAAATGGAGATTACATGAATTTTTCAATATTTCTTCATTTTCCTTTTTTATCTCTCTACATAGAGTTTGACAATAAGTATATTATCTTTTCATCTGTATTCCTATTTTATAAAAACGACAGGGCTTTTACACCCTGCCGTCTTATCGCTTATATATAAATAATTTCCTCGTTCACAATCTCCCTCGCACATGCCCTTATATTATTTAAGTATTGTACCCATTCTAAGGCGTTTTCTTCCTTTAGGCGTTCCGTTATGCCCTGCGCCTGTTTCATGCCCTCTATGAGCCTTTCAAAGCGTTCCTGCGCCTGCCTGTCGATGTCGGCAAGGTAGGCGTTGAGCCTGCCGCTTGTGAGAAGATTGGTGTATGTAACCTTGCGGTACTGCTTCAGATAGTCCAGATGCCGCTGTCCCCATATGCCTATCGGCTGTTCTTCTTCTGCGGGTACAGTTAAGCACGGTATTAAGTAATCTCCTCGCCGTTCGTATTTGCCGCCCAGTTCCTCAAAAATCGTCTTTGCCATTGTCTGTTA
>CAJTVL010000150.1 GCA_910579425.1 uncultured Lachnospiraceae bacterium | reverse complement strand
ACCGTTTTCTCATCAGATAATTCCAAACCTCTTGTTTTCAGGAAGTCTTTTATCAATTCCTTTGCTTCCAAGGCGATTTCCTCCGTTGCCGCTGTGACAACAAAATCGTCTGCGTAGCGCACCAGATTGACTTTGTGGGCGTTTTTGAACCGATAGTCCACCTTTCCGAGCCTGTTGGTGTGGAATCTGTCTGACAATACTTTCTGCATACCGTCCAGTGCCATGTTTGCAAGAATCGGCGAGATAACGCCGCCCTATGCAAAGAAAGTAACTATGCAAAGTAAATCCAGGAAAGCCCTATTCCAAGCCATTTTTTCTTGCGCTGCTTTGCATAGTCTCCGAAGATATTTAAGAGAGCTATTCTCGAAAATATCATATCGGAGGTGCCTTTATGGACAAAACATACTTACCAGACCTAATTTCAGAACTGGAACAGGAACTTCTCCGGCTTGGCTATACAAAAGGGAGCATGACCTTTTACCGCCGGCGCTGGAACCAGTTGATGGCCTATGCGGAAGACCGGGGTGAATGCTATTACACGGAACAGCTTGGCATGGATTTCCTCAAAGAGTTCTTCGGGGTCACACAGGAAGATTTCTCAAGGACACTGCCCCAGGCAGAAACACAGGAGATCCGTGTGATCCGCATGGTAGGGGATTTCCAACTCCATCATGCGGTGCTGCGGCGTTATCTCAAGCATAAGGAAATACTGACAACCCCGTTTTTTGTGGATATCCGCAGCCGTTTTCAGAGTTCCTGTGAGAAAAAGGGCTATTCCCAGGTAACTACGGAGCATTATGTGAAGCAGTCTTCCTATCTGATGGATTATCTGGCCGCACAGGGGATGAATGATTTCACAGCAGTCACTTTGGATACGGTCAATGCGTATATCCGGACACTGGCAGGTTTTTCCTACAAAACAGTGGAGCAGCATATCTGTTCCCTGCGTGCCTTTTTCCGTTTCCTGTACCAGGAAGGTATCATGCCGGATGACCTTGCGGCAAAGATGCCCATGGTGAAGGCCAGGAAGCAGACTGCCATCCCTTCGGTCTGGACCCATGAAGAACTGAAACAGCTGGTCGGGGCCATCGACCGGGGAAGCCCGAAAGGCAGACGTGACTATGCCATCATCCTGATCGCGTGCCGTCTGGGGCTGCGCTGCACAGATATCAAGAACCTGTGCTTTGAAAACTTCAACTGGACGGAGAAAAAAATCTGCTTTACCCAGTCCAAAACAGGACAGCCCATGGAACTGCCGCTTGTCCCGGATGTGGGCTGGGCAGTGATTGATTACCTGAGATACGGAAGGCCGAAGGTTGACAGCAGCCGTATCTTTGTCCGCCATATGGCCCCGTTCCTTCCCTTTGCGGAAGGGGACCATCTGGACCAGCTGATCAGGACATATATGGTAAAAGCCCATATCCCCATGCGCGGCAAGCACCGGGGGATGCACAGCCTCCGCCATACCATGGCAAGCGTGCTTTTGGAGAAGGACACCCCTCTCCCGGTCATCTCCGATATCATCGGACACCTGGACACGAACTCCACCGCCGTGTATCTTAAGGTGGATATGGAACGGCTGGCGGAATGCCCCCTGGACTTTGAGGAGGTGATCCGTCTTGGCTGAACCCACTTTTACAGGCCCTTTCCGAAAAGAAATGGAAGACTTCATCTCCCTCAAACGGTCTGTCGGATACAAATACAACACAGAGCCTGGCATACTAAAGCGTTTTGACAGCTACCTTGCGGAAAAATATCCGGGTGCGACAGCCCTTTCCAAAGGGGCTGTGACAGGATGGTGTTCCAGGTCAATGCATGAGTCAGCCGCAAACCATTGTTCACGGGCCTCGGTGGTGCGCCAGTTTTCAAAGTACCTGGACAGCATTGGAACCAGCACGTGGATACTGCCAAAGAACTATTATCCCGCCGGCCGGCAGTATGTGCCGCACATTTATACCCCGGATGAGCTCAGGCGTTTCTTTGCGGAAACAGATAGATGCTGCCAGTGCCCGGAAGTCCCCTACAGGCATCTGGTGATGCCGGAGTTCTTCAGGCTGCTTCTTTCCTGCGGGCTGCGGTGTTCGGAAGCCCGGCTGCTCAAGGTACGGGACGTTGACCTGCACCAGGGGATGCTGACTGTCCGTGACTCAAAGAACCATAACAGCCGTCTGGTCCCCATGCCGGAATCCATGACACTGAGGCTGCGCAGGTATGCCGGCGAGGTTCATCCTTTTCCAGAGCCTGAAGGATATTTTTTCCCGGGCTTCGGTGGAAAGCCGATGACGCTGGGGAATATCTATAAAAACTTCAGGCGCTTTCTCTGGAAGGCCGGCATTCCCCATACCGGGGACGGCCCCAGAGTCCATGATTTCCGGCACGCCTACTGCATTTACCGTCTGAAGCAGTGGGCACAGCAGGACCGGGGCCTCATGGTACTGATCCCCATGATGCGCACTTACCTGGGACACCAGACCTTCCATGAAACGGCGTATTACCTCAGATGGACGGCAGACGTTTTTCCTGATATCCGAGTAAAGCTGGAAAAGTGCTATCAGGATATCATACCGAAAATGGAGGGAAATGCCTGTGAAGCCGACTGATTTCTCCATGCACCTTACAGCCTTCCTGTCTGATTACCTTCCCATCCAGAAGAATGTAAGCAGGAACACGATAAAATCCTATAGGGATACCTTTAAGCTTCTCCTTCTTTTCTGTGAAAAAGAGGAATCCCTACCAGCGGAAAAGATCACTATGAAGAAGCTTTCTTCTGATCTGGTTGGGCGGTTTTTAAACTGGCTGGAAACAGAACGGAAAAGTTCAGTCTCCACGAGGAACCTGCGGCTGACAGCGATCCATTCCTTTTTTCGGTATGCACAGTCTGAAGCGCCGGAATCCCTGTACCATTACCAGAAAGTGCTGGCTATCCCGGTAAAGAAGAAACGGCAGGCAGTGGTGGAGCACCTGTCCCCGGAAGGGATCCGGCTTCTGCTGGAGCAGCCGGATAAACATACGGCCCATGGACGGCGGGACCTTGCCCTGATGAGCCTGATGTATGACAGCGGCGCAAGGGTCCAGGAGATCATCGATCTTTCTGTCAGGGATTTTGTTCCAGGAAACAATCCTGTACTAATCCTTACCGGAAAGGGTAACAAAACGCGGCGGGTTCCTGTCATGAAGAACACAGCTGCTCTCGTGGAAACGTATATCTCCGAGAACAGGCTGGATCTGGCACATAAGGCCAGTTACCCGCTTTTTACGAACAAGCAGCACAACCGGCTGACGAAGGAAGGGGTTGCTTATGTCATCAACAAATACGCCGTTATGGCACACGAAATATCTGACAAAGTGCCGGAGAAAGTAAAGTGCCATATGTTGCGCCATTCCAAGGCGGTCCATCTGCTGCAGGCGGGCGTAAACCTGATCTATATCCGTGACTTTCTGGGCCACAGCGATATCAAGACTACAGAGATCTATGCAAGAGCCGATACGGAGCTGAAGCGAAAAGCCCTGGAGAATGCTTATCCGGATCTGGTAGATTCCAATCTGCCGGACTGGAGCGAAAACGGCGACTTGATGGAGTGGCTTTCCGAGTTGTAATGTCTATAAGCAGAATACTATGCAAAGTAAAATCTGAGAGAATCTTTTATTTATAAGGAAAAACAGTACATTCTTTGCATAGTCTTCTGCTTTGCATAGGGCGGATTGAACAAAATCGCTGCGCGATGGCCTGCCAAGGTTGCGCATAGCGATTTTTCTTTTTCATAAAAAAGCAGTAGTAAATGAGCCCTGAATAAGGTATTGTTAATTCACCATAAACCAACAAACCTTATACGTATAGGAATCATCACTACTGCTATGGACAAAATCATACCATGTATCCGCTCAGCAGGCAAGCGGTTTTATATTGCCCGTGCACCTCCATAGACGGTTGGACCGTATCAGCCACTAAAATCATAACATTATGGAGGGCGTTTTCATGAACGAAAAATATCTTCTCAGACTGCAGGAAGACCTGCGGCTCAAAAACTTTACCCAGAACACATGTGATGACTATTACCGCTTTACAAAACGGTTCCTGGAATTCACTGGAAAAGAAGCCATGTCCATCACCTACGCCGACATACGGAGGTTCATTTTCCACATGAAGGACAATGAATCAAAAAAGGCTTCCACCATCAACGTCTATACAGCGGCGATCCGGTTCTTTTTTGAATACACCCTGGGCTATGCATGGGATCCGAAAAAGATACCAAAGATGAAGCGGGACCGCCAGCTTCCCGTGATCCTTACGCGGGAGCAGGTCGGCCTGCTGATCGATTCCATGGATAACTACAAACACAAGGCGATCACCTCCACCATGTATTCTTCAGGGCTGAGGGTGAGCGAGGTCTGCCGTCTGCGCTATGAGGATATCCGCAGGTCACAGAGGATGATCCATGTGCCGCTGTCGAAGAACAGGCAGGACCGGTATACCATACTCAGCGACCGCAACCTGGAGATCCTCACGGAGTACTGGTACCGCTACAACCGGCCAAGGGGATGGCTGTTCCCCAGCACCGTAAGGGATGAGCCCCTGACAACGGCAGCCGTTGAAACGTTCATCAAGGACCATGCCCGTGCGCTGGGGCTGCCGGAAGGGGTGACACCACATACGATGCGTCACTGTTTCGCCTGCCATGCCCTGGAGGACGGTATCAGCCACACGTTCATCCAGCAGCTTTTAGGGCACCGCAGTCCGAATTCCACCGATGTGTACCTGCAGATGACATCAAAGGCCCTCATGGGGATCAGGAGCCCGTTTGACACGTTTGAAAAGGACGGGATGGAGGGCTACGGCGATGGCAGATAGGCCGACTGTCCAGGGTGTCCTGCGGCGTTTTTATCCCCAATACCTGGAGAAGCACACACCCAATGCCAGACAGGCAAAGACGGCAGTCCACATCCTGAACTGCAAGACAGGGGCATACGGGGTGAACGTTTCCAGATGCGGCCAGTGCGGCCACGTCCAGATACATAACAACTCCTGCCGTGACAGATCCTGCCCGATGTGCCAGGCGCTCTCCAATGAGCTTTGGGTCGACGCGCAGAACGAACATGTACTGGACATTGACTATTATCATCTGGTATTCACCTGCCCAGGCGAGCTGAATGCCCTGATCTACTGCAATCAGAAAGAACTGTATTCGCTGTTCTTCAGCGCAGCGGCAGAAACCGTCACGGAGCTTTCGAGAGATCCGGCGCATATGGGCGCCACCCCCGGATTCATCAGCATCCTGCACACATGGGGATCAAACCTGTCCTACCATCCCCATATCCATATGCTCTGCACAGGCGGCGGGCTTGATGGGGATCGGAACTGGCACCAGAAAAAAGGCGGCTTCTTCCTGCCCGGAAAAGCAATGGCTTCGCTTTTTAAAGGCAAGTTTCTGTCCGGGCTGAAAGCGCTGTATAAGGCGGGGGACCTCGGCTATGAGGGAGAGGCGGCCAGATACCGCAACTCTTACGAATGTCAGGAGCTGCTGGATACCTGTTACAGGAAGAACTGGGTCACGGACATCCGGGAGTCTTTTGCCGGAGCGCAGACCGTGATGCATTACCTTGGGCGTTACACACACCGGATAGCGATCGGCAACAGCCGCATTCTCCGCATGGACAAGAATACCGTAACCATAAAGGTAAAGGATTATAAAAGCGGCGGCCAGTGGAAAGAGCTGACCCTGGATGGTGTCGAGTTCATCCGCCGCTTTCTGATGCATGTCCCCCCGAAAGGTTTTGTCAGGATACGGCATTATGGAATCTTGAGCAACCAAAGCAAGCGGAAGCTGATCCCCATATGCAGGAACCTGACCGGCTGCCGTGAGTTCCTGAGACGGTTCAGGAAAGACGACAAGGCGCAGGCAATCAGAATACTGTACAAGAAGGATGTCACTGTATGCCCGCGCTGTGGCGGGTCCATGTCCTATAAAGTGCGCGCTGGGCGGGTGCCCAGAAGGAGCAGTGCCTGACCCTGAAACAACTGGATATAAGACATAAAATCTGGGGGTAAGGGGGAAGTATGCCCTAAGCTGGGAAAATTCTTCAGAAATAATACCCCAAAATATCCGGAACAGCAGTCAGCCGATGGAAGCAGGGAACATTGAATCCCCATACCGGACGCGACTTTGTTCAATTCGGAAAAACCGAAAGTGT
>CAJTVL010000149.1 GCA_910579425.1 uncultured Lachnospiraceae bacterium | reverse complement strand
CCGCAATTATTTCATTTTTTATTTATCACAGAACAATAAAATGTAATTAGAAAGACAACCGCATACCGGGAGGTGGTAACGTGGGAAAATTGTTACTACTGACACTTAATGAACAAGAAGAAAAGAGGAAATAAACCTAACCCGCCTTGAATACAGTACCCTTGTATTCCTTGCTTCCAATCCCGGCATTGTCCTCACAAAGACACAGATTTTTGGGAAACTTCGGTTACAATGCCTGCTATCTCTACAAGGGTACGGTTTCCACTTCAAGAAAGCAGAGCGACTTATCCGACAATGAGATTGTGCTTGCGCCGCATAAGGGTTTTATCCCCTCAAAGACGTGGTTGGCATGCCGCATACGGTGTCTGAACAACCGACAGTCAACAAAGACTTGCAAGCCGAAAAACTCATGAAGTCATTCGGATTGCAGATGGAAACATTGAAATCACTTGGAACATTTAATCATTAACCATGAAAGATTGAAGCACAGTATTTTGAGGGAAATATTTTTACTTCAATCCTCATACCGCCTCAAAAAGCTCCCCGGAAGGAACCACAACGCCCTGCCTCTCACAGAGATACCAGAACTTCTCCCGAATTATTTTACATATTTGAGATCCGTCCACATCAGGGAGCATCACATCCAGAATTGCCAGATCCAGGTCTGTATGTGCGATGCACTCCAGAGCCTCTTTGCCCGTGTAACATTTATGAACCGTGCAGCCGTCTGCTGTGAGATAAAGCTTGATCACATCGGCCAGTTCTTTTTCATCATCCACTACTAATATATTGTAACTCATCTGACTCCTTTGCATCCTCTTTCATTCCTTTTTCTTTTTTCGGTTATAGAAGATATCATATTAGTCCATTTGTTGTGGGCTGCTTTCTGGATGCTGTGGAATGATCAGCAGCACATGGAGGACAAATACATTCTCCTGTGTCTCTATGCTCATGGCGCCGCCATATTTTTCAGCCACTTTTTTTACATTCGACAGACCTGTCCCTTTTTTGAACGCGCCTTTCCCATGGAAGCTGTTCTGAATTTCCATCATAAGGAAATCCCCCTGGATCCGCCCGGACACACGGATATATTTTTCAATGTCAGCGCCCGGATTTTTTACTGCATGGATTGCATTATCCAGTGCATTTGACAGGACAATACAGATATCAATATCTCTGATGCCGCAGGGGTATGGCAGAAGGAGGGAACAGTCCACATCTATCCCCATGCTTTTTGCAATCCCCAGTTTGTTCCCCACCAGAATATCCACGACCGGGTTGTCAGTGCTGCAGGGGAAGGACATTTTTTCCGCCATATCGTCCAGATCCTCCATATAGCTTACCGCTTCCTCCAGTTTCCCATTCTGCAGGAGCTTTTTTACCACTGCGATGTGGTTTCTGATGTCATGACGGAAAGACTTTGTTTCATCGTAACGGGTTTTCGCTTCCTCCACATACTGGTTCAGGGAATGTTCCTGCTGCTCCAGCAGTGAAATTTCAGTGCCTAGACGAAAACTCTGCTGCTGCTTCTTATAGGAAAACAGGATGCAGAACAGGCTGGCAAGTCCCAGAAAATACATGGCCAGCATCTGCCCATGACTGAAAAAGTGTCCCGCAGGCCCTTTGTCCGCCAGGATCTCAAACTGGAAGTCATATTCAATCGCATTGATATAGTTACTCATAATAACTATCATCAGGATCGGAACAAAAACCAGAAACATCTGCTGCATTCCCATTGTGATATCAGGGGCATCCGCAGGACACAGGGCCTCCATGGAAAAATAGCGGTATACGATATAATAGCCAAACCCACTCAGCAAAAAGGATGCCGCCTCGCAGATCAGCATGGCCGCAATATTACCTGTCTCATGGAAAAAAGCAGGCAGCCATGGGTATGGAAGGCTCATCAGTGAGCTCACGATTCCGTTGCAGAGCAACATGATTTCCGTTGTCAGAGACGCATACAGAAGGGAAACCTTAAAATTCGCATGGCAGGCAAAAGCCCCACATATCGAAATCAATAAGACAAACTCCACAAAACCAACAATCGTGCTGCCTGGAATAAACTCGCCCACAATCACTGCACCTACTGCAAACAGGAAATAAAAAGGAGGCCACATTTTCTTTTTCAAAACTTTTGCCAGAAAATAAAGCTGGAAGGACGTCTCCATCACGCCCATAATGTATATATTGAAAAAATCTAAATACTCAGCCATGTTACTGCCTCCAAATGTAAAAGCCCTGTAAATGCGCAGACCTGCCGGATAACCGCAAAGTTCTTATATGTTCTTCATATACTGCAGGACAACACCGGAAAACTCCCTGCTCCGCAGCCGTGATACGGGAACCTCTTTTCCGTTATCCATATAGGCAGTCCCGTTTTTATATCCTTTTAAATGCTTCAGGTTGATGAGATAGCTCCTGTGACACCGAAAAAAATGGCCGTCCAGCTTCGTTTCCAGATTTTCGATTCTCTCATAATAATCAATAATCTCGCCGGAAGCCAGGTTCAGATATATTTTCCGGTCTATGACCTCGAAAAAAACAATCTCATCCTTTGGGACGATGCGCCCCTCATATCCCTGTTGCACCAGCAGGCTGTCTTCGCTGGCGTTTTGCATGGAAGCGTAAAGGCGCTCCATGGTCTTCCCAAACTGTTTTTCATCCACCGGCTTGACCAGATAGTCGTAGGCCTGTACCTCGAAAGACTGAAATACCATCTCTTTCAGTACGGTAATGAAGATTAAAAAGCCGCGGAACTTACCCGCCCTCAGCTTCCTTGCTGTTTCCAAACCGTCCACACCATTCATCTGAATGTCCAGAAACAGGATATCAATCTGCCCGTCATAGTTTAACAGCTCTTCACCACTTAAAAATGTCCGAAGCCGGATCTCCCTGTTCTTTTTACGGAAAAAATCGGAGGCCATTGCCCTTATATGATCGGACATGTGTTTTTCATCATCACAGATTGCAATACGGATCAATACGCCACCTCCTATTCCGTCACATTAAGCTGCTCTACTGCACTATTTTTTCTGCAATACCGGTCAGCCCATTTTGTAAGGGCTAATTGAAGCATAAAACTTTTGTATTGCATCGTTGTTCAGGTAATATCCTGCTTCCGATATATCTTTACCGCAATCCGATATGAGATAAAAAACCAGATAACAGAAATGATAAGTACAATATGGAAAGCCAGAAGGATATTCTCCTTTACAGGAAAAACCAAATTGATAAGAAGAACAAGCCCCGTAATAATCCCTGTTGATGCCATAAATGACATCATAAAGACAATCTGTGATTTCTCCGGGTCAAATAAATATGCACACGGCAGACTGATGCCGCCTGCCAACAGGGTAGCGCTCATCCCGATAGAACCATACCGTAATAGCGAGTGAAGCGTTATATCCATACCGAAACAGGCAATGACGGCACAGGGAACCAACGCGGTCAGCATTCCCAATATGGCAAGCAGGATGTAAAACAAAAACTTCTCACCAATGATCTGGTTCCTTGATACCGGCATGGTAATGACATTTTTGTTCCACTTGGAAGCCGCGTCACTGGTAATGCTGATAAAGGCTGCTGTCGTGGCGGCAACCGGAGCCAGAACCAGAAGTGCGCTTGTTTCCAGCAAAAAGGATAGCCCAAAGCCCAGAACAACCAGACTGACGATTGTTACGAGGATATTGCTCCTGGCAATGTAGAGATCTTTTACCAAAACACCTTTCATCACTTTCCCCCCTTTACATAAAGAAGCATAATTTCATCAATCGTTGCCGGTACAACCAGGGCATTCGGATATTTTTTCTGCATCCTCTCCCGATCCGAAACCAGTATCTGCCATTCATAGTCCATTTTACGGTATGAGATGATATCGGATTTATCCAGCGCGTCAAACTGCGCCGCACCGCACTTAAGGATACCATACCGCTCGGTCAGTTCGTCTTTGGGCTTCTCAAAAACCACTTTCCCTTTATGGATAAATACGATATAATCGGCAATCTTCTCCAAGTCACTGGTAATGTGGGAAGATACCAGAATGGAATGTTCCTCGTCCTGCACAAAATCCAGCAGCATATCCAGAATATCATCCCGGACAACCGGGTCTAAGCCGCTGGTGGCTTCATCCAGAACCAACAGCCTGGAATGATGGGAAAATGCAACGGAGATTGCCAGCTTCATCTTCATTCCTTTTGAAAACTTTCTGATCTGCTTATCGGCCGGCAGGGAAAACTGTTTCAGCAGATGCAGATAAGCCTGTTCATCCCATGTCTTATAAATATTTTTCATAACCCGGTTCAATTTCCTGGGAGAAAGGATTTCCGGGTAATTGCTGCCATCGAACACGACGCCGATCTGTTCTTTCACATCCCCGTCCAGTTCCTCTCTGTCTAAAATAGAAACAACGCCGTCCTCCTTTTGAATCAGACCTAAAGCCGCATTGATTGTCGTGCTTTTTCCTGCGCCATTTTCTCCGATCAGTCCAACGATGGAGCCACTGGGAACGGTAAACGAGACATGATCCAAAACAAAATCCTGATAGGTTTTGGTAAGGCCTGATACCATGAAAGCATTTGTCATCGCTAATCCTCCTCGTACAATAATGTTAATAAGCTGATTAATTGATCAAGCTGTATTCCGCTCATACGGGCAATTTCTATCGCATCGTTGAAACAACGCTCTATCTTTTTTTGCTGTTCTTCCAAATAGAAGTCCTGATTTTGGACAGATACATAGCAGCCTTTCCCGGCTGTCGTTTCAATAAAGCCATCCTCCTGCAGGATGTCATATGCCTTCTGTACGGTCAGAATACTGATCTGCAGCGATTTTGCAAGGGAACGGATAGAGGGAAGCGCTTCCCCAGCCTTCAGCTCTCCGCTCATAATCTGTGTTTTTATCTGTGACACAATCTGCTCGTACAGAGGACGACTTGCCTTATTACTTACAACAATCTCCAAACCGTCACCGCCTTTCTGTCTTATACTGTATTATATTAATAAGTACAGTATAAGACATTGTGAAGCAGACGTCAAGAGAATTACAAAAATCCCATTGCCTTAGCGACGGGATCCTTGTATATGGCTATGTAGATATTAAAATCTGGTTTTGTAAACATTCTCTGTATCAGCAAATTTAATCAACTGGGATCAAAACAATTTCCTCATTTTCTAAAAGAATCGTATTTCTGTAGCATGGAATTCATCATTTTTAAAGCTTCCTTTCATTTCAACGCACATATGCTCTTTCAAGTCCTGAAATCCGGCCTCTTTGTTCCCATGGCCTTCTTCATTTTCATCAGTGTCTTTCAAATAAAAACGAGTATCTTCTTCAAAAACTACATGAATCAACTGGGAATCTGGAATATCCGCATTGGAGCTTGGAGAACTGTATACTAAGGAACCATCATCAAGAATTTTCACTTTCCTCTCGACAATAAAAAATGAGTCCTCTTCTATCTTACGAACCTTACCTAAAAAATCCGCATCGACAGCAGAGGCAACATCTGCCTCTAAAACCTTCCATTTTCCGGCTGTATTTTCCTGTGCCTCCTCTGCGCTCCCATCAACGTCTTTTTGCGGCGCATTATTTAATTCCTCTGGTGATGCTCCCTCTACCTGAGTTTCTTCTGTTCCAGCAGTAGATTCCGGGCTGGAACCGCATCCTGCAATCATTGTGTTCAATATGCAGACAGTACCAAATAATATCATTGCCTTTTTCAGTTTCATAAATACCTCCTTTTATTTATGGAAATAACAGCTATTATAGTCTGTCTAAATCATTCAAACAACCTGTTTGCAGTGAAATGCATCCTGGATGCCGCAGATGTCATTAAACCATTTTTCTGAAACACCTGTCCCTTCCGCATGGCTTTCTCCTACCTGATTCTTTCAAGCATCTCTGAAACAAATTGATAAGACCACTGTACTGCTTTATCATAATTCCTGTTGATTGCCTCCTGCCCGGCCTCTTTGTCATTGTCCGAAATGGAACGGACTGCTATAAAAGGAACCCCGTTCAGATAACAGGCATGGGCCACTGCCGCAGTTTCCATATCAATGCACAATGCGTCCGGATGAATCGGCTCCATATATCTGTCGATTAAAAGCTGTGCCATAATGGATGCGTTAATCTTTCCACAGCCAGAATAAACTGCTGTTGTGCATATATCCTTTATTGTACCGTTATGGAACGAATGCATTGCACATTCATCCGTTTCCCTGATCTGCATAACGGACAGGTAT
>CAJTVL010000148.1 GCA_910579425.1 uncultured Lachnospiraceae bacterium | reverse complement strand
TAATAAGCATTTCAAAGAAAAAACGGTGCAGGAATAACCCTGATACAGCCCCGGCAATGCTGCCAGTGACAGCGTAAGCAGCGGCTTCTGCCCGTATTACCTTTTGAATTTGTTTCCCCGGCATTCCAACTGCCCGCATGACACCATAATGATTGATCCTGCCGGAAACGCTTGCATTGACCGTGTTAATAATATTGATTAAAGCTACCAGCGCAATCACGATCAGAAATCCATAGACAAAGACTGCCATAGCAAAATACCCGGTGCATACTTCCCCGTTGTGCTGCCGCATATCAAGCAGTTTCATATCAGGAGTAATCAGGTTCCTGATCTGCCCGGATATGTCTGTACTTGCCTGAACTTCAATAATCTTATAATCTGTAATACCTGTTAAAGCGGTGAACGTATCTTCGGAACAGACAATAATCCACTCCCCACTCCCAGAATCCAGCGGTACGTCAGACACAATGCCGGAACTCTCCCCCAGCCAGGTCTTTTACATCCTGTCCTTATATATCCGTTTCTGGCGGCAGCGCCTCTTAAGCGAAAGCCTCTCCCCGATCCATACCCTCACACAGCCTTGCATCCGTCTCTTCGGACGGCAGGAAAGGTATATGTGATCGCCCTGATCGACGATGCCGGCCGCCCGTATCGGCACCACCATTCATTATTGCAAACCCTATACCCCCACAGCAAAGGCTTAGATCGAGCGGTGGTTCCGGACCATGAAGGACCAGTGGATGGCCTCCCTTGACATGCAGGATTTCCCTTCCCCGGAGGCCCTGTCCGGGAGCCTGCACGCCTATGTCCGCAGCTATAACCTCTCCGCCCATTCCTCCCTTAAGGGCATCTCCCCCCCCCAGGAACGTTTCTTCTCCGAGCCGGAAAAGGTACGCCGCCTCCCGGAAGGAAAGCTTAAGACGGATTTCCTCCTGGAACTGGAGCGCAGGGTCTCCGCCAACAGCGTGGTCACCATCGGGAACGTGGAGTACGAAGTGAATATGCGCTTTGCCAGGCAGAGGATACGTCTGCGCTGTGAATTCCAAAGAGATCCTGGTGGAGACGGCACAGTACAGGGAAGCCCTCTTCCAGCTTTCCTGCCTGGCTAAAACAAAGGGCTTCGGCCTGCTCACAGGCGGGCCTGGGCGGGGCAAGACCACCGCCTTGATTTTTATGCCCTGCTGCACTTTAATCCCTTTGATTCTCATTTTCCCTTTTCACCCCTCCCTGTGCCTTTATTCAACTCTTTTTATTGATTTTTGAATTTTGATGTGATATGCTATCCAAAAGAATGGAGGTGAAAATTTATGACGCAAGGCGAACGGGTTAGGAAAATCCGGAAATCTCTTGGTCTTACCTTAGAAAAATTTGGAAAAAAACTCGGTATTGGGAAAACGGCTATCTCAAAAATAGAACATGAACAGTGTTCTCTCACCGATGCAAATATAAAGTTGATTTGCCGTGAATTTAGTGTTGATTACATATGGTTGACCACTGGTGAGGGAGAAATGTTCGTCGATTCTGACGATGATTTCATCGAAAAGATTAACCGTATTATGATAGGCGAAAATGATGCTCGAAAGAGCATGATAAAAACTCTTGTAAATGCCTCTGACGACGACATTCAAGTATTGTGCAGGCTCATTGATTCCTACAATTCATTGAGCGGTAATGACGAATGAGAAAAGCATCCGAACTATATAAACTTTAGCCGTCGTGAGATTATCCTGCTTGAACTGTTCAACCGTATGGATGACACTGAACAGATACAAAACGAATTTGTATATCCTCTTGAGGATTTTTCACTATGTATCTTTCCACTAACTCAATGATAGCCTCTTTGTAACTCAAGGGAACACCTTACCGTTTTCGATATTGTTGAGCGTCGATTTTCCGATTCCGGATTTCTTCGCCAACTCCATCAAAGTGAACCGTTTTTCGGTTCTTTTTTCCCATAATAGAATTTTCACCCTGCTCACCTCCTTTCAAAAGGAAGTTTACAAGGTGACAAAATTCGCACATAGAAATGAGCCATATGCAGCAGCATATAATTTATAAGAATCAGTATAATAAAATCAAAAAGAGGAGGAATGTCTATGTCAACTTTGGAAAAAGCAATAGGATTATTGCAGGAAATGCCGGAAAACAAACTAGAGGCGGTATATATGTATATACGCTTTGTTGATTCTCAATCAGACAGTAATGAAGCTATTCCCGCCCCAAACAAAAGTATAGATTCCCTTATGGGGATAGCGCACGAATACGCACCCCCCTCATTAATGGAAAAAGAGACGGATGCTTTTGAAAATGCGGTCATTGAAAAATTTGCTCACGAAAGCACCCTTGAGAAAAGACAACGTGGTTTTCAAGGTCTTATGTCTTTTGCTGGAACATTGCCGGAGGATTTTGATTACAAAAAAGAATTAGAGGAGGCAAGAGAGGAAAAATATGCTCGTTTTATTTGACACCAATATCATACTGGACGTACTGGAAAAACGCCTCTCGTTTTATGATTCATCCAAATCCGCTTTGGAAAGCTGCGTTTCCGGCAATGTCACGGGATATATTGCCCTGCATTCCATATCAAACATTTTTTATATTTTGAGGAAACGCTATTCCGCAGCAGACCGGAGGAAACTCTTGCTAGATATACTGGATTTACTGCAAGTAGCAGGTGCAGACCATAAAAGCGTCCGAAACGCCTTGCAAAGAGAGGATTTTTCCGACTTTGAGGACTGCTTGCAGGATGAATGTGCAAAACGGATTCACGCCGACTACATCGTGACCCGAAACACAAGCGACTTTTCCACGTCGGATATACCTGCCATTATTCCGGATGACTTGCTCAAAATTCTTGACAATGGCAAATGAGTGTTTATAATGGATTTCATAAAACACCGCCCCTTGCGGGCAGTATAAGAGACACCGCCCCCACGGCAGGCCTTGGATTAATCCAATACCGCAGTTATGATCCGGCTGTACACAGGAACATTCCTGCCTGCTTTTTCAGCATACTGGCATCTTTTTTGATCTCTGTGGTTTTTGAAATTACCACAAAAAAAGCGCGCCTGTCAAAGCTATCAAAAAAAACAGAAAAAGGGGGTGTGATTTTTTAAGGTGTGATTTTTCACACCTTTCTTAACAGACAGATATACATAAAACTGCTTTCCCACATTTCGGGCCGTGCAATATCACCCCCTTTTCGGATTTCCGTCATCTCAAATTTTTCTCCCCAAAACCTCCGCACTTTCTCCTCCGTAAACGCCGTCCCTGTCTGTTTGCTTTTGTAGAACTCATAATCGTCTACTTCATCCGCGCCTTCCCCTCCGGCCAAAAAAAGCCGCCCTCCCGGCCCCACTCTCCTTTGCAATTCTTTTTGCATTTTTTATGGCCACCTCCGACGAATCAAAAGCTTCCACCGCAACGCCGTGACGGGCCAGATAGATTGCATTTCTTCCCTCCCCGCAGCCAAATTCGCCTGCGCCCTGGTAAATTCCGCTTTTTTCCCTGTCTGATGCTCAAACATTTTGCCGAGGGCATACCTTTTTTCATCAGGATCCTCTATAAACTGCGCCGTTCCGTTTCCGATGATACTGGAAAAATAATACCCGCAGTTACACGGGATTTCTGTCTGTACCGGCTCTCCCTCGCAAAAAAACAGATCCAGTGTATCCGTTATCGCTTTAATATCGCTTACTTCTCTGTCTTTCCTTCTCATTTTCCCACCACTGCCCCCAATTTGCGCTGCCTTCATAGCGCTTGCCAATGAGCCGCGCCGCCGGACAGTGTTCCCGCTTTACCTCCAAAATTGCAGTTCTTTTACATCCGTTTTTTCCCCGCATATGTTTCAAACTCTGCACCCAAGAAATTGAAATAATTGCTTCTTGAAGCAAATCATGACATAATGGTGTCATAGTTTGTTTGTTATACTGGAGGAGAAAAATGAAGATTGACCGCCTTATTAGCATTGTCGTCTATTTATTAAATCACGGCCGGACATCAGCGCAATAATTAGCAGAAGAATTTGAAGTTTCTTCCAGAACAATTATGCGGGATTTGGATTCGCTGGATCAGGCAGGTATCCCCAAAAATGCGTTGTCCATTTTTCTTATACAAACAGCCATGATGAAGTAAAAGAAATTCAAGTTGAACCGGTTTGCCTCCAATACAAATGGTATAACTGACAATTTACAAGCAACACAGATCAACTTTACAAAATCTCATAATCTTTCAGACATTAAGGTGAAAGCCGGCAATGATGATATTGTACATATCAGACTATATGGTAAGGCGGTCATAAAAGCGAAATGCAGGGAATATCTAAATGGGCGGATTATACAGGAATATGAAAATGGGGATTTTGAGTTTTCTTTTTCTGCTCCGAAGCATGAGACATTTTGGTATGGGGTGATCCTTTCCTTTGGAAACAAAGCCCGGATTATCGAGCCGCAGGAAATAAAGGAACGTATTCTAAAGACCTGCAAAGAACTACAAACAGAATATGGAGGAATAAAGCAGTATGAAAATGAAAGGAATCAAACGATATGACATTCATGAGAATTGGGCACATTCAGGAATTATTCAGGCGGGAGACTATTGCTTTATAAATTACTGTGTCCGTAATACAGGCGGCACCATTGAAGAACAAATTAACGGCGCTTTTGATGAAATGGAAGAACGGCTGGCATTAGTGGGATTGACGCTTGAGAATGTCGTACAGATGAACTGCCTGTTTAAAAATATCTGGGATATTCCGGTAATGGAAAAAATAATTAAAAAAAGATTTCATGGCAAATATCCCGTACGCAAGTCATTTCAGACTGAATTCGCCGATCCGGATAATTTATTTTTCCAGGTGGATGGTATCGCCTATTCACCAGTAAATCCTTAGGCAGATAATAACGGGCTTGTTCCGTACTGCTCATTGTTCCTGCACTAATGCCAACTTAGTGGTATATCTAAATAGAATTCAAGATACCCCCACGCCGGGCAAACGATTTACAAGTTTTCACAAAATATAATTATTGTAGAGGTTGTTAGACGATCTTTTTCTAACAACCTCTTGTTTATGTTTTTATCCAACAAACCGGAAATTATTTATGTCGTGGATATTCAGGCATTAAATCAATCAATCTTATTGTCCGCCCTTCTTTATCCAATAGAATTTCAATATTTTCCACATCTCCGCCCAAATGCATCATAAATTCTCTACAAATGCCACAAGATGGAATTATATTTCCATCTTTATATACTGAAACCACTTTTGTAATCTCACTTTCGCCATATGTAAGCATTGTTGATAAAGCATTTCTTTCCGCGCACATCCCTATAGAGCCGTCCGTATCAATGCATATCCCCTTATAAATATTACCTTTTTTCGTGAGTACGGCAGATGCCACACTCCCTACCCACATTTTATTTGAAACATCATGGGGATTCAAAACGCTCATTGCTTCTTCATATAACCTTTTCCATTCTTTGTTCACTGTTTTGCCCTCCTAAATTTTCCTTCATTTC
The DNA here is from genome assembly GCA_910579425.1 of uncultured Lachnospiraceae bacterium. Lineage (GTDB taxonomy): Bacteria > Bacillota > Clostridia > Lachnospirales > Lachnospiraceae > Suilimivivens. The sequence goes on along the minus strand of CAJTVL010000148.1, from coordinate 805 downwards.
ACACCCGCAGCGAATAACACTTCCTCATTATATTTACCTCCACCTTCCGAGTGACTTGATAAAATTCTTCTAATGCGTCTTTTGTTTTGATGTTCTCATTTACCATACTTGACCTTCTTCTCAACATATTGTGCGCCCCTTAAATCCTATGATTGAAAAAATTAATCCTGCAATTCCAATAGAGAGCAGTTCCATTCCTGATGAACAAAGAGAAATTACGATAGCAAAGAGCAATGTTGCAATACTCAATCATACAACTTTTACATAAAATAATCAGCTAAAATTGGTGTATGAGTTTCCACTATTTTTATTTCTTTCAATTCTTCTCTTGAAAAAAATTTAAGTTCAGTTGACTCTTCACTGCATTTTAAATCGGGCATTTTTTTTAGCGTAGTTGTATATAAAGCCATGATAGACCTAATAACATTACCATCTGGGTATGCAATAATGATAGAGGGGTCATCATATAATTTACAGAATTTAATATCTTCATCAGATAATATAATTCCTGTTTCTTCAAGGGTTTCTCTCTTCACACATTCCAATAAAGTTTCATTGAGAAATAATCCACCACCAATAAAGGCCCATCTGTCACTGTCTTTTCGTGACTCGAGTAATACCTTGCCATCATATTTAATTAGGATGGTAGAACCTATATGATTTGGTTTGTTTGGTACAGGTGCATTTAGCTGTTTATAATAAAAAGTCGCTTTTCTCATTGCAATCATCTCCATAATACAAGTTTTGTCGATTTCCGCACCAGTTAAGACGTCAGCCCTCTGAACTTCAACATTTCGAGGCTCAA
>CAJTVL010000147.1 GCA_910579425.1 uncultured Lachnospiraceae bacterium | reverse complement strand
TCCTTACTGGCTGTAAGGGGTATTAACCATAAATATATTGTAGTAGGAGGAAATAACCATTCGCTGTACTTCACTCGTACCCTCATAAATCTCTGTAATCTTTGCATCACGCATTAAACGCTCAAACGGAAATTCTCTTGAATATCCGTCATAACCTGCAAGCTGGGCGCAACGGCGTGTCACATTTGCAGCGGTTTCTGCCGCATATAATTTACCCATAGCCGAAAGATGTAGAATCCATTTGTAATAAAGATTTTTGAGCCATTCAGCAGCTAATAATCTCCTTTATCAACTGCTGATGTCTGCTGGTTGCCTAAGTCACTGCCCGCAGACGGTTCTGTTACTGCAAATGCACCAAGCTTTTCTCCTTTCAGAAGCGGAACAAGGTACTTCTGCTTTTGTTTTTTCAGACAACATAACTGATGTAGTGGAACAGTGTTTTGCCAATTCCTCAATTACTGCAATATATGCAAGATAGGAATGTCCGCCTCCGCCGTATTCTTTTGGGTAGCAAATTCCCATCATGCCAAGTTCAGCTAACCACGATCACATTCCAAATAAAAAAGCTAGAGAAGAATTAGTTTTGAAATTATTCGAGAAAATAGGCAGACGTATGGAACTTACACAAGCAGGGAAAGATATTATGCCTTATATTAGTCAACCTTACATAAAGAATGATATCACAGCAGTGCATTGGCGGTCGATTACCTCCGGCAGGATGGCGCAGCGCATTATCGGCATCGACTATATCCTTGTCGGTGACTACTACATTCCAGACATTGAACTGCCGGAGGACGATGACCGCTCCATCGGGAAATGGGGGCGGATGCATCGGGTGTACCTGGAAGAAACAAACCCGCTTCTGCTCAATCACCTGATTTTGACAGGCAAGCGGTACCCCTATCTGCTGGAAATTGAGGATGCAGCCCATAGTCTGATAGATAACTGCAAAGCCAGAGCGGAAGAAATCATTCTTACAGAACTGATTTATATCTGAACAGTGAAAGCGGAGGGGATACCTCCGCTTTCGTCATGTGCTAAAAAGCCCCAGCATCTATGGGGCAGCAAAGATAGGTTTGATAACAGCCTCAAAGTATGATGTCAGTTGTTCTGGAGATTGCTTCCTTCCGCCTTTCAGCCACCACTGTACCATATCAACAAAACTGCTGGAAATATGGTTTGTAAGAAAGTCTTTTGGTACAGAAAAACCTTCTTGCTTTGCCCAATCAGGAACCTGTGCGATCAACAACCGGTTCAGGCTCTCCTTAAAATAGCGGAGAAACAATTCGCTGCTCTCGCAGGACAGTAATTCCAAAATACTGTTGTTATTCTCTTGTAAATGTTGCAACAGGTGGCAGAATACCGATTCTGGTGCGCCATCATCGGAGTACAGCCCATGAGTGTGGGTACTGTCCGCGGCACTCTGGATAATATGGTCGAATAATTCTGCACATAACTCCTTCAGCAGATCATCCTTGGTCTCAAAATGAGCGTAGAAAGTTGTCCTTCCAATGTCAGCGGTGTCAATGATTTCTTGGACGGTGATCTTGTTATAGTTTTTTTGTGCCAATAAATCGCCGAACGCTGTGAAAATAGCAGATCTTGTTTTTTTCTGCCGTCTGTCCATAAAGTCGCCTCCGTACAAATTTCCGAAAATGTTCTGTAACATACATTGACGGATATTTGATTATTGTATTTTAAGTCGAAACAGCTACAATTGATAGAGAACAAAGTGTTCGGTATCATACGGATTATACTTCACCCTTGTATCAGTGTCAATCGAGAAATGGAGGCGTGTGTATGTTAAAGAAATTGAACGATTTTCTGGCCGGACTTCCCATGACAATCGTGGCCGGTGTGTTCCTGCTGGTGGACCTGGTTCCCCATTTGATAGAGGAATTTGGAGGGACACCAGTATCCCTTGCGTTCCTTCCTTTCGACCCCGCATGGGTGACTATCTCTGTCAGTGGCATCCCCCTGCTCTATCTGGCGATTTGGAGACTGATCTACAATCCCGGTATCAGCAAGATTTCGTCCGCCTTCCTGATCTGCATCGCTATGTTTGCGGCCATTGGGATTGGTGACTTGTTCGCGGCAGGTGAGGTGGCGTTCATTATGGCCATCGGCGCGATCTTGGAGGATATGACCACAGAGCGGGCGAAAAAAGGTCTGAAAAAGCTGATCAGCCTTGCCCCCACTCAAGGGCGGAGAGTGGCAGACGGTGCGGAGGAAATGATCTCCGCCGATGAGATACGGCTGGGTGATATTGTGCGGGTGCTTCCCGGAGAAACCATCCCGGTGGACGGCGTGATTGTCAGCGGCGAGACTTCGGTAGACCAGTCCATCATGACGGGTGAATCCCTGCCAGTGGATAAGACTGTGGGCGAATCTGTGTTCTGCGGCACCATCAATCGCTTTGGCTCGGTGGACATCTGCGCCTCCAAGGTGGGCGAGGGCTCTTCCCTGCAAAAGCTCATCCGCATGGTACAGGAGGCCGAGGACAAGAAAGCGCCCATGGCCCGAATTGCGGACAAGGCCGCAAGCTGGCTTGTCCCTGTGGCGTTGGGCATCGCCATCATCGCCGGGCTGGCGACACAGGACATCGTTCGCGCCGTCACTGTTCTGGTGGTGTTCTGTCCCTGCGCCTTGGTGCTGGCCACGCCCACGGCTATTATGGCAGCTATTGGTCAGGCGACCAAGCATGGCGTCATCATCAAGTCCGGCGAGGCGCTGGAAAAGATGGGCAGAGTAGACACCATCGCCTTTGACAAAACCGGCACTCTTACTTATGGCCGTCTGGAGGTCAGCGACATCATTCCCTTTGGCAGTGGCCTTGACGAACAGGCTCTGCTCTCCATAGCCGCTTCTGCCGAGGCGAAGAGCGAGCATCCTCTGGGAAAATCCATCGTAGCCTGCGCCAGAGAGCGAGCCATCCCTGTCCTGGACTCCAATGATTTCCGCATGACCGCCGGCAAAGGCGTCCGGGCACAGGTGGATGGAAAGAACCTGCTGTGCGGCAACGAGAAGTTCCTCTCCGACCACGGCGTCGCAATCGATGAAGAGATTTCTTCCGCATTGGAACGGCTGCGTTCCCAGGGCAAGGCTTCCATCCTGGTGGCAGACGGCGATTGCTGTATCGGTGTTGTAGCTATGTCGGATGTACTGCGCCCCGAAGCTGGGGAGATCGTCAAACGGCTCCACGATATGAATACCAATATCGTCCTGCTCACAGGAGATAATCAAAAAACAGCGGACCACTTTGCCCGTCAGGTGGGCATCCAACAAATCCGCGCCCAGCTTCTGCCGGAGGAAAAGGTGGGCAGCATCAGCAAGCTCCAGGATGCCGGACACAAGGTGTGTATGGTAGGGGACGGCGTGAACGACGCCCCTGCGCTGAAAACCGCCAGCGTTGGAGTGGCGATGGGAAGCATGGGCAGCGACATTGCGGTAGAGGCTGCCGACATCGCCCTGATGAGCGACGACATTTCCAAGCTGCCCTATCTGAAAAAGCTGTCCAACGCTACAGTCAGCACCATCAAGTTCAGCATTTCTCTTTCCATGTGCATCAACTTCCTGGCTGTGACTCTCTCTGTGTTGGGTATGCTGAACCCCACCACCGGGGCATTGGTACACAACGCTGGCTCCTGTTTCGTGGTGCTGATAGCGGCACTGCTCTATGATCGGAAGTTTGATTGAGGCTGTAATGATATGTTTTTCCAATCATCCCATAAGGTCAAAAGAAAGTAATTTGACAGATGCCCCCTCTCCGCCAGCGTCCGGTTTCCGAACGCATAGCCAGCCCCGGCAAGGGGCTGTTCAAAGGCTTTGTGGAAACAAAGATACTGCTTGCAAGGTAAGTGAACCGCCATCAACTGTTCACTTTGAGCAGTTGGTTTTGGTGGCAACCCATCGGGGCAGAGCGTTCTCATAGCAGATGTGCGCTAAGTGGCAAGCAGGGCGTTTGTATATACAAACGCTCAAAACGGACTTCCAGCGTTGCCGCCGGAAATCCGTTTTTGCTTGTTGGGAAGCATCCCAAACCCTTTGAACAGACCGTTCCGCTGGTCTGGCTGCGCGGCAATCCTGCCGCTTTTCGGCTACCGCCCTCTGTTGATTTTCCGCTCCCGGCTCCGCCCCAGACCCCCCAACGTGCAGCTTATAGTCAATTCCATACAATCAGGGGAAATCAATCAGTCCATTGCGGACGGTACTGCCGATCTAGACATAAATTGTGAAAAGGACAGTTATCCCGATAGTATCATACCATCTATCATAAAAATAAATGGATAAGCCCACAAATGGAATTGGCTATGGATTTGATGAAGGAGCATTTAGGAAAAGAAAATTTATAGAGTACGTCTGTTGGAGGCTGTCGCACTGATTCAATTAGTGCGACAACCTGTTAAATACCCTGCTGATCATGATGCAGCAGATAAACAGGGTGAAAAATGTATGAGTTTGGGTTCATTTTTAACGATAGAAATCTATGGAAGCCTGTTTTTATCTCCCCATTCGCACATGCCATCTAATATGGGAATGAGTGACTTTCCACGTTCTGTAAGGCTGTATTCGACCTTTGGCGGAATCTGCGGGTATTCTTTTCTGTTTACCAACTGGTCTGCCTCTAATTCTTTTAATGTGGAGCTTAGCGTTTTGAAAGAGATCTCGCCAATATACTTTTTCATTTCATTAAATCGGACGATGCCAAATTCCATAAGCGTATAAAGAATTGTCATTTTGTATTTTCCATTGATGAGGGATAATGTGTAGCTGAAACCTGTTGTTTCCAGGCATTCTTGTGATATACAGCGTTCGCCCATTTCTTTCACTCTCCTTTAGGTAAGTATATAACTTTGATGTTATTATCACACTTATAGGTGCGTACTTGTTTTCTGTTTGATTCTCACTATAATTATAATATCGACAGCAGGAAAAGTCAATCCTGCAGGTAAAGGTGGCACAGACATGCAGCACCATTTTCCGGGAGTGAATTGAGTAAAGAAAGGTTAGCCAGGCATGGATAAATTTAATGCCTCCGGCAGGACAAAAAAAGTCATTGATGCCATATTGCTGTTGCTGTTATTGCAGGGAGCAGGTGACAGAAAGGCGGAAGGGTTATGAAAGCCAGATTAAAGTATAAGCCGGCTTATTATAAAAAAGCAAGAAAGAAGAATAGAGGAGGAATCGTTGTATGAGTAAGAAAATTGTTGTTATTACGGGGAGCCCGCGTAAAAATGGTAACAGTTTTGCCATGACGGAGGCTTTTATCAAAGCGGCAGAGCAGAAGGGGCATACAGTTACCAGGTTTGATGCCGCCATGAAAAAAGTAGGCGGATGCCATGCCTGCGAAACCTGCTATTCCACAGGGAAGGCCTGTACCTTTGATGATGACTTCAATACGATAGCACCGGCAATCCTGGAGGCGGATGCCATTGTGTTTACGATGCCGGTCTACTGGTATTCCATCCCTGCGCAGATCAAGGGCGTCATTGACCGGATATTTTCTCTTGTCGTAGGCGGAAAAGATATTGCAGGCAAGGAATGCGCGCTGATCACCTGCTGTGAGGAGAAAGATATGTCGGTCATGGATGGGGTGCGTATCCCGATGGAGCGTATGTGTGCCCTGAACAAATGGAAGATGATAGGCGAGGTTCTGATCCCCGGCGTGCTGAATGTGGGTGATATTGACAAAACGGACGGCTGCAAAAGGGCGGCGGCTCTGGCTGATGCGATTTAGGAGATATGGGAACCTGAGCAGAGGACACGGGAGGGCCCGCGCACTTCTGATGGCGACTTAAGGGGAAACCTTCTCCGAATCCGGCAAGCCTTGTATGCACACAGAATCCGGCTGCTTTTTCTATGCTTGGAAATAGGATGTTACTGTGTATGGAAATTTGCGAATAAATGAGGTATAATTTTGCTGCCGGTAGAGAACGGCAAATCAGAAGTCGTGGAGGTGCATAATGATATATACAAAACTTGGCAAATCAGATTTGAATGTCTCGCGTATCTGTATGGGATGCATGGGTATCGGAGATCCTTCAAAGGGCATGAACAAGTGGGCTGTTCCGGAGGAAGAAAGCAGGGAGATTATTCGCTATGCGCTAGATCAGGGGATCAACTTCTTTGATACTGCCATGTCTTATCAGGAAGGCAATAGCGAAGAAGTTCTCGGCAAGGCTCTCAAGGATTTTGCAAAGCGTGATGATTATATTGTTGCGACAAAATTCCTGCCGAGGTCGCAGGAGGAACTTGACAGAAATGTGCCTGGACAGGCGTATGTGGCGGACTGTCTTGACAGGAGCTTAAAACGCCTTGGACTGGATTATGTTGACCTCTATATCTACCACATGTGGGATTA
>CAJTVL010000146.1 GCA_910579425.1 uncultured Lachnospiraceae bacterium | reverse complement strand
GTTAGACCATAAGATGAGATTTTATTAATCAGCTTAACTTAATGACATTGATTCACGGCCTAGCTAATTAGGATTTTTTAATTTCTGAATTTTCATAACCATATAAATTAGAGCGTGTAAATGCCAAAAAATATTGAATTTTTCAGTGCTTTTTGGCATTTTCCTATTTTATGTGGTTATGCGTTATAATATTATCGTAACCATATCGAAAGGAGGAGGAAAATGGCAATTATTAAACAGCACGACAAGCGTTCCGGTATCACTTATGCATATGAGTCCCATTCTTACTGGGACCCTGAAAAGAAGATGACCCGGGCAAAGAGAAAGCTTATTGGGCGGGTTGATCCAGAAACTGGGGAGATCATTCCAACAGATGGACGCAACAAAAAAACCAAAACACTGGCTCCGGGTGATACAGACTACAAAAAAATGTATGAAAAGCTTCTGAAAAAATATGAAGCACAGGAAACACTCATTGAATCCTTAAAGAAACAGATCAAAGAATTAAGAAATGATTGACCAGGAGGCTTTTATGTCCATTGGCTCCTTTGATACAGGCGCATTAAGAATAAGGCTCAAAATGGCAGAAGAGAAAGTGAAAGCTTTTGAATCAGGAGAAAAGTATGTGCGTATGCAGGAACAGTTTAAAGCCACTTTCCGTGAACAGAATGCCAGGATCCATAAGCTGGAATATGATCTTGGCAGGGCCCATGCGCAGACGGTCAGCGTCAGGGAAAAATGGTCTGAGATCTTCGATGATGTTTACAGGGAAGCGAATGCGGGGAAATTTGCCCTGCGCAGAGAGATCGCACGCCTTGAGCGCCGCGTCCTGGAAGTGGAGCGTCAAAGAGACGCCGCCAAGGACAGGCTGCGCGATGAACTGCGGGATAAAAACCATGAAATATATGAACTGAAAGCAGCCCTTTATGACGCGGAACAGAAAATAGCCGCATTAACGGCGCGCATCAATAAAGACTATACGAATTCCTCAAAACCATCTTCACAGAGCCCTGACCACAAAGCCATTCCAAACGCAAGGGAAAAAAGCGGCAAAAAACCAGGCGGCCAGAAAGGGCACATCCATCATGAACGTAAGCGCATGGAACCAACAGAGGTGATAGCCATCCCTGCACCTTCTATATATAAAGACGGCCCGAACTTCAAAGAAACCGGCAATACGGTCCGCAAGCAGCTGGCAAAGCTGCATGTGGGTGTTGAAGTGGTGGAGTGCAACACACCGGAATTCAGGAACCAGACAACAGACCAGAGAGTGCATGCCGCTTTTCCGGAAGGCTTAAAAGATGAAGTGACTTATGACGGTGCTGTAAAAGCATTTACATATCTGCTGAACAATGAATGTTACGTCAGCATTGTGAAGACGCAGAATTTCATAAAGGAAGTCACCGGCGGGAACCTTAATCTGTCCACTGGCCTTATCTGCAATCTCTCTAAAGAATTTTCAGAACAGACAAAAGAAGAGAGGGATGAGATTTTTCTGAAGCTCTTTTGTGCTCCTGTGCTGCATGCGGATTTTACATTTGGCAGGATGAATGGAAGCCAGGCATCTGTCATGATCTGTGCCGCAGGGGATACGGTATTGTATCAGGGGCGGCCAAAAAAGGGGGATGAAGGAGTGGCAGGCTCGCCTTTAGAATTCTATGAGGGAATCCTGGTCAGTGACCATGAAGCGTCCTTGATAAAGCATGGCTCCAAAAACCAGGAATGTATGGCACACATAAAAAGATATGTGATGGGCAGCATAGAAAACGAGAAAGGCCTGACGTGGAACGTCATGATGAAGGAGTGGATCAGAGACGCCCTTTCGCACTGGAAAGATGTCCGTGATGGGGGAAAGGAATCGGCAGAAAAAGTATCCGGATTAGAACGGCGGTATGATGAGATCATGGAGAAAGCGAGGGGCGAGTATGAATATGAGCCGCCCAGTGAATATTTCAAAGATGGGTATAACCTCTATAAACGGATGTCCGAAGAAAAAGAAAGGTATACGCTGTTTCTGAACGATACCACTGTGGAGCCGTATAATAACCTTGCGGAAAGATGTGCAAGAAAGTTTAAACGGAAAGCGGCCCAGGCGATGTGCTTTCGTAGCCAGGATGGGGTGGAGAGGTTTTGCGATGGCTTAAGCATAACGCAGTCCATCAAAGCATCCGGTGGAAATTTATATGAATCGGTGACGGAGCGGTTCAATATGGGGTTGGAAGTGTGATGAATAAAATACATAGACGGCCTCTATTAACCATGCCCAACATTCAATGCCTGCGGGAACTTTATCGGCTAAGCCATGAATAGTAACCTTTATGCTGAACAGCCGCAGTATACGGAGGGCAGGCAGCATTTTCATGAGGAAAGTTCTTTGCTATAATAAGTAGAGTGCTGGCATATAACAGGTTTGATTCAGGATAAAAAGGGAGAACCATTGAAAAGTGTAAGGCTGTTTTTATCATCAACATTTGACCCAAACATGGTAAGGCACAGGGATCTTTTCCGGAATGAGTTGCGCGTCTTGCTGGAAAAGGAGCTTGGGCAGTACGGGATCTATTTTTATCTTTATGATTTTGAACTGGGGATCTCCAGAGATACCGCGCCCCAAAGGGTGGTGCGGATGTGCTTCTAGGCGATAGACAAAAGCAACGCATTCGTCGGGATTCTGGGCACCGGGTATGGGACTCCCATCAAGTCATTCCTGAAAGATGTCGGTGAGCTGGAAAAGCTGAAGAGGGACTATCCCATGCTGGCAGAGTCCATAGAGGAAAACGCCAGCATGCTGGAGCTGGAATTCTGCTATGCAATGAGCTTCAGGAAAAAAAGTATCCTGTTTTTCCTTTTGAAGGATGTCTATCAGAAAAGGGAAGATGCCACAGGGCTGCGGCTGAAAAGACTTGTTTCCCTGATCAAAAAGTCCGGATATGATTACAGAGAGAGTGCGGATTATGGCGATATACAGCATGAAACATTACAGTGGATTCGAGGCATATCCGGCGCTGGCGCCAGTGGAGAGAGCCCATCTATGCTGAACGCGTATGCCGTCAGGAAGACCAGGTATTACGTGGAAGATAAACAGATAAGAAAGGTCTATAAGTACCTGGAAGGGGACAATACCCAAAACCTTATGTATTTGTGGGAAAACCGGCACAGGCAAAACTGTGATGATGTCGCGTCTGTATCTGGAACATTATGCGGAGGGGAAACAGGGAGAAAAAGCACGGATAGGAAGCAGCAGGGTTTTCCGGGGGAAAAGGGAATTTACGCCGGAATATATTTATGTTTTTGTCTCAGAGCTGATTGTCACTGCCAAATATGATACCATCAGTTCCCTTTTGATGCGGCAGGATTTACGGATGCCTGATCTTGCGCAGGTATACGCTGCCTTTTTGCGGAGGCTGAAAAGGCGGTTCCCGGAAAGAGACGCTTATATTGAAAAGATTCTGTTATGCCTGTGCTGCACGGAATATGGGCTGACGGAAAAGGAGCTTGGTTCCCTGGCCGGGCATTTGGATAAAGATATTTTAAACTTTATCGATCCTTACCTGGAGGCCACAGGCGAGCAGCATATGCTGGTTGGGTCAGACGCGCTTCGCAGGGCTGTTTTCCTGACCTGGAAAATAGAAAAAGAGCAGGCAGATCAGTGCAGGAAACAGATCGTGGAGGTATGCTTTCAGGATGCGGAGGAGGATCCTGTATCAGGGCGGGAGCTGCTGTACCAGCTCAAGTACCTTCCGGATGAAAGGGTGAGGGCAAAAATTATGGGGAATCTCCAGATTGTGGACAGCATCCTGTATTATGATGAGGAATACGCTTTCAGCCGGCTCCGTCAATTGCAGGATTTCCCAGAGTATCTGAAAAGCTGGTCGGGATGGAAGGTTACGGAAAATAACCATGCCTGTATGCTTACAATCATAAACCTTGAAATTGACAATGACCTGTTGGAAAATGCCGAAAGGCATCTTTTGGAGATGCTTTCACTGTTGGAGCAGGGAAAAATAGGGCAGGGCTATGCTGGAAATATCTACAACCATCTGGCCGTTTTGTATGAAAAACAGTTCCGGCACAGAGAGGCAAGACAGTACGCTGAAAGAGCCATACAGGCAGCGGTCAGGAATGAGGAGTCCCCTTCCCGTATCTGTGATTATAAAAATATTCTGTGCAGGATGTGCCTGGACGCGGGAGAATATGAATCAGCCTCCCGGATGATAACGGGCCTTTTACATACTTATCATAACCCTTTTTATGAGGAATCCATAAACAGGCTCCGGCTGAGGATAACCTGTCTGAATGCCTGCTATCACCAGGGCAGAAACAGGGAGTATGAAAAGGAGTTTCAATGGCTGTACCCCAGGCTGCAAAGAATCTTTAACAGCGCTCATCCGGAGCTGGTCCATGTAGGGATAATGCATATTTACTATCTGGCAAGGACAGGGCGGTTTGAAAAGGCCCTGGAACAATACAGGCAGATCCGGGAAACCGTACGGGGGGATGAACGGTTTGGATTAAAGCTGTGCCTGGCGGAAAGTGAGATCCACCGCCGGATGGGGGAGTGGAAAAAAGAATACCTGTCCCTGCAAAAGGCAGGCAGGCTCCTGGAGGAACAGGGGAAAAAGGACACTCCCGCCGCCATCCTCTGGTATGAGAAGTGTATGTTCTTTTATATGGATACAGGACGCCCATGGAAAGCGGTAAAAGCAGGGAAACGAATCAGGCGGCTGCAAAGGGAAGGAAACGAAAGCCCTTTGAGACAGATCGACACGATGTTAAACCTGGGTGCGGCTTACGAAAGTGCGGGGGAGTATGAGGCAGCCATGAGGCATTACGGGGAAGCTATGGATATTCTGGAAGGAAGCGGCATGGCCCCGCTGAAGGCTGCGGATCTTTATAACCAGATAGGAACTGCCGCCCAAAGCATGCAAAAATACCGGAAGGCATATGATGCGTACACCGAAGCCCTGAAAATCCTAGAGCAGTTTCCCGATTATAAGACGGAGCTTAAGGGGGTCATACTGAACAATATCGGACAGTTGATGCAGGAAGCCAAATACCCTGAAAGGGCGCTGTATTTTTACGGGAAAGCATTGCGTTATTTCCGGGAGCATTTTGACGGCGGCAATCCCCATACCGTGAATACCCTTGATAATATCGGAAGTATCTGGGACATGAAAGGGGAATATAAAAAGGCGGCGGCTTTCCATTTCAGGAGCCTTTTGCACCGCTGGGGGAAGGGTGGGCTCTACAGCACGGATACGGTGACGTCCTTGCATAACCTGGCACGGACATGGTGTTCGGATAAAAAGGTGCTGAGAGCCCTGCCAGTGGAGGGGATGGCTGTATTGAGCCTGAGCCGCCAGGAAGTATCCCCGGAGAATTATCCCGTTTACATGTGCATGGGCGAGATTTGGGAAAAGCTGCATCTGAGACATCCGGCGTTCCTATGCTATTCCCAGGCTTTTAGACTGCTAAAGGCTAAGAAAGAAATTGTCCCGGAAACGGCGGAGATCCGTCTGATTATGGCAACCTTCCCATCCAACTGGGAAAGCAGCCCCGGTGCGGAGAGGCTTCTTTTGAAGGCAGGCCGGATATTGGACAGGAAAAGGGTGCTTTACAGAAAAGATTATGAACTGAAGGCCGCCATCGCCTTTTCGTTGGAAAAATATTATCTCCAAAACGGACGGAGCGCCGAAGCCCTGAAACAGCTGGAGTATGCGGAGGAGAATATTGAGATCAGGATATTTTTGTCCTCAACTTTTCATCATGGTATATCTCTGCCCTGCACTCCCGGATGCTTTCATAAACATCCTCATAGTCTTCCTGATCCGGCAGGGAACGCAGGGTCTCCATAAAACCTCCCTTTTTGGTTCGCCCTTATGCCTTCAAAGCGTATGGTACGAACCCGTGACGCCTTTCGGAATGAAGAAACAGGATATGACACAAAGGCTGGAAGCGGAATGGAATCAGAAAATTTACATTTCAGGGCAAAAAATAGAGCCAGGAACCTGTTTTTAGATTCCCGGCCTACGGTTTTGTTTTATGCTGTCCGCTCTGCTTTCAATTTTTTTACTTCGTCAAGAGGAAGTCCTGCATATTCCGCAATTTTTTCAAGTGTCAATATTCCATCTGTCAACATTCTTTTAGCAGTATTTATTGCCCCTTCTTTTATGCCCTCTTGTAAAGATTCTTTTCTCATATCCTCCATGACTTTGCACATGATTAAAATGCCCTCCTTACTTTCCTTGAAAAAACGAACTCTGTCTGCCAGTGTCGTATAATACATATCTGCCGCATTAGTACATGAAAAATCATGCATGAGTTTTCCGATTGGTGTATCTCCACGATAAGCGCCGTTTACATACAGTATGTGCGAACCGTCCTCAAATCTTTCCCCGGTTCCTAAAAAGC
>CAJTVL010000145.1 GCA_910579425.1 uncultured Lachnospiraceae bacterium | reverse complement strand
GTTAAATATGTAGTTGTCAATGTGCCGGGACAATAAGTCTCACGGATTCAGGTATGATCCATTGACATTTATAGAAGCATATCCCGGCAAAGAGAGCATGATAAAAAAGGAAGAGGGTATTCTGATTACACTCCCAAGTGCTATTTGCCGCTGGCAGAGACCTGGTCGGTTGGAATGGCCTTCAAAATTAGAGAGAGAAGAAATTTATGAGCTGCAGTTGGCTGCAGATGTGGAGACGGATGAGGACAACTTTGCAGACAGGGTAAGGATTGTGCAAAGATGGCAGGATACGCTTACGCTGGAAGGCATGGATTTCTTTTTTAATCAGGCAAGCTCTTATCCTTGGCAGTTGCGCGAACCCTGGGTGGAACGCAGATTAGTCAATCAGGCATTACTGGAGAGTCGTTTTCAGGACGCATATACCGTTATGGATCGCTATATAGGATTTTTAAGGCAGGCTTCAGCATGGTGGTTTGCAGACCACACTCCAAGCAATTTGAGTGTTGAAAGCTGGACGGTATTGGAAGAACTGTTAGAAGTTGGAAACAAGGAAAATACTGCAATACTTTCGTTTCGAACTGTAAAAGGGATATATACGCTGAATTTAGAATGTAATGACCATAGTTTCCGAGTATTTGGCTCCCAAAAAGGGTATTTTACAGGAAAGAGGGAAGAACTGTCTATAGAAAGACAGGATAACGGTATCTTATTGGTGGGAAACTGTGGAAAAGGGGAAATAAAAACAGGTACTGATTGGTCGGTGAGTATTGGGGATGGGAAGTTTGTCCTGAATAAGGTACTTTTTCACGTAATGCTGTCACAGGAGGGGGAAGTTGAGGCCTTTGACCTGAAACAGCCGCTTATTGAAGAGGAAGAGGTATACGGATTTGGAGAGCGCTTTGACACAGTAGGGCAGAGAGGCCGTGTTTTGACATTATGGCAGAGGGATGCCTGCGAGGGATGCCTGGCATCCATAGAAAATCAGTCCTATAAAAATGTTCCTTTTTTCCACAGCAGCACCGGATATTCGGTTTTTCTCAACAGCAATTATCGTATCAGATGCGATATAGGGAGTGAAAACGAAAAACTTGCAAGATACACAGTGGCAGGACCGCTGGTTGATTTCTTTGTATGGTGCGTGGAACCATGGCAGGCACTGGACTATTATACATCTGTGACAGGAAAACCATTGCTGCCGCCTAAGTGGGTATTTGAACCCTGGGCAGGAGGCGGTGGAAGGAGATGGATGAATGGACCACTGCATGATCTTGTCCAGGAGCAGAAAGCTGTATTGGAAAAATTTGAAGAATTTGATATTCCACACTCCGGTTTCTATGCGGAGGGCGCAGGTTCAATGTGGAACGGAGAAAGAGTTGAAGAGTTGTACGAAATTGTAAACTTTGCAAAGGAAAAGGGAATTCGCACTTTTTCTTGGGAATTTCCCAATATGACAAGGGAAAGGGCTAAAAAACTTCTGCCGGATACGCCGGAGGATGAACTTCCTGTTACGGTATTGGAAAAGTTTGAAGAGTTCGATGATCCGATCACTTATATTGATTTCACACATCCGCGTGCCATGGAATTATTGAGGGCACAGTGGAAGAGCCGTCTTGCAGCAGGGATAAAAGGAACAATGGTGGATTTTGGAGATTTGGTTGCAGATCAGACTAGATTTTATGATGGGCGCAGCGGGAAGGAAATGCATAATGGCTATGCTGTGGAATATGCGAAGCACTATAATAAGCTTTTTACAGAAAAATATGGAGATGATTTTGTCCTGTACACGAGAGGGGGTGGTGCAGGTTCTCAGGCTTATGCATGTCAGTTCGGTGGAGATCACTTAACAAGCTTTTTGGGAATGACTGCGGCCATTTATGGCGGTCTGACTATTGCCGCATCCGGATTTCCGTTCTGGGGAGTTGATGCAGGGGGATATGACGGATTTGCCGATGAGGAAACATATCTGCGCTGGACGGCGTATGCATGTTTCTGCCCGATTATGAGATACCATGGTACGGAGCCGAGAGAACCATGGGAATATGGGCAGGAAACCGTTGGAGTGTATAAGAAATTTGCGTGGCTCCGGGAGAATATTCTGCCTTATTCTTATTCAACAGCAGTGAATGCTCATCGGACAGGTATGCCGATGATGCGCCCTATGATGATGGAATTCCCAGATGAGCTGATAGTCAGACATTGTAAGGATGTGTATATGTATGGTAGAGATCTGTTGATTGCACCGGTACATGAGGAAGCCAAGGGAAGAACAGTTATTTTCCCTCAGGGGCGCTGGATTAGCTTTTGGGATAACAGAAACGTAGTGACAGGGCCTTGTGAGCATTACGAGGAGGTCCCGTTTGACCGGATACCGGTGTATCTTCGTGAAGGTGCATTTGTGCCTATGGAGATGAATGGTAACCTGATGCTCGGATATTCCATGACAAAGAGCAGAAAAGGTGCGTTGATTGTGACGCCACCGAAAGATGAAATTTCCGGAAAATGGTATCGGAACAGCTTTGAAGAAATGCATTATACAATGAAACAGGAAAAGGGAGGATTTTATCTGGAGACAGAAGGTGCAGAGGGTTTTGATTACATACTTGTAAAAGGATTTGCAGGTAGTATAAATTCTGTAAGGATCAGGGATCAGGCTTTGGAGCCGGTGGCAAATAAAGATGCTCTATACTTTACAGAAGGGTGGGTGCAGGACACGGATGGTACACTTATAATCCGGACAAATGGCTATCAAAAGCTTGTACTGTATGTAAAAAATCAGGAATAAAACTCAAACAATGCTCCCGGGATGTTTTCCGGGAGCTTATATCGGAAAGAGGAAATATAGAGTTGGATAAAAAGTATGATCTGACAGAGGGAAATGTTTTAAAAACGATAGTTTACTTCATGTTACCTATTTTGGCGGGCAATGTTTTTCAGCAGTTGTATTCCACTGTTGATACGATCATTGTGGGGAGGACATTGGGAGCGGATGCGCTTGCAGCCGTTGGCGGAACCGGAAGTATACAGTTCATGGTTTTTGGATTTTCATCAGGTCTTGCCAGTGGAGTCACCGTGTTAACCTCACAGTATATTGGAGCCAAGGACAGGGAAAAAGCCTCGCGCTCAGTAGCAATGATTTATATGGTAGATATTGGGATTACAATTATTTGTACTGTTGGAGGAATTCTTTTACTGCCGGTATTGCTGAATATATTACATATGCCATCAGAGTTATATGGACGTGCCTACACCTATCAATTTATCTGTTTTGCCGGATTGGCCGGCAAGCTGCTTTATAATTTGGAAGCGAGTCTGTTGAGAGCTATAGGGGATAGCCGGACACCGCTGATTTTTTTGATATTGGCTTCTATGATGAATATTATTTTGGATTTGATTTTTATTATAGATTTGCATATGGATGTGTCCGGAGCAGCATTGGCAACTATTTTCTCAGAAAGTTTTTCGGGGGCAGCCTGTTTATTGTATAGCCTTAAAAAATATGAAATGCTGCGAGTTAGAAAAAAGGATTTTAGGATAGAATTTTGTTTCCTTAAAGACCATATAAAGACAGGGGTGCCGATCTCCATTCAAAATTCAATTACCGGGATTGGGGTGATGGTATTCCAAAGTGCCTTAAATGGAATGGGAACAAACTCGATCGCAGCATATACTGCATGTCATAAGATCGAGACCTTTGCGACAATGCCTATGTTTGCAATTGGTACTGCACTGGTTACCTATGTGGCGCAGAACTTTGGTGCAAAAAAGAACCAGAGAATCAAACAAGGCGTGAATGCGGCTCTTTTTTCCTGCCTGGTTTTCAGCATTGCTATTGGAGCCGGGATTATTATATTCTGTCGGCCTCTGGTTTCTGTATTTGTAGGAAATAAAGCACTTGAGGTGATCAGGTTATCTCAGATATATGTGGCAGTGGAAGGCAGTTGTCTATGGTGTGCGGCTCTTTTGTTTGTATACCGTGCTGCAGTACAGGGTGTGGGTGTGACGAAGATTCCTATGTGGGGTGGATTTTTAGAACTTTTCATGAGAATATTTGCAGCAGTTTATCTGAGCAGGCTTCTTGGATTTCGGGGGCTTGCAGCGGCATATCCTCTGGCCTGGCTTGCAGCAGCAGTTCTAAATATCACGTATTATGCTTTTCTATGTAGAAACGGATTTGAAAGAAATACAAGCCATCATGTCACGAAGGGGGAATTGTAAGAAAAGCTGCGCCTGTCAGTAATGGCGCAGCCGAAGCAATATCATCTATGGCAGAAGCCGTGGAAGGGTAATCATTACGGTGGTGCCATGGCAGAGCGTGCTTTCGTAGGATAATCCATATTTTCTGCCATATAAAAGCTGGAGCCGATGATGTACGTTTTGTGCACCATAGTTTTCGGAAGGATGGTTAAGCAGTTCTTCCAGCTTTTCAGGCGTAATTCCCATCCCATTATCGGAAACAGTAAATACAATCTCATCAGCACATATCTGATTTTTGATTTGTAGAATTTTTTCATTTGATTCTGATGGTAAAAGGCCGTGTATAATAGCATTTTCTGCAATTGGCTGTAAGGTCAGAGTAGGGATTTGGTATTGACAGGATTCTGGGTCAATACTGTAAATGATCTGAAATTTGCCGGGGTGTAGAAGACGCTGGATTTCTATATAAGAATATAGATTGTTCATCTCATCCTGGATGCTGGAGATCATTTTGCCGGAATTTAAGGTTGTTCTGTAAAATGTGGAGAGCAACTGAGTTACCTGGCTAATATCTGTTTGCTTTGCCAATATTGCTTTCCAATTGATCAGAGAAAGGGTGTTATATAAAAAATGAGGATTGATCTGTGCCTGCAATGCATTATATTTGTATTGTTGCAGCATGATCTGGGTTTTATATACTTCGTCAATCAGGAATTGTAGCCGTGCGATCATGTGGTTAAAGGAGGTGATCAGTTCTCCGATTTCATCCTTGGAGCTGGGATTAATGAGCGGGGAAAAATTTTCCTGTTCTACTTGCTTGATATTTTCGGTTAATTTTTGAAGGGGCTTTACAATAATATTGGTCAGAGAGAGTCCCAACCGAAAAATCAAAAATAAAGTAAAAAGAATGCAAAGAAAGAAAATAACCAAAATGGATTGCGCCTTATATGTGATGGTATGGTTGTTTCGATACAGGCAGATTGTCCAATTGGCGGAAGGGATAGTAAGGGGAGAGGATGCAAAAAGATGATTACTGTCCACAATTCCCCCCTGAGCATATTTGAGGAGCTGCTCCCCTCCAATGGCAAAAGAGGGGTGTGAAAAGGTTTCATATTGATAAATCGGCACCCAGCTTTCATCATAGATGACAACACCGTAATCATTGTCAAAGATAGAAGTAAAATGTCCAAAAGTATTTTCGTAGTCAATGCGCATATAAAGATAGTTGGTATAGCTGGAGCCATAATAATACAGCTTTCTCAGCATTTCCAGAACCCCTTCGTTGTTTATATAAATACAAAGCGCATAATCATCGGTCAGGTGATCATAGCAGGGATACTGAAAGAGCTCATCCAATGGATGTAGATAAGTTCCGTGAGGGTAGATGCCTGTATTGCTGAAAAAAGTTATTTGCTGCAGAGAGTGGATGGACATGATGCGATCAATAGCAGGGTCAATAATATTTCGGTATGCAAGATACATTTCCGCAGAGTTTTCATATTCGTTAAATACGGCATTGATGATAGAGGTGTCGCTGGATAGATTGTTCATTGCGTCAATGCAGTTATTTAGTTTATATTCTAAGATAGAGGTATTTTGCCGTAGGTTTTCCTGAATAAGGATTTCTTCACGATCCCGCAACAGTGAGGAAGCCTGAAAAAATCCAAGAATGCCTAAAATAAGAGTGGGAATTACTCCGATGATAATATTACTGATTAAAATTTTAGGCGCAAATTTCAGGTTCCGGATTTTGGTGGATAAAAAATCTGTTTTCATTCGTCTCCCCTGCATATTATAAGTTAATTTTCGTCTTCGCCCTCCGAGGCCGACAGCGCCTGGCGATAGGCATCCGGTGTTTTCCTGAATTCGTCGCGAAAGCATCGGCAAAAATATGAGGTATTGGTATAGCCGACAAAGCTGCTGATCTCATGGATTTTCATGTTTGTGTGTATCAAAAGTTCAGCGGCTTTATTTATGCGCAGCTTTTTTATATAACGGCTCAGTCCGATGCCTGTTTCCCGGATAAACAGAAGGCTGATATAGCGAGAACTCAGATAAAACCGTTTAGAAAGAGAATCCAGCGAAATATCTTCCTGGTAGTGGGTATTTAGGTATTCTTTTATCATGCGGATAGAATGCTGGGCGGAGGGGACTGCTTCCTGCTTTTTGGAAACCAGCATAGCCAGCATTTCCTCCAGTTTTTGGTGTAGCTCCTTGATTGTTGGAGTTTTCCTGAATCAGTGAAACTCAATTGCTTTGAACGCTGACAACTGCATATTTAATC
>CAJTVL010000144.1 GCA_910579425.1 uncultured Lachnospiraceae bacterium | reverse complement strand
GCCAGATATTGAATTTTCAAGGTGCATAGCTAAAAATCATGTGCGAAGTTTGAGTGAACTGAATATAAAACCTGATATTATCAGTCATTCCACTTTGGCAAAAAACATCCTTACCCGTTCCCAGTTGTATCATATCTCCATTTGTATATAAATAATCCAACCCTGATTTATGGTTTTCCCAAAAGCTCTGTCTTAAAAGCAATAATGCCTGTATCACAGAGGATTTACCCATACCATTCATTCCGAAAAATAAATTCAAATTCTCCAACGGCAACGACAATTTTCGTATCGACTTAAAATTCTCTATCTGTATATAGTTAATCATTTACTAACTCCCCTCTGCCTGCTTTAACATAATACCTCTTGAAAAAGTTTATATATTGCATCATATCTTCCTTTAACGCTACTAATAGTTGCCGTTCCTCTTGTAATAATATCCACAAATTTTTTATCATTCAATAAAGAAATATATTTGCCTGACAACTCTTCTTTTTTTTGCAGCAGTTCTTCACAATCCCTTACTTCCAATCTGGCCAAATTAACTGCTACGGCATCATACAGAGGTTTATTAATCTTCCCATACCGTCTGTCCGCATTAATTTTTCTAAAAGCCGTGTCTCCAAAAATAGCGGAAGCATATTTCATTGCTTTCAAAAAATTCCTGCGACATTTTTCCAGCGTATGCTCTGACTCTGTCTGCAATCTACTCATCACAGTATTTAAATAATCTTCCAGATTACCCGGATATTGGTCTATACCTAATAAATAAAAAGCCAGAAAACGATTGACAAATTCGCAGTCCAGCATTCTGGAGGAATCTATTTTATTTCGGGTTGCCTTGATAAATTCCTCAGAATGAGCCAATTCTTTTAATAAATTGGCGGCTTGCCCTCTATAAACAGAATTTTTAATTTCCGCCGGCTCTAAGGTTAATCCGCCTGTATTAATCCTTGTAAAAATACTTGTCCTTACCTTATCAGGTGTTCCCGGTCTAATGACATAAGCGGTCAGTGTCTGCGCTTTGATCCGCCTCTGTATGTTAGCCGGAAGCTCCTCAAATATTTTCCCTTCGTATTCACTTAAATATTCTAAATCTGTCAGCCTAAGACGGTCGGAATCCTCTTTGTCAAGAACCATAAATCTTTTAATAGCGTACAGTCTTTGCAATCCGTCTACTACTATTAATTTATCGTCTTTTGTGCTGTCAAAATAAAAAGTCGGCAGTGGTATCCGAATAATCAGCGATTCTATTAATCTACTTTGTTGTTTTGGATTCCACAAATCAGGATGTCTTTGAAAATCAGGTTCCAACAAAATATCATTATATTTTAACTGATCAATTATATTAGAAATTACCATTGGCTGAGAAACAATATCCACATCCTTAGGATTAAACGGTTCCACTATTTCTTTCTCGTATGCTTCAGGATATAATTGTTCTTCCTCAACCCCGTCTGTCTTTAATTGCTTTTCGGCAGCCATTGAGTCCTTCCTCTCGTAAACATTTGTCATGTCCTGTTCTTTGCCATTCTATTTGTCAGTATACCATATATTTTTTTCCATGCAAAGATTGGGAAATATAAATATAACAGTTCAGATTTCAGCCGGTTACTATTCACAGTTTTTTCAATACGAATAGACCGGTATTCCGCCGGCCATTTGTTTCAAATAGGCTTCATGCTTTTATGGCTGGGATGCTTGAGGGAATATTTCTTCTACGGTATAGGGGCAGCCCCTGCACAGCCGTTTCAATGCTTCCATCTCATTAATTCCGTTCCTCCTGCACGTTTCTATATAAGTTCGGATTGCTGCATAATTGTCTGCTGTCCCGGCTGATGCAAACTGGCCTGGCACCTTCATTTTTGTCTTCACACCATGCAGCGCCCTCCCGCTTAAATTGTTCGTAGTGGGCAGCGAAAAGTCTTCTACCCATGCAAAGAAATTTCTGGTACTTTTCCCAGTCCGAGTCGCATTCCTCAAACCAGATGTTCCGGACCCTGGCCGTGTCGGCATGGGCCTTTGCCAGTTCTTTTTTAACCGGCTGATCTCCTTGATATACCCTGTTACCACCTTATGGTGGTCCGCCTGCAGCTTTTTATACCTTTCCCCATTCCGGAAGGCTTCTAATTCCTGGCGCATGGCTTTGTTCTGGTATTGGAGAGTGGTAAGTTCTGAAAACAGACAATCCATAGCTGCCTCCTGTAAAACTCTTTTATGCTTCCGGTAGATGGGAAGCCATTTCCTTTATGCGTTCCAAAGCGGAACGCAGCAGCTGGTTGCGGTGTTCTAAAAACTTGATCCTGGCATCTTTTTCCATGCATTCCTTTTTCAGTGTCTCAGCAAGGAGCCTGTAGTCAGTTTCCTTTTTTTCCTGTTTGTTATGGCTGGTATTGCTGCCAGCTTCCTTTTTCCTCCCGCGTTTTCCCGACGAGGGGATCAACTCACCCGTCTGCGGGTCTTCGGTGCCAAGATATTTCCGGATGGGTCTGGACTGTTTTGTCTCAGGGTCATAATGGGAAGTTGATTCATAGACAGCAACCCGTCCTGTTTTTTTACTCACATACCTTACGATCGACATTTTATGGTCTTCCTTTCACGTGTTGGTATTATATACCATAATACATACCATCAAAAAATGTCAATGCTTTATTGGTATATTTTTATAAAAATACCGACATTCTGGTTGAAATGCAAGTCTGATAAACCACAGAAAGCCTCAAACCATAGATAAACACTGGGTTTGAAGCTCTCTATAACAATTGGCTTTTATACTTTAATTAGACTGCGAATGGCAACCTGCTTCTCTTATTTTGTATGCAGACGCACTTCTACGCATCTAAATTTTTCCGGCAAATCCAGCTCGTCCGTTACGTCCAGCATGGGCTCCCCGTCAACATCAAAATGGGTTCTCCTGACGGCGGAAGATCTCGGTCCATCCACTCCACTGCGCATATGATAAAAGTTCCATACCAATCCGTTTTCATCAGTCAGATAGGAATTATGTCCGGGACCATATTCTCCCCTGACTGAATTGGAGGACATGAGCGGGTAATTATTTTTTCGCCAACTGCCAGGTTCCAGAATATCGCTCCCCGCTACAGGTTTTAACAATCCAACTGTGTAAGTTGCATCCACTGCTGCCGCAGCATAGGTCACCATCAACTGCCCCTCTCTTTCCAGGGCAAATGGCCCTTCAACTACATACGTATGGTTATTTTCCCAGCCATATTCCGGTTTTGCAATGCAGACCGGATCGGATATAAGCTTCCATGGTTCTTTTTCATCAATCTGTGCCAGATACAGCCATGCTCCCTGATCCACCGGAAGGAACTGTCTTTGCGACCACATGGCATAAACCTTTCCCTCATAGGTAAAGGTGGTCATATCAAGGGAAATTACTTTTCCTTCTTCACACAGAGGGGCGCCGTCTTTTTTCACTACCATAATCGGTTCCGACCAGTCATTTCTGCACATAGGATCGCCCCCTTCCCTGAGTCTGCGCACACGGGACTCTTCACAGTAAAACTCCCCCGCTGTTGCCGCATGAAACACATAGAGCTTTCCATCTATCTCATGAAATTCAGGTGCCCAGAGGAGCCCTCCTATTCCCGGATAAGTATCCGAATCCAGAAAAAGACTTTCTTCAGCCGTTATAATACCTTCCAGCGTGTCAGAACATCTCATGTAAAGGGTATGGTTATCATCCGCGTCATTTGTTGCCAAAAAATAATATTTTCCGTCTTTGTACATGCAAACCGGATCCGCACGATGTTCGGCAAACGGTGCAGGGAAATACTCCTGATGCACCTTTCCCCGGACGATTCCTTCGACAGGATTTTCCCAGTCTATCTTCCGCTCCACTCTGCTTCCATCGCTGTAGACGGCAACAGCCTTCACATTTTTTAACTCATCCTCACTTCCAAAAGGCCCTTTTTCTGAGAGCTCCATTGCCACACAGACAGGTACCAACAGCTTCTTTGACAGATAATCTCCTGTTTCTGCCGGAATCTCAACTACATTACCCCAAATGGCACCTTCTATCAGCTCAAGTTCTTCCTCCAAAACATCCGGTGCCGGTATTTCCGGAGCATCCGCTTTTCTTACGGAGCATAGAGTACCTCCCGTCCCCTCTCCGAAATCATAGAGCCCTTCCTGCCAGCCGTTCTTTTCTCCCCTCCAGCAAACTTTATAGCTCTGTCTATCCCCATCATACGCACAGCGCACTTCTTCGATATATCCTGATTCCAGAAGACGGCAAAGCCCAATCTCTTTATAATGAACCAAATCCTCGCTGATAAAAAACAGGATACATCCTTCGCTATCCGGATCTTTCTCCCCTTCTGCACCTGTGCGGACAGCAGCTACTCCATAACCGCCATCTTTCATTAAAAAAATCCATGGGCTTTTCATGCTTCTGGCATCCAATACCCCGCTTAAGGTATTCTCCACGGCTTTGGCGTAAAGAATCCCTTCATTATGATGGAACGGCCGAAACAAACCATCCTCCCCCCGATACGCCAGATGCATACTATTCGCCATACGATTTCCATATATAATATCTTCCTTCGGCTGCCTTGTGTAGCATAATATTTCCATATTCCTCTTCCCCCTGTAAAAATCCTGTTTTATTCCTCTTTATTCCGGTAAATAAACTCCCTGAAATCCGCCCAGCCGCCGTCTGTCTTTTCTTCATTATAAGAAAAGATTCCGATGCGAGCTCCGACAAATATGGAAAGGGAATAGAACAGCGCGAGCTCTTCTCCGAGACGATAATAGTTTTCCCCGTCAAAGCTGTAGAAAAATGCAGCAGTTTCAGCGCCATGGCCCCAGCTGTTAAAACGGAATACTATTTTCAGCCATATACCTTCCGCTTCCATCGAAATTTCATTTTCTGTCACGGAATACCACTCTTTCAGTGCCCTGATTCCTTTCCCTGCCACCTCAAAGGGCGCTCTTTTCCCCCCGCGGCGTCTCAGTACAATATTCCGTTTTCCATCCCTTTGCCTAACCCCAATCTGACCATACTGCTCCACTAATGCACACAGTCCGGCATAATCTCCATCTTTCATACCGGAGCAATCCAGATTGACCAAAAATTCACTGTAAGGTGCACTGGTTCTCTGGGTCAGTGTATTAGTTGCTTCCAACAGTTCCAACGCCGGTTTCCTGTTCTTTAACCTCAAAAATCCCGGGCGCTCCGTAAACGACCACGCATCGTTATCCGGCGCATGGTTCCACTGCCATTGCTTTTTCAGGATATTTTCACCGTGTGAAAAGCTGTCACTCCGGATGATTTCCTCCGTCTTCGTTTCCGCAAAAGGAACCGTAAAGCTTTCCGGCACCTTCCCATCCACGCCCAAAACCGGCCACCCGTCTTTCCATTCCACCGGCATTATAAACGGCACTCTTCCGACAGCGCCGCTGTCCTGAAACATCACAGAATACCAGTTACCGTAAGTATCAGCAAAAATAGGCCCCTGTGCAATTCCGCACCCCGGCCGCCACATATCATCATACAAAATTGTCTTTCTCTCATAGGAACCGAAAGGATCCTTAAGACGGTAACAGACTTCTCGCCGCTTTCCCCTTTTTTCCGCCCTATCCTCCGGCCAGTCGATAAAAAGCAGATAGATCCACCCATCCTTTACATAAGTCCGGCACCCTTCGCAGCGCAGTTTAAGCCCCTCCTTCGGAGTATCAAGAAGCAGCCGGTCAGACCCTTCCACAACGCCTGAGAAATCCTTCTTTAATTCTACAATGCGGATTTCCCCATTCCCATAAACCAGGTATACCTTATCCTCCCAGCACAGAAAAGACATGTCGTGATACACGGCTTCCAGCTCTATTCTGTCCCAGTCACTTTTTTCGATATCGTCCGTCGAAAACAAATAGGTTTTCTTCATATCATGACAGACAAAGCATGCATAGAACCGTCCCTTATACTGCATCAGACTACTTGCCCACTGTCCTTTCCCATAAGCGTTTTTTCCGTTTTCAAGCCGATAAATATCATTGTCCGCAATATTGGGGCATATATAAGAAACGATCTGCCAATGCTGCAGATCTCCTGATTTCAGGACGGGTGCTGCCGGCATATAAAACATGGTAGTGGAAACCATATAAAAATCATTGCCTACCCGAATAATATCAGGATCCGGCATATCCGCCTGAAATAATGGATTACAAATCTTCATCGCAAACCTCCAGCAGGACTTTGACGTCCTTAATTTATATCTGTATTATACCAGAAAAGGAAAGGCTCCGCATTCCCTTATATGCGCACAAAGGCACCTTTCGCTGCCTCTTGCCATTGAATTTCCCTCAATTGTGACTGATTACTGAGCTGCCTTTCTTGCATCAATTATGGGCTGATATTTCTCCGTGTCAAATGCTACCAGATCATTCCATCCAAAGCCCTCAAGCTGAGAAACCATATCATCCCAGAGAACATCGAATGCCGCCTCGTCTGCGGCAAAAATTGCCTTCCAGGAGGTATCGCATACAATTGTCTTACACTGACTGCGT
>CAJTVL010000143.1 GCA_910579425.1 uncultured Lachnospiraceae bacterium | reverse complement strand
CTCTACACCCTATCCTACACTCGTTCCCTACACGACGCTCTTCCGATCTGAGGCTGAAATGGCCGATGGGCTCCGATTGCCGGTCTAAATATTCTTCGATCAGTTCCATGGTCTTTTCCATGGATTTCCTGCGGCTTCTGGCGATTCCGGAGGGGAAAATTTCTCCTTCCTTTAAGGTGATGAGCGGCTTTATTTTCAGAACGCTTCCGGCAATCCCGGCTACTTTGCCGATGCGGCCGCCGTGTTTTAAGTATTCTATGTCCCCCACGGTAAAGAAGATACGTCCGGAGGACTTGATTTCCTCCAGCCTGCGGACTGCTGTCTGGCAGTCCGCGCCGCTGTCGCGAAGGCGCGCGGCCTCCAATACATACAGTCCCTGCAGCACTGTGTTGACAGTGGCGTCAATCACAGTGATCTGCGCATCGGGATAGTCCTCCAGAAGCATTTCTCTGGCGTTTAACGCGGACTGCATGGAGCCGCTGAATTTGGTGGTGATGCAGATACAGATGATTGGAATGCCCTGCTTTGCAACAGGAAGGAAAGCTTCCATATAGTCCTGGGCGGATGGCATGGAGGATTTGGGATAGATACCGGGCTCATCGACCATTCTCTGATAAAATTCCCTGATTCCAATTTCTTTTATTTCTTTTTGATAAGGTTCGTCCCCGAAGGAAACATAAAAGGGAACGACAGTTATGTTTTTTTCTCTGGTAAGTTCCGGCGGCAGATCGCAGGAACCGTCGCTGAACAGATGAAATTTTTCATCCATAGTATCTTCATCCTTTCCTGGTTTTGAAAACAAGTGTTTTGCGGTGGATTGCCTTGGCTGGCATCCGCGTTTTTAACAGTAAGATTACATTACTACCATTGGTCATTTTTTTCAACTGTTATCCGGGAAGAAGATTAAGAAAATATTTATATTCTATTAAATATTTTGTCGGATTTGTCTGCTATAGTAAAATTGGAATTCATAGCACAAAGGATGAGGTGGGATGGAACTTAACGTGATAGACGTATCCAGAGACGGTTCCCGGCGGCAGGAGGCTGTGAAAGTCAGAAATGTATCCGGGGATGAGATCAGACTTTGGAACGAGACACAGGGACAGACAACAGGAAGGCCCCAAAGGGTAAGAAGGCAGGCGCAGGCAGGCGGCGGAGCGAACAGAACAGGTTCGGGGGGACGTCCGGTCAGGCGTATTGAGGAAGGCAGAAGGACGAGGAGGCCGGAAATTTATGAGAGGCCGCCTGTGAGGCGGTCGGCGGCAGCAAATGCAAGGGCCCGAAAAGAGAGGGAGCGCAGGCGCAAAAGAAGACGGAGGAAGCAGCTTGCCGCAAGGCTGACGGTTTTGCTGTTTCTGGTCGGGCTCATTGCGTTACTTATCTTTGCTCTGGTAAAGCTGATTACAGGCAGGAGTGAGACTCCGGGAGCAGTGCAGACCTTTCAGCGGCATACAAAGGAAGAAGAAATTCCCAGAGAAGAGGAGACAAGTCTGAAACCCCTGATAACGGAGGATTTCCTGACAGTGAATGAGTACTCCAGACCGGGAGAGGCGCTGGAGGCCGTCAACAATATTTTTGTACATTACACTGCAAACAGTGGGACAAGCGCTGCCCAGAACAGAAGTTATTTTGAAAATCTGGGTATCACTGGGGAAACATCCGCCAGCGCTCATTTCATTATCGGCTATGACGGAGAAATCATACAGTGTATCCCCCTTGACGAGATCGGTTATGCGGTGATTGGGAGAAACTATGACTCGATTTCCATAGAGTGCTGTTACCTGCAGGACGACGGGAAGTTTACGGAGGAAACTTACCAGTCGCTGATCCGCCTGTGCGCATGGCTTTTGGATGAATACAATCTGACGCCCCAGGATATGAAGCGGCATTATGACGAGGGCGGGAAGAAGTGCCCCTTGTATTTTACAGAACATACAGAGGCCTGGGAACAGTTCAAAATGGATTTGGAGCAATATATGACGGAACAGAATATTTTATAAAAATGGAAGAGAATCGGAAGAGGCGGACAGTCTGCAGGGCAGGCTGTCCGTAATTGTCTCTGTGTCCGGGCCCGAAAATGACAGGAAGCCTCATTTTTTTCGTTGACAGCGTGTGGGTAATATTGTAGAATAATAACATATGTTATACAAAAGAAGGGGTGAATGACATGGCAAGAAAAGAAACGATAACCAAAGATGCGATTATCCAGGCCGCTTTTTCTATCCTGCAGGAGGAAGGGATTGAGCAGGTGACAGCCAGAAAGCTTGCGGCCAAGGCAAATTGCTCTACACAGCCGATTTTCCGTTTTTATAAAAGTATGGATGAGGTGACTGCGGAGCTGGCCGATCGGTCCTGCCAGTTTTTCCAGGACTATTATGATCAGTTCCAGAGACAGACAGTGACGCCCTTTGTCAATCTGGGACAGGCTTATATTAAATTTGCCAGTGAATATAAGGAGATTTTCAAATTTATTTTTTTATCCCCTGACCGCTGCAAAAGGAGTATGTATGATATTTTAAATGGCAGCAAAGGCAATGTGAGCAGGGAAATCCAGTCGGCAGCCGCCCAGGGAAGCAGGAACGCGGGAGATTTGTTTACAAAAATGTGGATTTTTATTCATGGCGCCGCATGTATGTCGCTTACGGGGGACTATGATCTGCCGGATAATGAGACCATGCAGCTTCTGCGGGATTCCTATCATTCTTTTAAATGAAAGAGAAACAGGCGGCGCCATGGAATGGCTTTTACTTAAGGAGAAGGAAAACAGGGAATGGAACAGCAGGAACATGATATTATTACCAGAATGAATGATAAGTACATGAAGATGAGTAAAGGGCATAAAGCCGTTGCCGCTTACATATCCGACCACTACGAGCAGGCTGTCTTTATGACGGCGGCCAGGCTGGGGGAGACAGTGGGAGTCAGCGAGTCCACTGTGGTACGGTTTGCCTCTTCTCTCGGCTACGGAGGGTATCCTCAGTTTCAAAAGGCACTGGAGGAATGGGTGAGAAGCAAGCTGAATTCCGTGCAGAAGATAGGGGCCAAGTATGGGAAGAGCTCTCAGAGGGAAATCCTCCATTCCGTTTTGGGGGCGGATATTGAAAAGATACAGGATACCATTGTGAATCTGGATGCGGCGGCCTTTGAGGCGGCGGTAGATATTATCCTCGAGGCCGGAACGGTTTATCTTGTGGGGGTCAGAAGCTGTGAGCCTTTGGCGGACTTCCTTCATTTTTATCTGAATATGATACGGGGGAATATTGTCCTGGTGAAAACAACAAGCGTTACGGAAATGTTTGAGCAGATGATACGGATTGACGAGGAGGATGCGATTATCGGCATCAGCTTTCCCAGATATTCCATGCGTACCTTAAAGGCCATGGAGTTTGCCAACGACAGAAATGCCAAAGTGATTACCATTACGGACAGTATCCACTCGCCTATGAATTTGTATTCCTCCTGTAATCTGCTTGCCAGAAGCGATATGGTTTCCATTGTGGATTCTCTGGTAGCGCCTTTGAGCGTGATCAATGCGCTTGTAGTGGCGCTGTGCTTAAAACGGCCCGAGGAGGTCAAGAAAAATCTGGACACTCTTGAAGAAGTATGGAATAATTATCAGGTCTATTCAAAGGACGAAATTAATTTTATTGATGAAGAGCCTATGCTCGATTATCCTCTCAAAAAAGACTGAGGCGCCGGCAGGAAGCCCGGCAGTTAAGAAGAAATGGCTGATATGAAAACAGAAAGAAAAACGAGGCAGGTCATCGTCATCGGGGGCGGGGCGGCAGGAATGATGTCGGCGGTCTGTGCGGCAAGGGAGGGCGCCTTTGTTACCCTGCTTGAAAAGAATGAGAAAACAGGAAAAAAAATCTATATTACAGGAAAAGGCAGATGTAATCTGACCAATTCCTGTGATCAGGAAGTTTTTTTTGACAATATTGTCAGCAATGGAAAATTCCTTTACAGCGCCTTTCACCGGATGGACAGCCAGGGGGTGAGGGAGTTTTTTGAATCGGCCGGCTTAAGGCTCAAGGAGGAGAGGGGAAACAGGATTTTTCCGCTCTCGGATCATTCCTCAGACGTGATATCAGCGCTGAACAGGCAGATGGAAAAGGAAAGGGTGAAGGTCTGCCTGCATACCCAGGCGGCAGAAATTCTGACAGGAAGCCATCCTGCTCCTGCAGTCCGCGGAGTGAAGCTTGCAGGCGGAAGGGAGCTTTTGGCGGATGCGGTGATCGTTGCCACAGGAGGGAAGTCTTACGAGTCTACCGGTTCTACCGGGGACGGGTACCGGTTTGCTGCCCACGCCGGGCACAGGGTAAAGGAACTAAAGCCGGCCCTGGTTCCTTTTGTTACTAAGGAAAGCTGGCCCAAAGCGCTGCAGGGCCTGTCCCTGAAAAATGTCTCGGTGACTCTGAAAAAGGAAAAGAAGAAAATCTATGAAGGGTTCGGGGAGATGCTTTTTACCCATTTCGGAGTCAGCGGACCCCTGATTTTAAGCGCAAGCAGCTATTATGTGAAGAAGTATAACGATATGCCGGTACGGCTTTGCATTGACTTAAAGCCGGCCCTTAGCGATGAGCAGCTGGATCGGAGACTGCTCCGGGAATTTGACCGCAGCAGGAATCGCCAGTTCAAAAATGCATTGGATTCTCTTCTCCCTGCGAAGCTGATCCCCGTTCTCGTTGCGCTCTCGGGAATTCCACCCGAAAAAAAGGCGGGGGAGTTGACCAGGGAAGAAAGAAACAGCCTGGCTTCCTGCCTCAAAAACCTTACCATGACGGTAACGGGAACCAGAGGGTTCCAGGAGGCAATTGTGACTCAGGGCGGAGTGGATGTGAAGGAGGTGAATCCCTCAACGATGGAGTCCAAGCTGGTAAAGGGGCTTTATTTTGCGGGAGAGGTTCTGGATTTAGATGCCCTGACCGGAGGGTTTAACCTGCAGATTGCCTGGTCCACCGGGTATCTGGCAGGACTGAGCGCCGCAAAAGCGGCAGAGATATATTAAGGAAAGGAAGAAAGAAGTGAGCTATCAGATTGCAATTGACGGGCCTGCAGGAGCAGGAAAAAGCACCATCGCCAGAAGGGTGGCGAAGAGCAGGGGAGCTATTTATGTGGATACCGGGGCGATGTACCGGGCTATGGCCTATTTCCTTCTGAGAGAGGGAGTGGATCCGGAGGATACGGCTGCCATTGGAGAGAAATGTCAGGAAGCAGAGATTACCATACGCTATGAAAACGGAGAACAGATCGTGCTTTTAAACGGCGAAAATGTGAATGCATTTCTGCGCACGGAAGAGGTGGGGAACATGGCCTCCCATCACAGCAGTGCAAATCCCAGGGTGAGGGAGCGGCTTACCGCCCTGCAGAAGGAACTGGCAAGGACCAATGATGTGGTGATGGACGGACGGGATATTGGCACCTGTGTCCTTCCTGATGCGGATGTAAAGGTGTATTTGACAGCCAGTACCGGAGTGAGGGCCAAAAGACGTTTCGATGAGCTGCAGGCAAAAGGGATTCCATGCGACCTGAAACAGATCAGGGAAGATATTGAGAGCAGGGACAGAGAGGATATGAACAGGCCTATTGCCCCTTTAAGGCAGGCAGAGGACGCAGTACCCATCGACTCTTCCGATTTGAGTATTGATCAGGTGGTAAGGGCAATTCTGGATTTGTGTAAGGCATAGGAGGAGGCGGATTTGGAGGTAATACTTGCAAAGAGCGCCGGCTTCTGCTTTGGAGTGGAGCGGGCGGTAGAGAAAGTATATGAGCAGCTCGAAAGCGGTAAGAAAATATACACCTATGGGCCGATCATCCACAATGAAGAAGTGGTCAGGGATCTGGAAAGCCGCGGCGTCAGTGTGATCAGGGATGAAAAAGAGCTTGCAGGCATCCGGGAAGGAACCGTAGTGATCCGTTCCCACGGGGTGTCCAAGAGGATTTACGAGCTGATGGAAAAAAACGCTCTTGAGTGTATTGACGCTACCTGCCCTTTTGTAAAAAGGATTCACACCATCGTCGAGAAGGAAAGCTCGAAAAAGGACAGGGCGATCGTAATCATCGGCAATGCGGGCCACCCGGAGGTGGAAGGGATTATGGGCTGGTCCCAGACCCCTGCGACGGTGATCGGAACGGCCCGGGAAGCGGAAAAATTCAGCATAGATCCGGGAATTTCCTTGTGTATCGTATCTCAAACGACATTTAACTACAACAAATTTAAAGAATTGGTTGAAATTTTTCAAAAAAAAGGTTACAATGTTACTGTTGTAAATACTATCTGTAATGCAACAGAAGTTCGGCAAACGGAAGCTGCGCAGATTGCTGCGCGGGTTGATGCGATGATAGTGATTGGTGGCAGGCACAGTTCCAATACGCAGAAGCTATTTGAAATCTGCCATGAGAGGTGTGAAGCTACATATTTCATACAGACACTTGATGACTTGCATTTAGAACTGCCTAAAACTGCTGCTTTGGTGGGTATTACTGCGGGGGCTTCCACCCCTAACAATATTATTGAGGAGGTTCA
>CAJTVL010000142.1 GCA_910579425.1 uncultured Lachnospiraceae bacterium | reverse complement strand
CACTGCTGATGTATTCATCCCGTGGTTCGGACAACTTACCAGCGTTTTTTTCCTCCGCAGCTTTCTCTGCTTCCTTTACCTTTTCCGCCCTCTGATCGGCCTGTTTTTCCTTTACCCGCTCTGCGTAATCGGTGCCGGAATGATTATAATTTTCATGAATCTGCATTGCCATAAGCATGTTCCTCCTTTAATTTGATATTATCAAGCGACTGCCTTGCGGTCGCTTTGAACTTCTTTGCAGCCGCTCCCCGCCGCAGGCAGCTTCCTTTTTTTTCGGTTATAGAAGGTAACATATTAATCCATTTGCTGTGGGCTGCTTTCTGAATGCTGTGAACAGCAAATGCCACAATCCAAGCGGTGCAAACAATGGAGCAGCCACCCCGCCCAACAATGCCCAAAGGCTTTCTTCCACAGAAGCCGCAACATTCAGTCTTATATCAAAGGTCTGTAAAAACCAGATTAGCTTTTCATTTCTTCTGCCAACTGCTTGATACGGGTTCTTGTTGTTACAATACCTTCAATAGCATTGGATGCTTCGGTACTTTGAATCTTTGCAATCTCAACAAGCTTCTCAAGTTCTTCCGGTCTCGCTGTTTGACAATTTTAAACCGATAATCAGATTCGACTTACTTTATTCGCACGTATCCAAATCCACTAAAAAAGCCTCAACCCATTTCCAGAATCGCACCTGTCAGTTCTTCTTCCATAATGCGGCATCTCTTCACAGCAATTTTCATCTGATAATGTATAGCTGTACTCGTCTATATATCGGGGAGTGACTTTCTTCACTTCCCCGGCATCCGTCCGTATTTCATACTCCCATCCATGATGGTTGCTTTCGGTGTCATTCAGATAGACACTCTGATAACCCACTCTGTAAATGGCACTAAATATTCCCACTACCAGACATACCGCTATTAGTACAGGCAGTAATCCCGGTAAATATATTTTTTTCTCATTTAGACATACCTCTTCTACAGAATCTGTTGTTTCACTACGAAGTGACAATATCAAATTTATCCTGCTCCCACATAAAGATTTCCAGCATATGCACGATATAACGTAACACCTTCGCCATCTGCCCGCCATCCAGCGTGACGGACTGCTCTCCGCCCTCTGTCTGAAAGCCGCCGCATAGGGAAACTCATTAACCGATTCATATCCATTGCCGCCGCTTTTTCAGTTTCGTTTAAACGTGAGCAGGATTTGCATATATGGATCGCATGGCCTCTTTCCCTGAAAATTTTTCATTTGCCTTGTATTCCCTACATATTTTGCAGTAATGCCCATGCGGGTGTTTTTTCTTCTTTGACATACCATTCCCTCCGTTCTCGCCATTATTATACTATGTGCCATATAAACCTACAATCACGAAAGAAAAACAAGGGATTTCAGCCGCAATCCGCGCCATTCCTGCTCCGGGCTGATCCTCGCTGACGGCACCCTCACACCATAGGATTCATAATACTCCCGGCTCCCGCTGCGGGCCTCTTTCTGGTATTCCTGATCTAAAAATATCTTCCACTTCCGGTTCAGTTCTTCCAACAAATGTACGTGGGCTACACGTATCTCTTCTATGAAATGGTCTGCTTTTTGGTGGAACTTTTCTCTTTTCCCTTTCTTATGTAAATCTTTACATAAGAAGGGAAAAGTGGAGCGCAATTTCAGGACACTCCGTTCCCGCTTCCTCAATGCCCTGGACCCTTCCCGGATCGCCGACATCGATGAACTCAATTCCCTGCTGGCTGACTATATCAGACGGCATAACACATCCGTCCACATATCCCTGGCTGTATGCTTTCGGTCCTTCCAGTGAACTCATATCTTCCAGTTTCGCCATCCACTCCAAAAGTAACTGCCGCTGTTCCTGTGGGAGCTGCTGCATCACTGCCTCGCCCTTTTCACGAATCCTCTCCATTTCCTCCAGGGTTTCCTTATATCCTGGTACCTTTACTGCAGTATCCCTTGTTACATCCTCACAGCGCAGCCGGTTTAAAAACTGCCCAACCGGTTCCCATATTCTATTCTGCATATCCATGCCCTCCTTCAAATCTTATTATAATTATTAACATATCCGCAGATATTACTCCATCCCAAATTAAACCGTTTCTTAAAAAGGAAACAGGCAGTATTCCAAGCCTTTTGCTTAGAACACTGCCTATTTCTTATTTACCCGGTTCATTTTATATCCACCCCCACGTAAATTGGATTCTAAATCTTACGCAGGTACCGTTTTAACAAAAAGTAAATCCATGTAATTGATAAAATGAATGCAGGCAGCATGTAAAGCGATGCACTCTCGCAAATTGTTTTTCCGATCCAAAAAGAAGGCAGCGGAGATAGTACATATTGTACATCGTGTTTTATAAAAAATGGGATAGCTGCACCGCAAATCATAAGCGTAGACAGTTTTGTTATCGCCATGCCCTCCAGTTTATTTGATGAAAAGGTTAGTATCAGTAATGAGATAATAATACCCTGCAATGTTCCTCCTGCCGCAAGCAATATAATATCAACCGTAGAAAGAGAAGTCAGCTTGAATACAGGCATCAGGACGCTGGTTACAAGAAAAGCGGCAGCAGAAGGAATACCCAGCCTTGCAGCCAGATAACCGTTTCTCCCTAATGGCGTAACAAATAAATACGCTGCCGTCTTTTCATCGGTTTCTTCTAAGGCAACCATTGCCGAAACAAAGCAAAACATTGCAGGTGACAGCATAGCAAAGAATATGTCAATCAGCGCATAGTAGGGGACGATGATTGCCGGTACATGAAACCAGTCCGTTAAAGCAGCTTCTAAAAGAGGTATAGCAAACTGGAATAGAAATCCTGCAAGAATCGGCGCAAGACAGGCGGCAAATAACATCCTGTCCCGCCGCATATATGCCAGCATTTGAAAAAAACTTATCCGAATAGTTTTCATAATTTCACACCTCCCATATTGCTCCACATTTTCAAGACACAATATTTTGAAAAAACTAATAGAACTGCCATCCATGCTGTCACAATAAAAATTTCTATTGCGGACGGGGCATAGCCTGAAACCATTTCCATGCAAACATTAATAGGATAATACCAAAGCCAGACCGGAGTAAGTTTGAACAAATGCAATATTGCAGGAACAAAACAAACAATCTCTATTGGTACAGTCCATAAAATAAACTGATTGAGGCTGATTATTTTCGTTGCAATAATAATGCCTAAGAGTGTAAATATCACGTTGGATATAACCGTACCAAGCAGTACAATATGTAAGTTATCCACTCTTGCTATTAACGCCAATATAGCGGCGACAACAAGTGAAACAGCAGACAATGAACTAACTTTGGCAATAATATATTCCATCGGACGAACAGGAGAAACTGCAAATGCACATGGTGTATGCTGACTTTTTTCCAAAAGAACAATCGCACCCATGAAAAACAACCCCATTGATGCCGGATCAGAGAAAATCAAAATAATTGCAGTTTTTTCTTTCCAGCTCTCTGGAACGGCCAAAAGAGCAACCGCATAGATTACCGTTAAAACAACATATAAAAAATAAAAACCATGTTTTGCTTGAAAACGCATATCCAATAAAAACAAACTTTTTAACCTCATAGCAGCGTCCTCCCCGTAATATCCATAAAAATGTCATTTAAAGTTGGCTCGCTGCTATGAATGGACTGCAGACAGTTTTTGGCAATTAAACTCTTCAACTGTTCATCCGAAGATAAGTGTTCGAGAGGACAGCTTGCACTATGCTCCCCATTCTCGATCCATGTATAAGTTACGGTTGCCGCACCTTTTGACATAATCAGATTATGCGGGCTGTCAAGAGCGCATATTTTGCCACCCACAATAAATGCTACTCTGTCACAAAGCTCGGCTGCATCCTGCATATTATGCGTTGTCAGAAGAATAGTTTTCCTTTTTGCCTTTTCCGCTAAAATCATATCTTTCATCATACGACTGTTTGTGGGATCAAGTCCACTGGTCGGCTCGTCAAGGCAAAGCAAAAGCGGGTCATGCAGCAATGCTTTTATAAAGTTTAAGCGGGATTTCATACCCTTTGAATAATCGGATACGCACTTATCTGCGTCGTGCTCTAATCCTACCATTTCCAAAAGTTCCTCAATCGGACGCGGCTTTTTTTCATACAGCGATGAGAAAAACCTCAGATTTTCTTTCGCAGTCAATTTTTCATACATGGTTGAAAATTCAAAATCCACCCCTATATCTTCATAAAAACACTTTGTGTGTTCCCTGCACTCAATACCGTTTACCATCGCAGAACCTAGATAATTGGTCAGCAGACCTATCAATATTTTTTGCAATGTGCTTTTACCTGCCCCAGACGGTCCTAAAAATCCAAAGATTTCACCCGAAGAAACAGAAAAGCTCATATCAGAAATAAAAGGCTGCTTTGTATAGCTGAACGAAAGGTTGCTAACTTGTATCATATATTCCTCCTTATACTATATGACTAAATAAATTTAAATAGTCAATTAATGGCTTGTTTTAAGTCCGGCTGATAGCCGGACTTTTTAGATAAATTGTGTTACAATTCCATAAATTAAAATACGCAGTGCCTCATCATACTCTTCTTCACCTATCTCCGCTTTATGCAGCGTTGCAAAATAAATTGCGTGGAATGCGGCACTGACAACCTTTATGTCTACTTCTTTTTTTACGGGAAGCAGGGCAAATATTTTTTCAATCGTATCCGTATCGTCCTGAAAATGCTCCTCGACTATTTCCCGCGGCAGCTTACGTGCAAGCAATTCCACTTCGTTAACATCAAGCATTTTCAAGATCAACATTTTCTCTGTCATTTTATAAAATCCGAAAATCACATCGGTCAGCTTTTCTGCCGAAAATTCCGTATCGGCAATACCAGAAATCGATTGGTACAACTCACGATTGACATTCTCCTGCTGTTCCTGAATAACATCAAACAAAAGCAGTTCCTTTGATTTATAAAAAAGATAAAAAGTCCCTTTTGGAATATTAACCCGCTTCACAATTTCATCAACCGTCGTGCGGCGAACGCCGTACTTCGCAAGGCATTTTGCCGCTTCTTCTTTTAAGCGTTTCCTTATATATTCTTTTTCCTGCTCAGAGTAACTCTTTGGCACTGCCGCCACCTCTTTTTGACTAAATTTGTTTGTATGGTCATTATAACAATTAAGAGACTTCTTGTCAAGTTTTCGAACGAAATAAAGCAAGTACATTATTTTCCACCAGAAACAACGTGTTTTATCTATTCTATCCGCTCAACCTACTCTTAACAATCCTATCTCCACAACCTACCCTATATCTATCCTGTCAACTCAACTATCCCACCCAAAAAGCAGAGGATTTCACCAGACAGCGGAAAATCTCTCCGGACACTCTTATTTCCTTTCTTGTCTCTAAAGGCTCTTCTTC
The DNA here is from genome assembly GCA_910579425.1 of uncultured Lachnospiraceae bacterium. Lineage (GTDB taxonomy): Bacteria > Bacillota > Clostridia > Lachnospirales > Lachnospiraceae > Suilimivivens. Next base: position 1,161 of record CAJTVL010000142.1, on the reverse strand, counting down.
TGCCAGGGTGGAGATGCTGGACTTCTGGGGGCTGGACCAGGAAATGCCATCCCTTCCCGCCCTGAACCAGCAGCGTGCGAAACTAAGGCCCGATGCCCTGGAAGCCGTCCTTGCGGGCTTCAACCATTCCGTCACCAGGCAGGCGGGCTTCCCCTCCACAGACGACGGATACCGCTGCCTGGCCGCTGACGGCTCCACCACCACTTTTTTCAGCAGCCCAAACTCGCTCCCACGGAGTATTTCTGCTTTCCCGGCCATTCCGCCAGCGGTGTCTACTGCATACATATAAATACCTTTTTTGACCTGGATGCACACATCTATACGGACGCCATCCTCCAGCCCGTGCATGAAAAAAACGAATTTGGCGCATTCTGCGACATCGTGGACCGGCACGGGACTCTTCCCGGCAGGAAGAATGTCTACATTGGCGACAGGGGCGGCTGCTCCTGCAACAACATGGCACATGTGGTGGAACGGTCTAACATTTTTTCACCCCCTTTCTCCGCTGTTTGTGATGTTAATTGTAGATAAAGGAAGTTCCCGTATATGGGTACGTTCCTCAAAAAATTTTCTGCTTTTTCTTACAGTCAGCTAAAACCAGAAACTTTCTCTTTGAAGTAACAGCAAGCACTGCCTGTGTTCCCTCACAGGCTCCGATTTTCCCAAATCCCCCCGGAGCGGGAATCTGGAAAATCTGCTTGTAGGGGGAAGAATCCCCCTAGCCCCCTCTGCGCTCAAAAATCATAAAATCTCCTGCCGGGATTTCTGATTTTTTTCACTGTTTTTTTGCACGAACACCCCCCACAGCAGGATTGAAGATTGTGTAAAATCCTTTCAAAAATCCAACACAGAAAGGAGATAATAAATGGCAAACCGTGAGCGCAAAAATAAACTGAAAATATATCTAAGTGACAAGGAGCAATACATACTGGAACAGATAGCAAAACGCATGAACGCCACAGGCAATGTGTATAAAGCCGATGTTGAAGAGGTGAAGAAGCTGATGAAGCAGGTGTGGGATAAACAGAAAGCCATGCTCTCAAAACAGCCCACCATGAAGCAATAAACCCAAGTGGAATCCCCTTCCAAAAATGGAATAGTTCCAGCCAGATTTTGCACACAAATACGCAACGGATAAACTGCAACAAAAGCTAAAATCAG
>CAJTVL010000141.1 GCA_910579425.1 uncultured Lachnospiraceae bacterium | reverse complement strand
ACCGTCAAAGGCATAGGATACAAATACGAGGTGGAGCAATGAAAAAGATGAAGTTATTCCCTAAAACCTTTTTTTATACATTAGGGCTGATGCTCTTTATCGTCGGGATTGCCCACTTACTGCTCCATTTATTTACGAAACCGGAATGGCTTGTGATCTCAGTCAGCCCGCACGATGAATTGTCCCTCGACACAAGTTTGAATGTGGCAGACTATGTTACGCAGACTGTTCTGAAAGCCCTGCCACTATCCCTGATTTGCTGTGTGGTTATTTCCATAGCCTGTTCTTTTGTATTTTCACGAAAGATCACGGTTCCCATAAAACAGATTGGGGCGGTGACGGAGCAGATGGCACGGATGGAAAGGGATGCTGCCTGCAAAATCAGTTCAAAAGATGAAATAGGCATACTGGCAGATAATATCAACCATTTATACCAAAGCCTGCTGTCGGCTATCGAGAGCCTTGAGATTGAGAAACAGCGTGTAAGCGAGAGCGAGAGGTCAAAGGCTGATTTCCTGCGGGTGGCTTCCCATGAATTGAAGACGCCGGTCACTGCGCTGAATGCCACGCTGGAAAACATGATACTCGGTGTCGGGAAATATAAGGATTATGACACTTATCTGCCGGAGTGCAGGGAAATGACAGGACACCTCGCAGATATGATACATGATATCCTCGAAACCTCAAAGGCAGGGATGATCGCAGAAAATGAAGAGGTAGCGGAAGGTGATCTGTCAGAGATGCTTTCCTCCTTATGCGAGCCGTATATGCTGATCGCTAAGGCAAAAGGAATCATCTTCCGGCTTGGGCTGCCGGACAGTTTTGAAACAGTGCTGCCGCCTCAGATGTTTGGAAAAGCAGTGTCAAATATCCTTGCCAACGCCGTGGCATACACAGAACCGGGAAGAACAGTTTCCGTATATTTTGACAGGCGCAATATCCTTATAGAAAACGAGTGCGTCCCTATATCCAAAGAAGCGCTGCGGCATATATTCGAGCCATTTTATCGTCCTGATTTTGCAAGGAACCGTGACAAGGGCGGGAACGGGCTTGGGCTGTATATTGTAGACACATTATTAAAGACAATGGACATTTCTTACTCATTCTGCCCGATGGAAGAACCGCAGGGAATGAGATTTACAATTCATTTATAACAATTCAATGAAAACCATGAATAGGAAAAGCTCTCTGGCAGACCGGGGAGTTTTTTAATTTCTTTTCAATTTCACATACGTTTCATACTGGTTCCATATTGGGAGTGTAAGATATCAACGTCAGAATGAATAACACCAGAAAACGGAGGTATCAAAATGGGAACTATCAAACGGGCGTTTCTCTACGTCGCACGGAAAAAGGGGAAAAGTATCCTGCTCTTTTTCATTCTTCTTATCATGTCAACTTTTGTATTGACCGGGCTTTCTACCCAAAAAGCATCGCAGGAGGCACAAAAGAATCTGCGGGAGGCTTTAGGCGGTGAATTCTATGTTTCAGTTGAACTATCGGAAAGCAATCCTTATTTCAGGAGGGTTGATGATGGGGAAGGCGCTCTTGACCTTTACACGGAGCTTCCCGTCACACGGGATATGATTAATGCCATTATGGAAATAGGCGGCATTGAAAAATATGATGCATCAGCCCAGACGCTTGTTTCTACAAACCTTACAATCTTTCCCGGTAATGTTCCTTTGAAAGGGGAGCTTAATAACAAGATATATGCCCGGACTGTCGCCGGAACTGAAAATAACAGCTTTTTTCAGTCGGGAATAATGGAACTGACTGAAGGAAAACACATTACGGGAAATGAAAGTAATGCAGCGGTTATCAGCAGGGATATGGCAGACCAGAACAGCCTGCAGATAGGTGATAGCATTTCCTTACAGGCCGATGAGGAGGCAAAAGTTAAGATTATTGGTATTTATGAAATCCGAAAGCCAGATCCAGCATATGCGAGTATTGTCACTTATGAAAAACTGGAAAACCAGATTTTTATTGACACAAGCGCCTTACAGGATTTATTTGGGGATATGCCGGTGGGATTTTACGAGGTGGCATTTTCCGTATATGATCCTGCACAGCTTGACAGCATTATGGCGGAAGTGAAAGGTTTATTTGCTATTGACTGGCGGGCTTTTGAAGTGGCGGCAGATAACCAGACTTATCTGGATGCCGCCGCACCATTGCAGAAACTGCAGGCTTTGGTGTCATCCACAATATGGGTGATTGCATTGGTAAGCGCAGTCATCCTTTCATTGATACTCACCATGTGGGGAAGAAGCCGTATCCACGAGACAGGTGTGTTCCTATCCCTTGGCATTGGAAAGATGAGGATTATCGGGCAGTATCTTGCTGAGGTTTTGATGATTGCGGTAATCGCCTTTGGATGCTCTTATTTTACAAGCAACTTGGTGGCAGGGCGGCTTGCAAATGGACTGATGCAGCAGAATATTTCGGTAAGCGAGGAACAGGCCGCGGGAGTGACCATAACAAAAAAGGATGGATTTAGTGAGGATGTGGTGGTCAGCATAAAAGATGATGCAGCCCTGTCTGATATGCCATCTGGTCAGGATACTGTCCCGGACGCTGAAGTTTCGGTAGATGGGGCAGAGGCAGACACGGAGCAGATCAGCGTTACGATTGATTTTTACAATATGCTGCAGCTCTATCTTATAGGCATTATCGTTATCATTCTTTCAGTGGGAATTTCCTCGTTGTCGGTAATGCGCCTGAAACCCCGTGAAATCTTGTCAAAAATGAGTTAAGGAAAAGGAGAAAATAGAAAATGGCTGTATTAGAAATGAAAGGGATATGTTATGCCTATGAGAAAGGCAGGCCAATATTGTCAGACATAAATACTGAATTTGAAGTTGGGAAAATGTATGCTGTTCTTGGACCGTCCGGTTCCGGCAAGACAACTATGCTGTCACTGATCGGCGGGCTGGATATTCCGCAAAAAGGTGAAATCCTCTTTAGTGGTGAAAATATTTCACAGTGCGGGCTTGCCTGTCACAGACGCAGCCACGTTTCATTGATATTTCAAAGCTACAACCTCATTGACTATATGACACCAATGGAAAATGTGGCATTGACAGCGAAAAAGGATGTCCTGCCCCTGCTCCTGCGGCTTGGGCTGACAGCCGAGGAAGCAAAACGAAATGTAATGAAACTGTCCGGAGGGCAGCAACAGCGTGTGGCAATCGCCCGCGCCCTGGCCTCAGATACCCCGGTCATTTTAGCGGATGAACCGACAGGAAACCTCGACGGGGACACGGCGGGCGAAATTACGGGCATATTGAAAGAAAGCGCACATGAGCTGAATAAATGCGTGATAGTTGTAACCCACTCAAATGAACTGGCAGCACAGGCGGATGTCGTTTTGAACTTAAAACGCGGCAGCCTTCATATGGCTTAAATTTTTAATTGTAAATACACAAAAGCTAACCGCCGTACTATGGCAGACCGCCATATGCGGCGGTCTGCCTGTTGGAAAGCGGGGGAATCAGAGGTAATATGCTTACACGGCGGTTTGCGTTTGTGCCGCCCTTATATCGGACGAATGGCGAAAAACTTTAGCCATTCCTGTGATATTCTGAGATTGATTTATAGTCGTTTCGTGCAATTTATGGAAGTTTTGTGCAATGGCGTTTGATAGGATGCCCCATAATCCGATATAATTTATGACGGAAAGTGAGGAAAATATGGATGAAGATAGCGGTCTGCGATGACAGCAGGGAGGACAGGGACGCGCTTAAGGCGCTGCTGGAAGCCTGCGGGCATGATTTTGAAATAAAGGAATATGGCTCCGGCGCGGAGCTTTATGCGGATATGGGGTATGTGCGGGAATGCGGCATTGTGTTCCTTGACATCAACATGGAGGGCATGGATGGGCTGGAGGCGGCGGGGAGGATCAAGGCGGAATGCCCGAAGGTACATATCGTGCTGGTGACCGCCTATGTGAACTATGCGCTGGACGGGTACAAGGTGAAGGCCAGCCGGTTCCTCTTAAAGGATGACCTGGAACAGACTCTGCCGGAGTGCCTGGATGACATCCTAAGGGAGGAGCGGGTGGTGGAGTTCGGCTTTGTGGAGGGAACCGTGCGCCTGCGGGTGGATGACATCATCTATATTGAGACGAGCAGGCACAAGAACGTGTTCTACACGGCGGGGGAAACATACAGCATCTACAAGAAGATGGATGAGCTGGAGGCGGAGCTGGCAGGGATGGGCTTCGTGCGGATACACCAGAGTTTCCTTATCAACATGAGGTACATCGGGAAACTCGGCAGCTATGTCATGGTTCTGACCACCGGGAAGGAGATATCAGTGCCGAAGTCCAGGTACCCGGAAGTGAAGCGGCAGTATACATTGTTTAAGGGGGCGGAGTGATCATGGCATTGTGGGTACTTTCATTCTGTATCATGGCGATAGAGGCATGGGGGAGCGTATATTTCTTTGATACCTTTTTGAAGAAAACGGATGTGGGGCGGCTGGGAAAGTGGAGATATGTTGTTTTGTATTTTGCTGACATGGTAGTGGCGCTATTAGGAGGACATTTTGATTTAATGGGAATCAAGGTCATGCTGATAATCCTTGTTTCCATCACATTCTGCACAGTGTTTTACGAAGCGGGCTGGAAACAGCGTATCTTCTTTTCCGGGCTGAATTATGCGTTGCTGTTTCTGACAGACCTTTTTTTCTTGCAGATAGAAAATATGTCCATTTCCCCAAACGTGGTGCTTACTTTTCTGCTTCTGCCCTCAAAAATGCTCTGGCTCTGTTTGGTGTTCATAGTCCGGAAAATATGGAAAGGACAAAACAATTATGGAGAACTTTCCCGTAAGGAGTGGCTGAAATTTTCTATGATTCCGCTGCTCACTGTGGCATCCATGCTGCTAATGTTCTTCTGTAACAGTGCAGAGGCAAAGGTACAGACGGCATACCTTTTTCTGTCGGTGGGGCTGATATTCATCAACATCCTTGTCATAGAGCTGTTGCAGGGTATCCTTGAAAAAGAGGAGCTGTTCCGGGAAAGCGCGCTGGCAGGCCAGAAGAAGGAGAGCCAGCTTTCCCATTACCGGGATATGCAGGCGGTCTATGAGCGGCAGGGGAGGAAGATGCATGACTACAAGAACCAGATAAGGACAATGCAGGTGTTGTTGAAGAAAGGCGACACGCAGGCTGCCGCCGCGCTTGCGGAACGGCTGACGGAGAGCATATCGGTGGAGATGGCGGCGGTCAACACGAACCATCCGGTGGTGGACGCCGTCCTGAACCAGAAGTTCCACGCCGCAAGGGAGCAGGGCGTGTCCATGACGTTCCGGGTGGGCGACATGGGCGGTCTGCGGCTGAATGAGGAGGAAACGGTGATCCTACTCTCCAACCTGCTGGACAATGCCATCCATGAGTGCGTGAAGGCGGCGCGGCAGGGAAGGAAGGCCGTCATCCATGTCAAGCTGGTGCAGGAGGGAGGGAAGCTGATCTTTTCCGTAAGGAACCCCGTAGTGGAAAAGGTGCAGGTCACGGAAGGCACCGGCCTGTCGAATGTGAAGGCGGTGGCAGATAAATATGGGGGCGATTTTGCCGTTTCCTGCGATGCGGAAAAGTTCCAGGCGGTGGTGATGTTATAAACTTTATGGTCATTTCGTGTAATTTTTAGTCACCTGGTGCAATCGTGGTTTGAAATGCGGGTGAATCCGCCGATGGATTTTATGAGGTGGGATAGCTTTAGAAAAAGAAAAAATTTTTATCAAGGAGGTATGTGATATGCAGATAACAAGAGACAATTATTCACAATATGCCAACATGGTACAACAGATGTTCGGCAATAAGAAAAATTCCAATAATCCGTTAGCTCAATGTGATTATGGGAATTTTGCACTGCGTTTCAAGCCGGTTGATATTCAATTCACGAAGCCGAATTGGGATAATATCATGACGAAGCGTGATAAGCCTGCAATGTCGGAGGAAGAATTTGAGGCGGCAATAAAGGAGCTGGCACAGAAGGAATTTGCCACCGGGAAGCGGGATGATGCGGCATATAGGAAATTATGTATGCAGCATGGAGAGACCGTTTCCCCGGACAGGAAGGCCATCTATGAATCAAGCATGAGAAAGACAGGCGGAAAGATGAATGCAGCCTGTATGTTTTGGGATAACAATGGGAATAAAACGCTATCTTACAATCCCGAATCAAGGAACTGGAAGGCCATAAGCACAGAGGAAGAATTTGCAAGGGCGCGGGTGTTTACATCTATCTATAATGATGAACTGGCACGCCTGAAAAAAGAGTATGGAGAAAACGCAAAGGGAACTGTATCTTATCATCAGATACAGTCTGACTTGGCAGCAGGTACAAAAGCACCGTCTTCGGGCAGCACATTAGATATACAGATATAATCTTTACACCCTATTCCGCAGAGGCGCATAAACCTGCCTCTGCGGACTGCGGGGGTGGCTGTAGGTGATAAGAGAAATGAAACGTTTTTGAAGGCTGGTTCGTATTATTAGCGGATGACAGCGAAAGGGGGTGTTTGTCATGAAGTTTGGCAGGTGAGGCTAGGCGGTATGTCTGCATGATGGGATGA
>CAJTVL010000140.1 GCA_910579425.1 uncultured Lachnospiraceae bacterium | reverse complement strand
AGTATACAAAACATTTGTTCATGGCCTCTTTTTCATGGTAAAATAAAGAAAAAGGAGGCTGGGAACAGGCTGCATCTCTACTCCCTCCGGAAAAGACTGGAAAACCCGGACGTCCTCCAAAGGATAACCGGCCATTCAGAACGGATGCTGCCGGTAAAACCGATATGGGATATGGAGAAAATATGCTTTTATGAAAGCCAAAATGATATATAGACCGCTGACGGCAACGCCTTACAAACATAATTCCGCTTATCAGGAAATAGAGCCATGCAGAATGCTGCAGCCCTATGTCAGATGTTTCTGGGGCGGGACGCATTACGGTCCTGATACAGAAACGGATGGGCATTGCGGGATCGTGATTCCTGATACTTGTGTAGACATTATTTATCGCATTTGATGCGGGAATTTGAATGCTATCATTCCATGAATATCCGCAATGCACTGGAATTATGTGCGAAAACTCTCCCAAAGGAGAAAGTAGCTGCTGAAAGCATGTAGATGTCGGAAATATACAATACAACCATTTATGTATTGTTGTATTGTAAAAAAGATAACGGTGTGTTTTCATTGTTAGAACCCAAATGACATAACTCATTTTTGAATTTCCATCACTCAAAGGAGGCATTTACATGAACACAAAAGAAACTATTTTGAACCGTGCCGCTGAAATTATCGCACAGCGCACCGTACGCCAGACCAAGGACAGCTACGGAACTCTTATCACCATCGACCCGGACGGCTCCCCCGTGCCTACGACCATCAGTCCTTCCCGCAGCGAGGGAATACGCTGGATTACCTTTTGTACTGGTCTGGGCGCGCCAAGTCCTGTGCGTCTTGGCCAGAACAAGAAGGCTGCCGTGTGCCTGAACTCTCCAACCTATCATATTTCCCTCACCGGAACGGCAGAGGTCTGTACCGATCCGGAAATCTGCCGGGAGATGTGGTATGATGGTTTAGCAAATCATTTTTCCGGCCCCGATGATCCTGATTTCTGCGTGATTCGCTTCACCACCCGGCGTTATAGCCTGTTTATAGACTGGGAAGTGTTGAAGGGAGAACTAGACGGTTAACCGATTTCTGGAATATTGATAAAAGGTTACAAAGGCTGCTTCGGCAGCCTTTTTTGTACCCATTCATCGTAATCCTGCTATATAATATTAAGCCATGGTTTTTCGAATGTGCTATAATCTTTTTAAAGTTTTTTTCGATTTTGATGTAGTATCCGGAGGCGTAAAACGAAGCTTTCCGGACACGCTGACCCGCATCCGAAAAAAATGAAAGACTATTTAGCTGGAAGAGAGGGATTCGTATGACTCCAAAGAAATTTTCTGAAGCCATGAAGGAGCTTGACAACAAGTACGTAAATGAAGCGGCCAGCTACAAAAAGAAAGGCAGGAAGCCTGCCTGGGTAAAATGGGGCGTGGCTGCCGCATGCTTCTCTGCCATTTTTCTCGCCGGGATTTTTGCGCTTCGTATGGATGATATTTCGTCAGTTTGCATTGGGGGTATAGAAAGAAACTACAAGGATGTATATGTTGTGGAAAGCGGGTCTGCCATAGATTGGCCGTGGGAATATAGGACCATCGCGGAGCAATATACAACAATAAAACTTAATGGCAAAGAATATTATTCCAGAGGATGTTCTGTTGACGCTTCGTTTATCGGTGAACTCATTGGTACATTTGATGTGACGGGATATGATGCGTATCGTGATCAGAGCCACAGAATAACAAGTGAAGTCTATCGGATTGACGGGATTTTGGACGAGTATATTGTTGCTGTAAAGCTGGACGGGGAATTCTGTGTGTTCTCTCATAATGAATATGCTCCTGCGGCAAATTGGGGAGAAGTACTGGAGAATTACGCATTGGAGCAAATGCTGTCTTTAGATCAATTTACAAAATATGATGGGTATGAGCAAAACGGTCATTTCAGGCTGGACAATGATTCGTATATCTGGGATGTCCTTAACGTGTGCCGCGATGCCGAATTTGTTGAAGATGAAAATTGGGGAGAGAGCGATAGAAGCTATCTCAGCTTTACTGCTGCGTCTGACGCGCTTGGCATCTACAAACGGGTATTTAATGTAACGGAAGATGGTTATATCTGGACAAATATATTTGACTACGCCTATATTTTCCAGATTGGCCGGGAAGCTGCGGGTCAGATTATTTCTTATGCAGCCGAAAATGGAACCGAATCCGAAGCGGAGCCATACAATGCTTCTCTTGGGGGTACACTGACTGAAATTGCAGACGGCTACATTTTGGTAGATGACACCGTACTTTGTTCCGACGAAAATGATGGTATGACATTCAAAGTGTATTTAAACGATTTAAGAATCAGCCGCTGTATAGATTTTGGAGGAATCGGCGTTGGTGATATTGTTGTCGTCTATTTTACGGGAGACATTGACGCTGACGCTGGGAACCTGGTCGAAGGAGCATTTTCTTTATCTAAAGGTACAATATCCGGTGGCGGAGTATCGGTTCCTGAGTAATTCAAATTTTATACTTTTCATACCCGCGCCAAAGAACGCCCGGACAGGTGTAAAGTCCGGCGCGGGTGCGAAAAGCAATCTCTAGGTTAATTCTGTTGCTGAGTTTTTAGCGCAATGATATAATATGCCCAGGCTGCCAAAATCTTATGTGAAGACCAGGCCGGACACAATAGGTTTAGCGGTGTATGTATGGTAAAATGCAAGGGAAATACCGTATTTTCCGAGGCGTATGGTTTTGCAAACCGGGTATTTAAAATACCCAATAAAATCGATACGAAATTCGATACGGCGTCTATTACGAAAGTGTTTACGGCGGTGGCCGTTCTGCAGTTGGTACAGGAGAAAAAACTGAAATTGTCAGATTACATAACGCAAATAATTGACTTGGAGGGAACGGAAATTTCTCCTGCTGTGACAATCGAGCAGCTATTGAACCATACCTCCGGTATTCATGATGATGCGGAAGATGAGGCGGGGGAACAGTATTCCCAACTTTTTGCCGCCTCACCTAATTATACAATTAAGGAATGCAGGGATTTTCTGAAAAATTTTGCTTATAAGAAGCCTAATTTTGAACCGGGGGCGGACGTGCGGTATTGTAACGTGTGGGATATGACTAAGCAGATACAGAAGGAAATATATAACGCATATTATCTGCATTGACCGTCCGGCGGACAATCTAAGGCCGCACCGCACAGCCTGACTGTACACATTGGCGGGCTGATAAAAAGATTCCGGAGGAATAAAAACCGAAGTGAAAGATTTCTGTGACTTTACAAAAGGTCTGAAGTGGTTTATGATAGAAACAGATAAATTTGAGAGATACTCAGATGGAGGTAATATATGGAAGAGAGAAGAAGAACCAACAGACGGACGCTGGAATCAAAACTTCTCATTAAGAGATTGGATGGTTCGGGGCAGGAAGATGCACAAATTGAAATTACGGATGTGTCAAAGACAGGAATCGGCTTTAGCTGCAATAAGCTATTGGATATTGGCGCCGTATATGAATCCTTTTTGAGGATCTGGACACAGGAAGTCATTCATGCTTTTGTTGAAATCGTCAGAATTGAAAAGACCGGGCAGAACTACAGCTATGGCGCTATCTTTATCGGTATGCCGGAGTCTGAGGCTGCCAGGATCGAGGCCTATGATACCATAGAGTCAATGAAGGGCAATTGAGGTTCATCTCCAAAAATGTGTAAATGATACATAAAATTTAATTGACAGGAAACAGATAAGGCTGTACCGTTGCAGGAATAAATGCTGATGAGGCGTTTTTTCCCGGCGGCAGCCTTATTGATTTGTGGAGCGCTGATTTGAAAGCAAAAAAAATTTATACTGCAACAGCAATTGTTTTGTTAATAGGACTTTATATTGTCATTTTTTCTTTTTCGGCGGAAGATGGAGAACAATCCTCCGCGGTCAGCGCAAGAGTCACAGAAGCTTTAGTCCGGGGGTATTTTGGACTGATCGGAAAGGACAAAGGCTCCATCGCCAAAATGGTGCTCCTTCTGGAAGGGATTGTCCGAAAAGCGGCTCACTTTCTGGAATACATGTGTATGGGATTCTTATCTTACAGTGTCCTCCACCTGTGGCGGGGCGCATCAAAAAAGGGGTTTCTGGCAGTTTTGCTGCAGGTACTTGTTTCTGCAGCCCTGGATGAATTTCATCAGTACTTTATTCCCGGCAGATGCGCGTCTTTCAAAGACGTACTGATTGATACGGCGGGAGGGATCGCCGGGATTTTGGTCATTCTTTTGTGGAATCGGCTTTTTGGAAAAAGCCCCTTTCCGTCTCGGGAAGCAGGTCATTGCAAATAGACGGAATATCCTTTTGCAGTCAGGATTTCACGGGCCTTCTCGATTTCTTCCTTCTGATAAAACTCTACCTTCAAAACCCCGTCCTCCTGTTCTCTGTTATGGGAAATCCCGATATTTTTGATATTAATCTGGTGGAGAGCTAAAATCGTGGCAATGGCGGCCAGAGCCCCCGGCTCGTCCGCAATCTCAATGCGCAGGGAAAAGGATTTCTTGATAGGGCCGCTGGATGCATCGATAAAGGAATCCCGATAATCCCTTGCCCCTTCAAAAAAGCGGTACAGCCCGTCCGAATGCCCTGAATCAATTTTATCCCTGATCTGCGACAGGAAGGAAATATAATCCCCCAGCAGCTTTGAGATGTTTTCTTTGTTGGTCAGGCAGATCTGCTGCCACATAACCGGGGAGGAGGAGGCAATCCTTGTAATATCCTTAAAGCCTCCGGCGGCAATTAATTTCATGATCCCGCTTTCAGAGTCCCTTTCCCTGATCAGATTGACCAGCGAGGAGGCCGCCACATGGGGGAGATGGCTGATTGCGGCGGTGACATAGTCGTGCTCTTTACAGGAGAGCACCAGGGGAATTGCCTTTAGGGAGGAGATCAATTCCCTGAAATCCGAGATTATATCCCCACCGGTATCTTCTTCGGGCGTCAGAATATAGTAAGCGTTTTGAAGAAGCAGGGCTTTGGAGTTTACATACCCGGTCCGTTCGCTTCCGGCCATGGGATGGCCGCCGATGAAAGGGCAGGGGAGTGCGGCCTGCCTGATCTGATTGTGAATCGGCGTCTTTACGCTTCCCACATCGGTGAGCAGACAGGTGGGGGAAAGATATTTCTTTATTTTCAGAAGAAGGCTGTTATTTTCGGAAACCGGCGCGCACAAAAAGAGATAGTCGCAGGATGAGAGCCGCTCATCCAAATCCGAAAGAGAAAAATCCACCACAGAATCCCTTTTTGCCATGCTCAATGAAGCCTCGTCAGGATCATATGCCAGAATGCGGCAGGAGGGGTGAGCCTGTCGAAGAGCCCTTGCAATGGAGCCGCCAATCAGCCCCAGACCGATAAAACCGCAGGTGAAATCTGTTTTCATGAGTCTCTCCTTTTATAGAAAGCTTCGGCCCACTAACTGGCAAAAGGGCTTTAGCTGGCCTGTAAGGGCGGCGAATTTGTCAAAATTAAGGGACTGGGGGCCGTCAGAAAGGGCATGGGCCGGATCATTATGAACCTCTATCATCAAACCGTCCGCATCGCAGGCCACGGCCGCCTTTGCCATAGGAGCCACATATTTGTAGGAGCCGGTGGAATGGGAAGGATCCACAATCACAGGCAGGTGCGTCTTTGTGCGCAGTACCGGGATGGCGCTGAGATCCAGGGTATTTCTTGTGGCGGTCTCAAAGGTGCGGATTCCCCTTTCGCAGAGCACCACATTGGGATTGCCTTCCGCAATGATGTACTCCGCGGCGTTGAGCCATTCATCAATGGTGGCGCAGAGCCCGCGCTTTAACAGAACGGGAAGCCCTGACTGGCCGGCCTCCTTAAGCAATATGAAATTCTGCATATTCCGCGCCCCGATTTGAATCATATCCACATATTTCACCGCCGCTTCAATGGCCTCCTGGCTGACCACCTCACAGACGGTGGCAAGTCCAAAGGCTTTGCCTGCCTCCTGCATATATCTAAGCCCCTCCTGTTCCAGTCCCTGGAAAGAGTAGGGGGAGGTACGGGGCTTATAGGCGCCGCCGCGCAGAATGGCAGCTCCCGCCTCCTTTACCGCTTTCGCAATGCACAAAAGCTGTTCCTCCTTCTCCACTGCGCAGGGGCCTGCCATAATAGTGAGCGTACCGGGGCCGATACAGGTACATCCCACCCTGACGGCAGTAGGTTCCGGATGGAATTTTTTATTGGCAAGCTTATAGCTTTCGGTGACCGGGACGATCCGGTCCACATCCTTAAAAATGATCAGGTTTTCGGTGGAAAGCTTTGATTTATCGCCCACAATGCCGATGATGGTAACCTCTTCCCCCTCGGAAAGATGGGTCTGAAGCCCGTTTTCTTCAATATATTGGGTAACGGCACGGATGCTCTGCTGCGATGCCTTTGGTTTCATTACAATAATCATTTGTTTTGCTCCCTTCCATGGCGGCCCGCTTCTAAGGCAGCCAAAAATATTTGTCCAAAACAATATAGCACTTCAACGTGTGAAAGTCAACAGTCTGTGCGGAAGCCCCGAATCCCGCCGCATGCCATGAGCATCTAAAAAAATGCCGATTTTACTTGTATAAATCCGGATTATTTAGTAGAATATATCCATGGGAATTTAACAGGCCAAAATTGCTTTTTTTAGGAAATACGGCGGAATGCCCAAAAATGCGAGCACTCACGGAAACTCAATAGAGAATAAGCAGGAAAGGGTTGACTTTCAGAAA
>CAJTVL010000139.1 GCA_910579425.1 uncultured Lachnospiraceae bacterium | reverse complement strand
CATACAGAATTTCGACCTGTCAAACTTAAAGGCTCCCACTTACTCCGCAGACGACGGCCGGCAGAGACTGGAAAACGAGCTGGAAAGAATCAAGAAAGAGCTGAAAACACTGATTACCCAAAAGGTAAAGGAACTCACGGCAAATCCGGGGATGACGGAAATTATCAATGGAACATACGCCTCTCTACAGACAGAAAAAATGGAACGTATCTCTGCCATTGAAAAAACTCTGCAAGATTTGACGAAGGAGCCCCATATCCCCGCTGTGACAATCAAACCAGGCCTTCAAACCACACTGGATATTCTGAATGAAGTGCTGGAGCAAAAAAGTCTGACCCGGACGGACATTGAGGTACTCGTAGAAAAAATCATTGTAGACAAAGACGGAAATGTTGACATCTATTTGAAACATGGTCTCGGCAATCTGGCGGCCTACGATTTCAAAGCCGACAAGGAAAATCTGAAGCTCACCATGATGATAGAGGCAATCCGGCTTCTGGAAAAGGACGAGACAGGTTTTACCTCTGTAAAATTCCTGGCGGAAAGCCTGAAAGCTATGGGATATCCCATGCACAAGAAAAAATTTGCCACCTACATGGAGCATTTGCTGGACCTGGGGCTGGTGGAAAAGACGGGAATCTACCATTATCCATACAGAATCGTGGCTTCTAAGGAGAAATTGCATGATGTGGAAAATATGTTCATCTTGCTAGGGCAGACTGGCGGTATGCCGGAAATGGTCTTCGAGTTTATTCTCAAAAAGAACGACATTGATCCCAAGGCGGACTTATCCATCGACCAAAGCATCGACTTCGGCTCCACTGCGGCGGCTTTCTCAGGAGGGCAGGGGGATTTTACGGTTGAATTCGAGCCCCATGCGACTTCCTTAGAGGCCAAAGGCGACGGCTACGTAGTGGCATCCCTCGGAGAGGATTCCGGCTATGTGCCCTACACCGCCTTCAGCGCCAAGAAGAGCTATCTGGAAGCCCATCCTGACACCATCCAGGCCTTTACCAATGCCCTGCAAAAGGGAATGGACTATGTCTCCAGCCATACGCCGGAGGAGATTGCCAAAATGATTCAGCCCCAATTTGAAGAAACCGATTTGGAAACCCTCACCACCATTGTCACCCGCTACCACCAGCAGGACACCTGGAAAAGCAATCTGATCTTCGAGGAGGATGCTTTTACTTTGCTTCAAAATATCCTGGAGGAATCCGGGGAACTTCCTCAGAGAGTCCCCTATGAAGATCTGGTAAATACGGACTTTGCCAAAAAGGCGGCCGAATAACTCCAAAGGGCAGTTCTTTGGGAAACGGCGGACAAATCGCCGTTTCCCGTCTCTGTCACGGCAGCGCAGGCTCCTCTGCGTCCCTACCCTGCATAATACTGAGCCTGTGCCTGCCACAATTCATGATACTTCCCTCTCTCCTCCGCCAACAGTTCCTCATGGCTTCCCTGCTGGATGACCTGCCCCTGATAGAAAACCGTAATCTCATCACAGAACTTACAGGAGGAAAGGCGGTGGCTGATATAAATCGCGGTTTTGTCTCCCACAATGTCGTTAAACTTACTGTAGATCTCCGCGATATAATCGGAATACCCCGTGACAAACACAATCTGCACCATGTCGTTATCACGGCGCAGCTTCTTCGCCATGGCGACGCCGTCCATGGCTCCCATCTCAATATCCAGAAGAAGAATATGGAAATTCCCCTCCTGAGCATAGCTAAACAAAAAGCTTTCCGCAGAAGGAAATTCCGAGATCTCCAGACTATGTCCCCGCTCCCCGGCCCAGCGCCCAAGAAAGCCCCGAAGCAGCTCCCTGTCCTTTCGGGCGTCATCACATATGGCAATGCTGTATTTCATAGTGTCCTGTCCTTTTTTATTCTGATTATACCTGCACTGCATTTTTTTGTACACAATTTTCTTTCCGACACCTTCTGCCACTTTCCGACATATTATAATATTGAATAATTTACCTCAAAAATCCTCATAGGAATTTTCCTGCGGGAAAATTTTCCTGCGGGAAAAGGAGTAAAATGGCGAAAGAAGCGGAATGGAACAATCGGTTTAACATCGGAGTGGATTCCATTGACAATGCACACCGGAAGCTTTTTTCAATTGTACGTAAACTAATCAATTTGAGCAGAAATGAAAATAATGGAAAGTGGGCCTGTGCCGAAGGAATCAAATACTTCAAAAGTTATGCCATAGAACACTTTACGGACGAGGAAAACTATATGAAGTCGATCAGCTACGAAGGATATGAGCAGCACAAAAGTCTGCATGACGATATGCGATATAAAACAATTCCAGCACTGGAAAAGGATTTGACCAGATCCGGTTATTCCCAGGAATCCATCCACCATTTTCTCGGCATCTGTCTTGGATGGCTTACCGCGCACATTATGATCGAGGACCGGGCCATCACGGGAAAGGCTGCAAACCGACGGCAGAAAAACGGCGCCGGGAAAAATTTGTCCGCTTTAGAAGATGCGCTGGCCGAAACCATAGAGGAAATTTTCAGGCTGCAGCCTGAAATTGTAAGCGAACATTACAGCGGGGACGACTTTGGCAACAGCGTTTTCGACCGACTCACCTATCAGACCGCGGACGGGAAGCTAAAACAGATTTTTCTGGTGCTTGAGGAAGGTCTGGTTTTAAAGGCCGTAAGCTCCATGTTAAATATGGAGTTGTCAAAAATGGATAAACTGGTGAGGAATGCGGCCAAAGAGCTCTCCCTGCAGATCACGGAAAAAGTTTTCATTCATATGCACCGTTCCTCCATGTACAGGCTGGAAGACAATCACCTGATCACAGAGGAGCAGTTCCGGAAAGAATTTGGCTCCCAGTGTTTTGATTACAGCTTACTGCTCAATACCGGAACCGGATACTTTGCTTTCTGCGTCAAAACAGTGTAGTCCCGCACTGCCAAAGGCTGCCGCGAAAGGCGCGGCAGCCTGCCAAAAAACGGCTCCCTCAAAACCGGATATATCCCCAATGACCCATAGCCCAGTCTATGGTTCCAACCAGCAGGGCAAACAGGGTAACTGCCAGGGTCAGAAAAATAGCCGCCCCGTCATAAACCACCCGTCCCTGCTCCACAAGCTTTCCGTCTTTATCCCTTATCTCAAAGTTCTTCTGTCTGCACCCAAAGAGCACCTCCACCCCCAGGCCGATCAGGATCAGGGGCCAAAAGTAAACCAAAAATCCATAACCCATCCCCGGAAAAAACACGTGAAGCAAAAACAATACTCCGATCACCACCAGAGTCGCCCCAAAGGTGACGGAGCCCACCCTGTGCGTCCTGATTATCTCCCGTTCCATCACTTATCCTCCTCCTGCTTCCAGGGCTCCTCCTTTTTCCCCTCCAGCATCCGCACGCCCAGAAAGATAATGCCGCAGCCGATCACAAGACTGGGCACATAGTCTCCAATCCTGCGCATGGTTCTGGAAATAAAGGAAAGCTCCTCCGGCAGCGCATGATACATAAGACTTGCCATGGAATCCCACAAAAGGCATCCTCCTGCAAAGATCAACAAAACGGCAATCCATTTGTTATGCTCCTTCACGAACCGCTCCATTCCGGGCAGGCTCTCCATCCCGAACAGAAACCTGTCGTCAACCGCGTCAAAATCCTCGTCCCCAAGGCCCGCAAGGTGATTGGCCTGGAAAAAGCTGTAAAACCACACAATCACGCAGCATGCCGCTATCGCCCCCTGGTTCAGCCACATTGCCAGGATAATGATCAGAAAAAACAGAAACATCAGGCTGGTCCCCATCTTCATAAAGCCCATATACATCTGTGCCGCCCCCGGCATCATCGAGAAACAAAAGGTTAAAAATTTACTCTTTTTCTGTGTCTTCATTCTAAAATTCCTCCATTCCTGCAGCATCTAACGCTTACTTTTCAAAGAGACTGCCGATCTGCATATGATCGATCCGGCCAATCCACAGATTCAGCCGCTCTCCCGCCCTGCGCATTTTACCGTTTAAAATCGAATTCCAGTCCGTCTCTTCTCTGTGAGGGGCTTCTTCTCTGCGGAAGGCATCTTCTTTGTCGTCCGGGGCCTCTTCCTCCCGGTAAGCTTCCTCCCATTCCGCCCTCTGCGCCTCCTGCAGCTCACCCTGTATAGGCAGAAGCACCAGCATCATCAGGGCAGCTGCCATACCGGCTATAATTTTAAGACGATACGAAAATAACTGAACCGGGTCTCTTCCACCCCCGGGCGTCGGCAGCCCCTGCGCGGTTTGTTTCGGAAACGCCCTGTTTAAAATCTGTTCCTTCATGTGTTTTGGCGCATACAGCTCCTGCCGCTCCAACTCCTCTATAAAGAGTCTTAATTCTTCATCCGATGGGTATTCCTTCATGCCGGTTCCTCCTTTCCATAAACCTTTTTTAACATTTCCCTGGCCCGGTAAATCTGGGTCTGAATGGTTTTCACGCTTTTGCCCTGCCGGGCGGCGATCTCCTTAGGCGTCCTCTCTTCTACATAATAGGCCCTGGCAACTTCATTGTAGGGCGGTCTTAATCCGTCGCAGCTTTTGACCAGCCGGCGCTTTACCTCCTCCTCCATACAGATTTCCTCCGGCGAACCCCTTTGCTGCTGCTCCTGCTCGAAAAAAGAATCCTCCACCGGCACGCTTCTTTTTCCCGCGCTCCGGAGATAATCGATACTCTTGTTGGCTGCAATCCGGCTAAGCCAGGCCTTTTCGTTATTCCCGTCAAAGGTGTTATATTTCTGATAGGCTGTCAGAAAGGTTTCCTGCATCAAATCCTCTGCCATAAAGTAATCCCCTGTGAGCTTATAGCAGATGGAAAAAATAAGCTTATCATACTGATCGATCATTTCGGAGAGCCTGCTCTCCGTACATACCCTCTCCTTTTCCAAAGCATGCGTACTTAAAGTACTTATCTTCCCCACCTCGCCTTCTGCACTGCCTTTCCTCTTTTCATTATCTATAACGGGACTTTCTTTCTTTTTACTTCAAAAAAAGCAAATTTTTCTAAATTTTATTATTTTCGTCCAGACCTTGTCATGTGGTTTTAAATACTATATAATAAAAGCTATACAATTTTAAGCGCTGCAAAAAACGAGGTGTTTTATGACGATCGAGAGAGAAAATTTATTAAAGAGTATTTTAGAGAGTTTAGGCAGAATAGAGCACATCAAGCTGGAGGATATTCCCAACATTGATCTGTATATGGATCAGGTCACCACCTTTATGGACAAGCAACTGAAAAATACCACCAGAAACCCGGAGGGCGACAAAATACTGACCAAAACCATGATCAATAATTATGCCAAAAATGACCTGCTTCCCCCTCCGGTCAAAAAGAAATACAGCAAAGAACACATTGTGCTTCTTATTTTCATTTATTATTATAAAGGGATTCTTTCCATCAGCGACATACAAACCCTCTTAAAGCCCCTGACGGAGAGATACTTCCATACAGACGGTTCCTTAAGCCTTGGCGACATCTACGAGGAGGTGTTCAGCCTGGAGAAGGATGAGGTTGCCGACCTGCAGAAAAACATTGTAAGAAAGTTTACCATCTCTCAGGAGACCTTTCAGGATGCCCCCGAACAGGACCGCGAAATCCTGCAGCTTTTTTCTTTTATCTCCATGCTCAGCTATGATGTCTATGTAAAAAGGCTACTGATCGAAAAGATGATAGACAGCTTTAAGAGCGTGGCCTCCAGGGAGGAAAAAGGCAAGGCTTAAATATTTCTGGTAAACCGGCACCTGGGGAATTCCTCGCAGCCATAAAATTCCCCAAACCTGCCCTTTCTTTTCAGCAGGGTGCCTCCGCACTTAGGGCAGGTCAGTTCTTTATCCTCCCCGCTCTTTTGCAGCTTTCCCAGCTCCTCAAAGCATTTCTGATTCATAAGACAGTCTGCCAAAGCCCTGTGAGCGCCCTTCGTTTCAATCTGAAAGTAAGCGGCAACATCCGTAAGCCTGTGATGGGACAGCTCCGGCAGGCAGCGCCGCGCCATGTACAGGGTGTCGATATAGTCATTACTGAGCTCCTTTCCAAAGGCTTCCCAGGCTGCATCATAAATGAAATTGGTGTCAAAGGTATGGATGTTATGCCCCACCAGCACCCCATCCCCTATGAATTCCATGAACTGCGCCATCACCGTTTTTATGTCAGGAGCATCTGCCACCATTTCGTCCGTAATTCCATTGACCGCCGTAGCTTGTGCCGGAATATGTCTGCCGGGGTTCACCAGCGCAGAATATTCCTCCTTTACCTCGTGGTCTCTGACCTTGAGAGCTGAAATCTCAATAATATCGTCCTTATCCGGGTTCACCCCTGTGGTTTCCAGGTCAAATACAATATAATCCCCCGGATGGCCGTCTCGTCTTTTTCCTTTGTTCCTTATCTTCATTTTGCAAACTTTCCTCTCACCAGACCGTCTCGATCTCTTCCCGTTTTACCTCATACCGGCTTAGAAATTCCTTCAAATCCTCCTCCCCGGTAATCAACATCAGTTCCTCGATCCGGCCAGTCTTCTCGTCCCGAAATCCCGCCACCTTTTCTCCCGTGCAGATACTGGCACGGATCACAGGCCTTTTCCCTGTCTGATCAAAGCCTCCCTGCTCAGCGCTTTTTTTCTTCTTACCCCAATCCTTCCACATCTGTGTCCCGCCTCCTCAGCCGCAGCTATCCCCTATTTTCGTCCATCCGGGTTCTGTTGTCAAGCCGTGAAATCATCAGAATAAACGCATGAATGAATATAACGGCATATCAGCCACAAAAATTGTGCA
>CAJTVL010000138.1 GCA_910579425.1 uncultured Lachnospiraceae bacterium | reverse complement strand
TACAGCCACATTACAATTATATGTGGAGATTTGGGCAATGACAAGTACCTAAAATCGCATTGTGGGAAAATCAAAACTTTTGGATTTTACCACGAATGCCGGTTACGGCAAAATCCCACTCATTCATTCTGTCTTTTTATCAAATAAGAAAAGCCCTGCATGATACAGAGCCTTTCCAATCATCCTTGTCCTCTAATTTAGGGTGTTTTCTTTTCTAAAACTATATTTTAGGTTTATCTCCGCCTTTTGTGCAAAATCGGATTTTCTCCCGATAATTGCCGACTGTTTTTCTTTTGAAAGGCAATTGAATACTTCTTCATAGAGAATATCATCTAACTGCATTCCCTTTGCAGCCAAATACAGCGTTGTATGAAGCCGCTCCTGCCAGAGAGCATCAAATATCAGACACCGGTAATATCAATTGCATGCATGTAAGCATCAGAGCCCCGGGCGCAGGTGACGGAGAGCTTTCTGCCGCTGATTAAAACCTTAAAGCCGCTGGCACTTCTGACACAGTCAAGCTTTAACTCCATCTGTCCCTGAGGGGTATCCAGGTATAGTATGTTCTCTGTGGATTTGCTTCCTACAGTCCCCGTTACCGTGGAGGTGGAAGAGGTGTCCACGTTGACAGAATCGGTGCTGTCCCTGTATCCGGTAATGGTGGCCGCATGCATATAGGCATCGGAGCCGCGATAGACTGTCACGGTCAACTTGCGGTCGGGGGTAAGAACCATGCCCCCTCTGGAATCGGTATTACTGTCGATCACGATCTGCATCTGCCCTCCGTCGGTATCCAGGTAAAGCAGGTTTTCCTTTGTATCGTCAGATACAGTCCCCGTTACCGTGGAGGCGGAAGCATTCACAGCAGAAGCGGGGGCCGGCGTAAGCCAGGAAGAGGCGGAGGCCTGAGAGGAGGAAGAGTTTGTCCCATCGCTGATGCTTACCGCGTGCATGTAGGCATCGGAGCCCCTTGTGCAGGCGATTTGATAGGTTTTGTTCTCCACAAGGACAGAGCAGCCGCTTAAATTGGTGGTGGGATCCAGTTTGATCTGCATTTCTCCCTGGGCCGTATCCACATATAAAATGTCGTCCTTGCTCTTGTCGGTTATCTTTCCGGTCACAGTGGAGGTGGACGAATCGAGAGTGACTGTGTTGGTCGATGATGTGGCGGTGATTTTCACTGCGTGAAGGTATCCGTCATTGCCGTGGGACACGGAGACGAAAATTTTTTTGTCCGGAAGCAGCACCTTACAGCCGCTTGCATCGGTTCCGCTGTCCAGCTTGATTTCCATATCCCCTTCTTTGGTGGAAAGCTTAAGGAGCTCTGAGGTAGTTCCTGACATAACCGTTCCCTCAACTGTTGCGATGACTTCTGCTGCCTGAACCTGAAAAGAACTGGCGGGAGCCAGCGTCAGTCCCAGTGTAAGGCAGAATGCCGTACATAATTTAGAAAATTTCTTCTTTTCCATAATGTAGGTACCTCCTCTTCGTGGTATAATAGAAAATGCGCAGATGCACATGCGGGTCATACGTTAGATTTGATATATGACCTTTCCGGTCAATTTATCATACAATATCTGACTCGGAAAAACAAGACGGATTGCGCCTTTCCGGAGAAAATTAGGAGAATATTAATGAAGAAGGAATTTATGTTTTCGGAAAAAATTGAATGCTGGGAGGACTGGGGGAAGGTTTATCATTCGATTCCGGCATTTTTGCGGGGATATTGGAAAGGGACAGACCGGGAGGATATTGCGGAGCAGGTGCTTGACGGAATACTGATCCACGATTTTGGGGGAGATATTGTAAAGGCGGCCTTTCCAAAAGCTCCTGCCTATCATAGAGTGGATGAGCTTTATGAACAGATTTTACAATATCTTCCTTTCTGGATAAAAGGAACTATGGATGGTGTGAACAAAAACAGACTGTGAAATTAGGAAAAATTTCATCTTTTTGTTGAAATTTTCTGAAGCTTTCTGTAAACTGATAGTAGCGGTCTATTGACACATGCTGAAAGGAGCGGCTAATATGAAAAAAGCAGTCAGTCAGTCAGTTTTGTCTTTCATTTTAAATGGGGTTTCCATCTTATCCCTCATAATTCTGGCCATATCGCTGTCCAATTACAGGGACGCGAATAATCGTCTGGACCAGGCCAATGAGGATCGGTTTGCCCTGACCTACAATGCAAACAGGTTTATGAACGGGTCGGCGTATCTTACAAATGAGGTAAGGGCTTTTGCAGCCACAGGTCTGCAGGAACATTACGACAATTACTGGAATGAAATTAATAACCTGAAAAACCGGGACATTGGTGTTGCCATGCTGCAGGAGATCGGGATTACGGACAAGGAGCAGGCAATGATTGATGAGATGGCGAATCTGTCCAATACCCTGGTGCCTCTGGAGGAGGAGGCTATGAACAACGTGGAGGCCGGCAGGATGGAGGAGGCCGTCGACTATGTGTACGGGGAGGAGTACAGCGTTTCCATTGCAAAGATTAATTCCCTGAAAGAAGAATTTCTTGCGGATTTGGATGCCAGGACCCTGGAAGAGGTCAATGGACTTGTTCAGGAAACGGAGCAGATCAAGACAAATATGACAGTGATTCTTGCAATGGTGGTATTGCTGCAGGTGATCGGTATGGTTTTCATCAGGCGCAAGGTGATGCGCCCGGTGATTGCGGTGAGAAATCAAATGGGGGAGATTTCTCAGGGAAATCTCTCGGCAGAGTTCCTCCTCCGGTCCGATACTTCTGAAATCGGGATGCTGGTGGAATCGATCCATGAGACCAAGAGAGAGCTGAAAAAATACATAAATGATATTGACAGTAAATTGTCCCAGATGGCGGATGGGAAGATGGATTTAACCATCGACAGTCAGTACCGCGGGGAATTTGTTCCGATTCAAAATGCCATGGGGCAGATTTTAGATTCCCTGAACAAAGCGCTTTCCCAGATTAATATGACGGCTGGTCTGGTGTCCGAGGAATCCGAAAAGATGGCTTCTGATGCCCAGGTTTTGTCCAACGGTGCAGTAGAACAGGCTGCGGCAGTTCAGCAGTTGACAGCCAGCATTCAGGAGCTGTCAACCCAGGTAGACAATACATCAGCGGATGCGGATGATGCGCGGGCGAGTACCGAGACGGCCACCACCAGGCTTGAGGTCTGCAGCGGGAAAATGAGAGAGCTGACCAGGGCTATGATGGATATTTCCCAGGCCTCCAGTCAGATCGAAGGTATTATCAAGACCATCGAGGACATTTCCTTCCAGACCAATATTCTGGCCCTCAATGCCGCAGTGGAGGCGGCCCGTGCAGGCGAGGCCGGGAAAGGCTTTGCGGTGGTTGCCGAGGAGGTCAGAAGCCTTGCAAACAAGAGTTCAGTGGCTGCAAAAGATATTGCGGAACTGATAGAAAATTCCATGGAGTTGGTACAGCAGGGGGAAACCCTGTCAAAGGAAACCACCGAGGCCCTTTCCGAAGGGGTTTCGGGCGCCCATACCTCCACCGGACTTGTAGAGAGAATCGCGGAATCAGCGAAACAGCAGGCCCAGGCAATTCATCAGGTTTCGGCCGGTATGAAACAGATTTCGGATGTGGTGCAGACCAACGCCGCAACAGCGGAGAAATCGGCATCCTCCGCAGAGGAGCTTTACAGCCAGGCTGAGGAACTGAAAAACTCGGTTGAGAGATTCCGGCTTCGGAAAAGAAAATAAGACATTGGAGACATTGATAAAGGCAGCGGACTGTAGGTTACCGCTGCCTTTAATAATGTGGTGTGCGCCTGGAACTCAGTCTGACCGGAGGAAAGGCGCTGCGGTCAGATACCGGTTACAACGACCTGGCAGGGAGCTAAGGTAAGCCGGTCTTCCTGCATGGAGATGTTTTCCTGATTGCTTAACAGGATTGCTGCTCCGGGCAGGGTTTTTGTCCTGACGGTGAGAGCCTGTTCGCCGAAGTTGGCAAAGACAGAGACGGATTTTTCTCCCAGCGTTCTTTCATATGCCAGAAGATTTTTGGTGTCTTCCAGAACAGGAGAGAAGCAGCCGTATGTAAAAACTTCCCTGTATTCAGGGGATTTGCGCAGGGCCAGCAGTTTTTTATAATAAGTAAGAAGAGAATCCCTATCCTGAAGCTGTGCTTTTACGTTAATCTCCTTGTAGCCAGGGTTTACCTTGAGCCAGGGGGCGCCTGTGGTGAAACCTGCATTGGCGGAAGCATCCCACTGCATGGGAGTCCTGGCGTTGTCACGGCTGGTGTGGAAACAGGCATCCAGCGCTTCTTCTTCGGTGAGTCCTGACTCTAAGGCGGTTTGATATTCTGAGAGTGTGCCTATGTCGTCGTAGTCGTCAATGGAATCCATGGGGCAGTTGCGCATACCGATTTCCTGTCCCTGATAGAGGAAGGGGATTCCTCTGAGCAGAACGCTGACGGTGCCGAGCATTTTGGCGCCGTCTGTATTTTGGGCATAGGGCGGAAGATAGCGGTCAATACACCTGGGGCAGTCGTGATTTTCAAGGATGTTTGCCATAAAGCCTACGCCCTGGCATTTGAGCTGGGACTCAAATAAAACATGTTTCAGTTCCTCCAGTTTGGCAGCGGTGGAGCCAAAGGGAGGTTTTTTGGAGGAAAGCACGGAGTGGGCGCAAAAATCAAACATGGAAGAAAAATGTCCGTCATCCCCAATAAACTGGGCCAACTCATTCTCTTTCATATTACAGACTTCGGCAACCGTGAAAGCCTCGTAGCGGTCAAAGGTATTTTTCTTTAAATGCTCCAAAAGCTCCCCTACGCCTTCCACCTTTTCCACCATTTTCCATACCCAGGCAAGGCCGTCGGGGCCGTCAGGGGCAAAACTCTCAAAGTCAGGATCTTTTTTGATATTGATGATGGCGTCGATGCGGAAGCCGGAGACGCCTTTTTCCAGCCACCAGTTGATCATGGTATATAATTCGTTCAGCATTTTTGGGTTATTCCAGTTTAAGTCCGGCTGCTCCTTGGCAAACATATGGAGATAGTAATAGTCAGTGCCTTCCACCTTTTCCCATGCGCTGCCGCCGAAGTAGGAGCGGTAGTTGCTGGGGGGATTGCCGTCCTTGCCCTTTCGGAAGTAAAAATAGTCCCCGTATTCTCCCTCCGGATCTTTAAGGGCTTTCTGAAACCACTCGTGCTGATCGGAGCAGTGATTGATCACCAGATCCATAAGGATGTGCATATCCCTTTTTTTGGCTTCCGCAAGAAGGGTATCAAAGTCCTCCATGGAACCGAAGGCTTTGTCAATCTGGTAATAGTCGGAAATATCATACCCTTCATCCACAAAAGGGGATTGATAAATGGGGGAAAGCCAGATAATATCGATCCCGAGCTCCTTTAAGTAGTCCAGCTTCTGGGTAATGCCCTTTAAATCTCCAATCCCGTCCCCGTTTGTATCCAGAAAGCTTTTCGGGTAAATCTGATAGGCTATTTTGTCATGCCACCACTTTTTATTCATGAGATTACACCTCCGTTTAGTTCTCCGGCAGTGTGTGACGAATACTGTCGGTCTTAAAATTAATCTGTAAGTTGTTAGGTTACATTATATTATCTGATTAAAAAGTTTTCTTACCTATATTTGACAGATTTGATGCACTATTTTGACTTATTTGATTTTTTGCGATACTCGGACGGAGTGACGCCCTTTTGGGACTTAAATCTTCGGATAAAATATCCCATATTTTCGAAGCCTGTGTTTTCGGCAATGGTTATGATTTTATCACCGGTTTCGGCCAAAGCTTCGGCCGCTTTTTCAATTCGGATCTCATTGATGTATTCAGTAGCGGTTTTTCCGATATTTTCTTTAAAGTATCTGCAAAAATACTGAGGGTTCAAATTGACCAGTCTGGCCAATTCTTCCAAACGGATGGGGGACGCATAGTTTTCATTGATGTAGCGCAGTACTTTTTTCAGATTTTTAATTTGCTGCTCGTTTTCGTTGTTCATCTCTCTCACAGAAATGAGGCAGTTCTGTTGATACAAAATGGCAAGGATATGAAAGAGCAGAGCCTTGATCTGCAGATAAAGAGAATTTTTCAGAAGTTCATTTTTGTCCGGACACAGGTTCATTTGTTTTATTTTCTGCTCTATCTGTTCATAATAGTCCTTGATCTGTAAAAAAACAGGAGAATCATTGTTTAAGAGGAAGGGCATTTTCAGCCGTCCATCCATGAGGGGGCGGATTAATTTCGCCTGTATGGCGTCATAATGTTCAAAACTCAAAATATTCAGGTGAAAAACGACGGCGCTTTCCGAGGAACCCAGAGGGAATTCCAGAGAATGGAGTTCTCCGGCGTGAATACAGACAATGGCGGGGCCCTCAACCAGCATTTCCCTGGTATTTACCCGGACAGGGAAAGTCCCTTTTTTCAGATAAACAAGTTCCATTTCTTCATGCCAGTGGGGGGAGACTTTCCAGGAAATATCCGGTTCATTCCATTCATAGAGGGCGAGGGGGAAGCGCACGGTTCCGTGAGTGGTGTTTTCTTTTAAAGAATGTAAATCTATCATTGCTTTGCTGTCCTTTCTGCAGGATTTTGGTGGTTTAAAGAGAGCGGATTTCCAGCCGGGGCTGTTTATTCATAGTAACGTTACAATTCAGCGCCCAGCCATAGTTGAATCTGGCGTATCCAAATAAAGCCGATGTTAGTCTGATGGCTGGCATCGGCTTTTTCTCTTATACATAGGGGTTATCATTTCTTTCCCGGCCGCGGTCTCTCGAAAATATTTATAGTAAACGACATTAATTTTTGTGCTTAAAAGAACAAAGTGACGAAAATTTAC
>CAJTVL010000137.1 GCA_910579425.1 uncultured Lachnospiraceae bacterium | reverse complement strand
TATTTTTATGCCAGCAACAAAACAACAAATACGACAGATTATTGCAGATAACAACTTAAACAGCGTAGCCGATGTTTACAGCCTGTTAAAGGACAGTTTTAAAGATATCCTTCAGGAACTTATGGAGGCGGAACTGGACGCTTCCCTGGGCTATGAAAGGAACCACAAAGGCGATGTTCCCACATCCAATAAGCGTAACGGACACTCGCCTAAAACTGTAAAGAGCCAGTATGGGGAATTCCAGATTGATGTCCCCAGAGACCGGGATGGGGAATTCGAGCCAAAACTCATCCCCAAATACCAGAGGGATATCTCCGGCATTGAAGAAAAAGTCATATCCCTCTACGCAAAGGGCATGAGTGCAAGGGATATCCATGACCAGATACAGGAGCTTTACGGGATGGAGATGTCCGCTGAAATGGTCAGCAAGATCACAGACAGGATACTCCCGGAGATAAAAGAGTGGCAGTCACGTCCATTAAATCCAGTCTATCCCTTTGTATTCATGGACTGTATCCATTATAAAGTCAGGGAGGACGGACGCATCTTAAGCCGCGCTGCCTACATTGTGCTCGGCATTACGGCAGACGGATATAAAGATATCCTCAGCATCACAGTTGGCGCCAATGAAACCAGCAAGTTCTGGCTGGGGATGCTGAATGACCTGAAAAACCGCGGTGTGCAGGACGTGCTGTTCTTCTGTGGTAAGCGGCAAATAATCGGCGTCTATAAAAAGAGCACTGTTTGTGATATCCTACAGTCAGTGCTCCTTGATAATTGAATAGTCACAAAAACACCAGTGTATCCGAGACTTTTGCTTCTTTTGAGACTACGGTACAAAGTTCAGCCCACAAGCAGCGGCTTCCAGGCTTTACATTTATTATGCAGTTTGCTCCATTTCTTCGGTCCGTTTTCTTTTCCGGGGCGTTCTGGGACGTTCCGGCTTTGGAAACAGCTCTCCGTATAGTGACCGGCGCTCCTGCTGTTTCCTCTTTTCATACCCCTTGTAGGCTTCGGACCACGGCATCATATCTGCCATGAATTCTTTCTCCCCTCCGGCCCGGCGCTGTGGTATCTGTTCAAACAGGTATTGGAGGTAGATAAGGATATTCACGCGGTTTGCCTTCGCTGTTTCTACAATAGAATACATGATGGCGTTTACCTTTGCCCCATGGATAGTGTCTGCGAACAGCGAGTTGGCCCTGCCCACTGAGTAGCTGCGGATAATCCTTTCTACATGCCCATTGTCACAGGGAATATTTCCATCTGTAAGGAACCGGCGCAGGTTCCTTTCCTGGTTGACGGCGTATGTAAGGGCTTTCTTCATCCTGTCAGAAAATATCTCTTCTGAATCTTCCAGAGAGTGGACATATTCGAAAAAGGCATCCACTTTTGGCGCAACCTTAGCTTTCCTTGCAGCGGCCCGCTCATCTGCAGCCATCTCCTTGAGCTGGTTCTCTTCCTGATAGATCCCGCGGATCAGCATAAGGGCCTTGGTTTCAGGAAGGGCTTTGAGCTCTCCGTCCTCCATTGCAGCCACATCCTGTACAAAAAATGCTTCTGCAAAATACCTCCGGCAGTGCATCAGGCATCCGGTTGTAAGGATGTCCCCTCCGCTTTCCTTTTCCAATACCTGGTAAGAAACATAAGCGTCACAGGTGATATAACCAAGGAATTCCCGCAAGAGGCGGCGCAGATGGTCTGTCCCCCGTGTCTCTTCATAACAGAAGATGATAATAGGAGGACAGTTTGAGAGTTCGCTGCTGGTATGGACCCACAGAAAGCTCTTATGGCCGGGGCCGTATCCATCCTTATTTACCTGGATATAGGTTTCATCGCATTGGATATGCCTGTAACCCACTAACAGCCGCGTCATGAATTCATATACCTCTTCACAGACTTTGGGTACAAGCGTGTTTGCCCAGTTGATGATCGTCTGCTTAATCAGAGGGATATTCTGCATCTGGTAATCCATGGCCTGTCTGTAAAAGGGCAGGCCCAGTACGAACTTCCTGTAAAGGATGTCCGCTATGATGGTGCAGGATATGACGCTTTTATCAATCAGCGGGTTCAGGTAGGGAAAAGTAAAGAGGTCATGTTCTGTTCCGACGGAAACAACAGGCGTATAAACCACCTGTGTATAGTAAGGCGTCTCCAGTTTCATGAGCTTCTCATGCTGGTGCCAGTAGGCAATCCGCCAGTTGTTCTCACCATGCTGTTCATTCAGTCCTTCCACATCCAGGTCATAGATGACCTGCTGCGGCAGTCCCTTAAGGGAGTGGGCCAGGCTGGGCGCCTTTTTTGTATGCCTTCCCCTGCCGCCTTTTCTGCCCTTATGGCGGCTTTCAGGGTCAATCTCCCGTCTTCTGCGTTCCTTGCCTGGGCCTGCATCCTCCACTTCACTTTCATCTGCCGGTTCTTCTTGCGGATGGTCTTTCGCATCAACCAGGGAGAGAAAGCTTTCTGTCTTTCTGCCGAAGGTGGATTTTGTCTTCAGCGTATTTTTTTCCACCTCTTTTGCCAGAAGCTTTTTCAGTTCTTGGTTTTCATGGCAGGCGGCAGCATATTTCCCGTTTAATTCCGAGTACTGGATATGCGCTTCGGTGCTGATTCTTTCATTTTCAAGCTGGATCATCCTCA
The DNA here is from genome assembly GCA_910579425.1 of uncultured Lachnospiraceae bacterium. Lineage (GTDB taxonomy): Bacteria > Bacillota > Clostridia > Lachnospirales > Lachnospiraceae > Suilimivivens. The sequence goes on along the minus strand of CAJTVL010000137.1, from coordinate 4,281 downwards.
TCTGGGCCAGCTCGTCAAAAAGGGAAATGGCGAGGCAGAGCAGCGTATCCCTGTCGGAGTATTGGATTTGTTCCATAAAAAGGTCCCTGTCTGCCCTCATGTTTTTCCTCCCAGTGCTTTTAGTCCGCCAGTCTCTGGCACAGTGCCTCCAGTGTTTTCAAAATATCCTGCTTCTGCTTGTGTAATGCCTGGTTTTCTGCTTTCAATGCCTGAATCTGTCCTTCTTTTTCGGCGATCACCCGGATATATTCCGTTCTCTGATCCGGCGCAGTGTTTTCTCCTGTTTCTTTTTCGGAAGATTTCTTCCTTCCGCTTTTTCCGGTGGGAATGATCTCTCCGGTCTCATCATCCAGTTTCCCGATGAGCTTCCTGTGCGAGCGGGGCTGCTTTTTTTCCTTGTCCCAATACGACTCCGATTCGTATACATACGTTGTGCCAGTTCTTCTATCTTTCAGCTTTACTAATGACATATGCGGTTCCTCCTTTATAGGTATAATTATATCATATAAGTATGACTATGTCAATGCAATAGGTATATTCATTTAAAATATACCTATTATGACAAGATAGAGGCATGGGGAAATCTCCCATGCCATTCCTATCCCATCAGCCGGCCTGCGGTGCGTGCTGTCCGCTGTTTATTTACGTTTGGTTTTAGAGGCATTCACAGGAGGAATCCGTTTTGGCCTGGCAGAGGAATCAATGGAAAAACCGTCCATCAGCCTTTTAAATTCCTCCGTGGTAATGCTCCTGGCTTCCTGCGCTGTCCTTGGCCACTGGAAACATCCATCCGCCAGCCGGATATACAGAAGAATGAACCTGTCCCCAGCCCATAATAACCCTTTGAGCCGGTCACGCCTGACGCCGCAGAAGAGGAATAAGGTATCTTTTTCTAATGGGTCAAGCCCGTATTTGAGCTTTACCATGGCGGCCAGCCCGTCAATCCCCTTACGCAGGTCTGACCTTCCTACGGCCAGTATCGTTTTTTTGAAAGTAAATCCATTTTTATCCAACATGCCTTATAACCCCCAGGACTGCAGAAAGCTGTTCCATATCTGCACCGCTGCCCAAATCTATGGCGAAGCCTCCATACCGAATGCTTATGGAAGGGCGGCCGCAGGCAGTAATGTCCCCGGAGCATTGCTTTGCCAGTCCATTCATTTCCACAGGGGACAGCTGTGTGGAAGGGATTTCAACAAAACCTGATTCACTGGATACAGGAAGCTGTGAAGACGGATTTTCACATGGAACATCATAGTGATTAAGAAGATATTCCCTGACCCGTTTCTGCCACCGAAAAAAAGATGTGCGGTTAATACCATGCATAGTACACCATTGATCTTTGCTTATTCCGCTCTTTGACTGCTCTTCGATTAAAGGTATCCATTGCTTTATTCGAAGTTCCATTACTCTTGTATCCATAAAAAACCTCCTATATTGATAGTACTTCAAAAAGATACTACCAGAACAGGAGGTGAATTATAAGACGCTGATTATTTGCCGCTTACCTTCTGTGTGGACGGGCTGGCAGGATTCAAAGAAGCGATAGGCGCGGTCTACCCGGATGCCCAGATCCAAAGGTGTGTCATCCATATGCTGCGCAATTCTTTTAAATATGTCAATTACAGCGACCTGAAGAAGTTTTCTTCTGATTTTAAGTCGGTATATAATGCCCCGAATGAAGCATCCGCACTGTCAGAGCTGGAAAAGGTCAAAGAAAAATGGGGACGGAAATATCCCTATGCAGTCAGCAACTGGGAAAACAACTGGGAGGATGTCAGCTCCTTCTTCCAGTTTTCCGATGATATCCGGCGCATCATGTATACCACTTATACCGACAAAAAAACTATGCCGACCTTTCTTTGGATCCAGCCATCCGCTGAAATCCCCAGAAAAATGTCGGCATAGTTTTGCTTTATAGACGATATAAGCGTTTTGCCATATCCTTTTTCTTCCAGTTTTTCTCCGTATTCTCTCCGCTCGGATTTGCTTTTTCAATTGCCTTTGCAAGGGTATCCAGTGTTACAAAAGCGTAGAAACCAGATGTTGTAGAAATATTTTCATGTCCAAGCATCTGCTGGATATAGGGTAAAGGGCATCCATCCTGATATAGGCTCATGGCACGTGTTTTTCGGACCATATGAAAATGCACGGCCGATGGCATGATGATGCCTTCATTCCTGCATTTCTCCGTATATTTTTTCAACACTTTCTGTATGCAGTCATCAGAGAGCCCATGTATATGGCCATGGGTAACCGTATAAAACAAAGGGGCTTCCATATCCGGGATATCACCATGGAATTCCCTGACATATTTACGCAGATGCCGGACGGTTTTATCCATCAGCGGGACACTGCGGTATTTTTCACCTTTCCCAAGTATCCGGATATAAGGTTTTTCCGCATCAAGAAACAGATTCCCGACTTTGAGCTTTGTCATCTCCCCAATGCGCATGGCGGCATCATAGCCGAGGATCAGCAGCATCTTATTGCGGCGTTCAGACTGTTTTTCTGTTCCGGGCGCATTAAGGATTGCCTTCATCTGGTAATCCTCGAAATATTCGATCTCCCCAGCCGGGCTACCCAGACTTTGTATGGTCTTGCTTGAAGCAAAAAGAGGCGTAATGTCTATGCATTCTTCTGACGCATAAGAAAGCAGGGATCTTATCGCGGTCATCCGGAGGTTGCAGGTCTTGGGTCTCCATTTCTTATCTTCTGTCATCCACATAAGGTACTCTTTCAGATTTTCCTTGCCCAAGTCGGAAAAACAAATGCTTTCACGCCGGATCCCTTTTACATTTTCAAGATAATCAATACAGATATTTAGTGAAGTGCGGTAAGCGGCAACCGTATTCAGACTCTTTTTTCTTATCTTCAGCAATTCATAGTCCAGAAAACGCCGGGCTGTCTCCCAGAAAAAAACACTGTCAAGGTCTTTTGGCCTATTTTTCCTCATTGTCATCCACCTCCGGTATCAGTCTTTCCGAGTGTTTAGACCGGACGACCACTTCTCCATAAATATCCGGCACAAGATGGAAGTAATAAAGGGTATTTTTCACATCAGAATGCCCCATATAGCGCATAAGATAAGGGAGCATTGCATTTACATCCTTTCCATCCCGGAGCCATCTGTTCATATTTGCATAGACAAAATGATGCCGTACAAAATCCAAACGTTTGGATTTGATCTGTTATCCAAACTTAAATAAAATCCAAACCTTTTGGATGAAGTACGGAAACTACAACAAATACCGTCTGAAAAGGTTTGGATTTTATTTTTGGTGTATGATTCCCTTATAACAAAAAAGGAGGTCATACCATGGATTTACAAAACTTAAGGGAACACCATGAAGAACTTCTTTCATTCATGGAAAACAACGGATATTCCAGCACCTACATACAACGGTTCAGGGATGAGATCAACCGTATACTGGCTGACGCGGACAGCAGCCCCTGGCAGTCATACAGGGATATTTACCTTGAATACTTAAAGGTACCGCACTCTAAAGACTATCTCCGCAATAAACGGACGGTTATCGGAGCCCTGGAACAGTTTGATCTCTTTGGACGCCTTCCAGATGGCAGGCACCGCCATACCCTGTTTGAAAGGGGTTCTTACCACCTGCTGGAACCGGAATTCCAGGAACTGATCGATTTCTACCGTATGTACGAAAAGCGGCGGGGCAAGAAGGAATCAACCATCCGGGGCGAATCGTTCAACACGGCATCTTTTTTATACCAGATGCAGGAGCAGGGAGCACAGTGCCTGGATGAAGTGACAGAAGATGCTGTCCTGTCATTTTTCGTTTCGGAAGATGGCTCGCTGCGCAAGGGCTGTTCTTATAAGAAGAACATATCTGCTGTCTTTAAGGCAGGGCTTAACTGGAAGGAACCACAGTGCGAAAGGATACTGGGTTTTCTCCCTTTGCTGCGCGAAACGAGGAAAAATATACAATACCTTACACAGGATGAAGTCAGGCTCCTGCGGGCCGCAGTGGAAAGCAGCGGATTCTCTGCCCGTAACAAAGCCGTCATCCTCCTTCTTCTTTTTACAGGCCTGCGGGGCTGCGACATTGCCGGCCTTACATTCCGCTCCATCGACTGGGAAAAAGAGCGGATACTGGTGGAGCAGCAGAAAACATCTGTACCGGTGGAGATCCCGCTTTCTGCTGTCGTGGGAAATGCCATATATGATTATCTGGAACAGGAAAGGCCGGATACCGGATCCTTAAGCCTGTTCCTGACGGAAACGCATCCTTTTTCACCCATCTCCGCCCAGGG
>CAJTVL010000136.1 GCA_910579425.1 uncultured Lachnospiraceae bacterium | reverse complement strand
GCTAAGAACATCTTTGCAAGTATCTTAGCGTCGATTGTATTAGTCACAGCAAGTCCTCCTTAATCAATCACTCTAACACCTTCAACAAAGATGTTTATTTTTGCTACTTCTATTCCTGTGAATTCTTCTAGCTTGTACTTTACATTGCTGATCAGGTTATCGGTGACAGCAAGTATGCTTACACCGTATGCAACGATCACATGAAAATTGATCGTTAGTTTATTATTCCTGATAGACACATTAATGCCTCTGGTCATGCTTTCCTTTTTGAGCAGTTTTACAAGGCCATCTTTTACGTTAATGCCTGCCATTCCAACTATACCAAAACATTCCATGGCAATGGAGCCTGCATAATGGGCGATCACGTCGTTGCCGATTGCAACATTTCCCATATGAGTATTCATGGAAGTTTCCTTCATGGAAGAATTTTTCATAGGCTGCCTCCTTATTTAAGAACATATATATTGTATTATAACCGTAAAGCGAAAAAAAAGAAACAATAATTTTCTTGAATTTTCCGCTTGTCATATGGAATTTTTTCTGGTAATATATGATTGTTGTGTGTATCTAAATCTGAATTGTCAGGAGGTGTAACGATGGCTAAATGTGATGTTTGTGGTAAGGGCGTTCATTTCGGAAATAATGTAAGCCATTCTCATAGAAGATCTAACAGAATTTGGCATTCCAACATTAAGAAAGTTAAATGCATGGTAAATGGAGCTTCCAAAAGAATGCACGTTTGTACCAATTGTTTAAAATCCGGAAGAGTTGAAAGAGCATAGTTTTTAAGAAGCAATTGCTGCCCGCTTAAGTTTTAAGCGGGCTGTTTTGCGTTAAAGACAAAAATTATATCCCAGCAGTAAAAGAAGGGCTATAATGATCAGGGCAATCAGATAATGATGAGCAAGAAAAAGCATAAGCAGCATTCCCACAGCAATCCAAAATGCAATAAATCCGATTAATTTTTTCATGGGCCAGAAATCCTTCTGCTTATGCTTTACTTTATCTTATGCAGAGGCTTTTCTTTTATTGCGTGTCCGATGCTTCTTCCGGAAATGCAATATCCACTGCCGTGTCATCCTCAATCATTTCTTCCTTTGGAGCCGTGAATTTGTCGACAATATCCGGGATCAAATCGAGTACCTTGGTGACGGTATCCTGATTTTTGATATTCACCAGTTTGGTGCTGCCGTTTTGGATCACCAGCACGGCGCTGGGAGTCAGCTTTCCGGAAAAGCCGCCTGCACCGCCGTTTTTCTTGTCGCCAACGCTGGCGCCTGCCCCCACGCCGAAGGTTACGTCCACAAGGGGAAGGATGATGGTGTCGCCGATTTTGGTGGCCTCGCCCACTACCGTCTTGGTGGACAAAACGGTGCTCATTCCCTTCATCAAAGAATCGATTACTCCTGCAAAATTATTTTCTGCCATTTATGCTGCCTCCCTTTTAAATAGTTTGATTAAATGACGCAGGTCTTTGTTAAAATAAATTTTCCATGCGGTTTTTAATCCCTGAAATACTGTGATTTTCCCTTTGGCGAAAAGCTCTCCCTCCAGAATCTTCCGCTCAAAATCCGGCGTGACGCTGATATGGGCGCCCAGCAGGGGATAGAGCATCCCATAAACGGCAAGGAGTTGTCCCGTACCGGCAGGATCCCCTGTGCCGATCACAAGGCTCCCGCGCCATTTCCCCGGAAAGATACTTTTCAGCAGGGAAAATGCCTGCCCTGAACACACCTTCCATGCCCGGCTGAAGGTATCGCTTTTCAGGATATTCAGATAATATTGGATATTATTTGCAATATGCTTTATCTTATCACATATTTGAGTAATTGTGTACCGGATATTTTGAAACAGGGATCTGAGTTTTCGAAAAAACTCTTTCAGCCTGGACAAAAGGCCTTTCACGCCCTTTAGGGGCGTTGGCTGCGGTGCGTCCTCTGCTTTTGCTTTTGTTTCAGTTTCTGCTTTCGTCTCCGCTTCTGTTGTTGATTCAGCGTGCTCTGCCGTTTTTTCCTGAATTTCTTCTTCCGGCTTTTCGGCCTTGGATTTCTTTTTCTCTCTTGAAGGAGCCTTTTGAGGCTGATCCGACCGGGGTTTTAGCCGATCCGACCGAAAAAGGGTGAAGCAAAAAACCCGCACCCTTAAAAAGGCGGACTGCGGATAGCAAAAGGATGCATTTACCAGGTGAAGAAGCCATGAAACCTTTGCATTGACGGATATCCCATTCTCCTCCCCTTCCTTTCTGCAAAGCGCTACCCGGTATCTTACCGGGACAAACAGAACCAGAAAAAGCAGTGTCAGCACGGTGATGAGCAAAATGAGAAGAAGGATTCCCAAAACCTTTAAAATTGTCAGCAGTATCGTAATCATATCAGACTCCACGTTTCAGATACTCTTTTAAATTGCAGCCTCCGGTTGTGTCAAGGCATTCCCGGGTGATTTGAATAACAATTTCCACTGCCTCCTCATGATCAGAGGCGATTCCTATGATAACCGGCGGGTGAAAACGGTAGTATTTCTGTTTCAGATAGCCGGCATGGAAAATTTCAAGCTGGTCGGATCCTTTGGAAAGGGCAATTACGTAAACGCCCACTCCCGCATGAAGCTTTAGCTTTCTTTTGACTTTAGCCGGATTAGTAACAGTATCGCCAATATAAAGGTGTTTATAAAATTTCATTACCTTATGCCCCTTTTATTCAAAATAAGCATCAAAAATTCTTTTTGCAATGGGGACCGCGTAATCCCCTCCGGCCCCGGCCCCCTCGATAATGATTGTCACGCAGATCTCCGGCTCCTGGGCGGGTGCAAAGCCCGTAAACCAGGCATGGGAATCCCCTTTTACGGTTCCATACTCTGCAGATCCGGTTTTGCCCGCTGCAGTGTAAGTGAGTCCCTTTAGCCTGGAGGCAGTGCCCTGCTCCACCACGTCTGTCATCAGGTCTCTCAAAACTCGGGCCTCCTCCGGCTTCATCAGACTGCCGAAGGAGGAAGCCGCAAAAGCCTTCACGGAACTTCCCGCACTGTTTTCCACCCGCTCCACCATGTAGGGTTCCATCAAAACCCCGTCATTGGCGATTGCGCATGTGATCATGTTGAGCAAAAGAGGGGTGATGGAGGTGGTTCCCTGCCCAATGGAAATCTGCATCATTTCGGAATCCGTGGTATCGGCGGACATATCCACCCGGCTTATGTTGGACTGGAAGGCGGCCGGAAGCTCTTTGTTAAATAAAAGCCCCTCTAAGGTATCGGCAAAAGCCCCTCTGTCAAGAGAAAAACCGATGTTGGCAAAGGAGGTGTTGCAGGACTTTGCAAAGGAGGTGGTAAAATTCACTCCTCCATGGACGGAACCGTGATAGCACTGGATCCGGTCCTGCCCCCTGGTAAGGGAGCCGGTACAGTTATAGCTGTAATTCTGATAAGAGTCCGGATTTTCCCTGATATATTCCAGAGCCGTTATGATCTTGAAGGTAGAGCCCGGAGGGTACAGCCCCTGGGTTACACGGTTCAAAAGGATGCTGCTGTCCTCGTCCGCAATAAGCTCCTCCCACATTTCGCCGATTTCTTCAGGATTGAAATCCGGTTTGGAGACCATGGCCAGTATTTTTCCGGTGTCCGGCTCCGTCACAAGGATAGCCCCCTGATAAACCCCAAGGGCGGTGGAGGCAACCTGCTGAAGTTCCACGTCAAGGGTGGTATATACATCGTCTCCGGGATACTTCTCCCCGGCCAGCTCCAGCCCGGCCTTCTGGGACAGGGGCGCGCTCGAATTGATCAGATAATAGTTGGCCTGGGCTTCCACTCCCATCCGTCCGTTGATTGCATATCCGACCGCGTGGGAGAAGAGATTTTGGTAAGGGTATTGTCTTTTTTCGTTTCCCTCCTCATCCTCAACGGTCTGGGCAAGCACCTCTCCCTTTGCCGAGAGAATTCTGCCTCTTCGATTCTGGGCGATCAGCATCTGCTGTCTCCCGTTATAGCTGTTATTGATCAGCTCCTGCTTGTGGGTCACGGAATAATAGGTGATATATCCGGACAGTCCTAAAAAGAGCAGGACAAAGCTTATGGTAACGATCCGGATTTCCCTGTTTTTCTTTCTATTCTTCTTCGTCTTCGTTTTCAATCTCCTCTCCTGCCCGGAAAGCTTCCTGCCTGGGCGCTGACTTAACCGTCCTTTTGGGAAGCTGTTTTTTGAGCCGCCTTTTTCTGGACGCTGCCTTTCGCGCTTCCTCCTCGTCCTGCCAGATCATGTGCAGCCCCTGTGCAACGGCAAACATCACGATTGTAGTAAGGATGGAACTGCCGCCGTAGCTGATCAGAGGAAGGGTAACGCCGGTAAGGGGAATAAATTTGGTGCCGCCGCCAATGGTCAGAAACACCTGGAAAATGTAGGTGACGCCGATGCCAAAGGCAGTGAGCTGATAAAATTTATCATTTATTCCCGAAGCAATATTCATAAACATCAGAAAAGTACTTACACAGATCAGGATCAGGCATATGGCGGCCAAAATGCCCAGCTCCTCCGCAATGGCGGAGAAAATGAAATCCGTTTCCACAAAGGGGATGGAGCCCGGGGTTCCCTTATAAAGCCCCAGCCCCAGCCATCCGCCGCTGGATATGGCAAACAGCGACTGGGTGATCTGAAAACCGTTGGAATCGATCACGCTCCAGGGATCCCTCCAGGCCTGAACCCGGACCTGCACATGCCGAAATACCTCAAAGGCCACATAGGCGGCTCCGCAGCCGCCTGCGGCTCCTGCCAGCAGGTACAGAAAATTCCGGCTTGCCACAAACACCATCAACACATACACTATAAAAAAGATCAGCGCGCTTCCCAAATCCTTGGAGATCACCAGGGAAATTACATGGGCCGCCGCCACTACTGCGGTGGTAAAGACTTCAAAAAAGCCGGAGGCTTCATACAGAGAGCTGGCAATATAAAACACGAACAATATTTTCACAAACTCGGAGGGCTGAAAGGTAATGCCAAGAATCGAGTAAGAAAGCTTGCTTCCGTAGGTGGTCTGCCCCAGAATCATCACCACGCCCAAAGCCCCCACACCCACCAGGGCGTAAATCCACTTCAGATTTCTGAGCAGCCTGAATTTCCGGACAAAGAAAGGAATTGCGAGGGCAACTGCCAGAGAGCCTGTGACTATAATAAACTGCTTGATGGCCTTTGACATGTCCAGCCTTGTGAGTGTTACAAACCCGATGCAGAGCATCATGCACATATTGTTGCTCACAAGACGGTTTGATTTCGGATACAGCATCCGGTACAAAACCGTAAAGGCGTACAGCATAATCTGCTGAAAGGCGTAGAAAAACAGGTAGTTGATGTCACCTGTCTCAAAGCAGATTGTGACAAAACAGCTAAAATGAAAAGCGAACAGCAAAAGGCTCTGCCTTGTGTAAATCCCTTTTCGTCTTTCCTCCTCATGATACCGAAATACGGCAAAGCTTTCATAGGTATACAAAAGCATCAGCAAAACGATCACATATCTGGAAAATTCGCTGACATAAATTTCTAGCTGGTTCATTCAACTCCCCTTTTATAATGTCCTGTGGTATATTCCCTGTGAATGCAGGCAGGAATTTCGCCATTCACAGCCTTGCCGCCCTCCCTCACAAGCCGGTTAAAATACCGGATAATCTGTCCCGTTTCCTCTGCCGGCTCCAGCGTAAAATCCAGCCGGTAATTGCCGTCCGAGAAGATTTCCCTCTCAAGCTGCCGGTGGAGGGACAGGGGAACGCTGTTATAGATGATATTATAGCAGCACGGACAGTCCGAATAAACAGGAAATTGCTTTCCGTAGCGGTCTGTGATCCGAGTAAACTCTCTTTTGGGACTGCATTTTCCCAGGGTCTTTTTGACACAATTGGCGCTGACCATCATGGGAAGCCGCCCATAGATACATGCGCTGGCCATGATTTTGCGGTCGGGACAGGCGTCCAAAAGTTCCCTCCATTCCCGCCGGTTGCATTCCAGCGGAAGATAAAATTCACCTGCCCGAGGTTCCCAGAAATGCACGCTCTCCCGGTTCCAGAGGTAGAGTCCGCCATCCAGGACGATTTTCTCACGGGAGATATTTTCTGCAAAATAAGCCGCGCTCTCAAGATTTCTCACCAACACGCCCTCTAAAGCCCCTGACAAAATGAGGTTTTGCAGCTTTTGAAGCAGGGTATGCTCCTTCTTCCTTATAATATAAGGAACGGCGCCGTATAGTTTTGCGCCTTCATAAGGGATATTGCCAAGCCCGTCAAGCAGAGCGTAATCCACATAAATTCGTTCCACCTGCAGAGATAAAGCGGCTTTAAGCTGCTCTATGGTAAGGACGGAAACATGAAGCTTCTTTATCCCTGTACCGGAACATCTAAAGTCCGGCGCAACTGTCTCTTTTGAACGGGCAGACAAAGCCGATGGCTGAAAGGAAGCGGCATGTCCGGCAGAACCGGACGTTTTGGCCTTACGTATTTCTTTTTCAAGAGCGGATAAAGCGTTTCTGCGCAGCTCGTTGAGGGCGGCGACGGGCAGGAAAATGTTTTCAGCCTCTTCTATGGCGACCTGATCAATCCGGATCAGACTGTTCCCGCATTTTTTCAGTTGTGCGGAAATTTTATCTCCTGTAAGCGGCTGCTTTTGCGCTTTCTGGACGATGTCTCCCTCACAGGAAACAGAAACCCCTTCTGCCTCCACGTACAGCCTTGCCGGCTCATTTCCCCGGAGGCATATCTTCGCGCGGGCCGGGAACGAAAGCGTGGTATCGATATATTTTTGACGGATTTCGGACAGCAAGGCCTCTTTGGTAGGGGAGTAGGCCGGAGAAGAAAGGCTGATCATCTCCCTGCCATTGATTCTCTGATAGTACCCCTCCCCTGTCCCTGTCCTGATATACAGGGAACTAAGGAGCTTTTGATCCTCCTCCTCAATCCGAAAATGCTTTTTGTCCCGATAATATAGATCAATATATTTGCGGTAAATTGCAGTTACCCCTGCCGCATAGGCGGGATCCTTCATTCTTCCTTCTATTTTAAATGAATCTGCACCTGCTTCTATAAGCTCCCCT
>CAJTVL010000135.1 GCA_910579425.1 uncultured Lachnospiraceae bacterium | reverse complement strand
ATGGGACTTGGCTCCAAGTCCGGTTATGACGCTGTTACCGGGCTGCTTGCAGCCATAAGCAGAAACAAAAACTTCCCGCGTTCTCATAAAGCGGCGTCGGAAGGCGGCGCAGAGGCCCTGTGCCCAACCGGTTTTTCGGAGGATGAGTTTCAGAAGGTTCAAAGGGAATATGACAGGCATTTAAGAGAACAGGGGATGGTGGATTTTGACGATATGATTCTTTTGTGCCTTAACCTCTTTTCCCCGCAGGAGAGCGCTTTCGGGGAGAGATACCTTGAGCGGTACAGGAAGCTTTTCCGTTATATTCTGGTGGATGAATTTCAGGACATCAATCCGCCCCAGTATGAAATTCTAAAGCTCCTGGCCCATCCGTCTGACAATCTCTTTGTGGTGGGGGATGATGATCAGGCGATTTACGGTTTCCGGGGAGCAACGCCCGGCATCATGCGGCAGTTTACGGAGGATTTCAGAGGAGCCAGAGAGATTATGCTCACCGAAAACTACCGGTGCGGAGCCGGTATTGTGAAGCTGGCGGGAGAGATGATCTCTCAGAATAGGGAGCGCTTTGCCAAGGAGTTTATTCCAACCAAACCTGGGGGAAGGGTGTATTTTACCTGTTTTGATTCTCACAGAGAGGAGGAGAAGGGGATTGCAGGGGTGCTTCTGGCACTTGAGCAAAAGGAACTCTCGGATACGGCGATTATTGTAAGGACAAACCGGGAGGCGGCCCTGTATGGGGGATATTTGGCGGAAAGCAAAATCCCGGTGAGGAAAAGCGGCATCAGAAAGGAGGACATTTATCACGGATTTATCATGGAGGATGTGGCGGCTTTTCTGCGCTTTTTGTATGAAGGGAACAAGCGGGGCGACCTGATCTGTTTTATGAACAAACCAAACCGGTTCCTGACCCGGGCGGCGCTGCCGGATGAGACGGTCAGGTTAAGGACCCTGGAGCAGTATTACGAGAAAAATCCGGAAATGCTGGGAAAGCTCAGGGTGCTATTCAGGCAGCTTCAAACGGCACAGGGGCTTAGTCCTTTCCTTGCGGTTTCCCTCTTTCGCAAAAGCCTTGGCTACAATGAGTATCTGCGCCAAAGGGCTGGGGGAGAGGAGGAATTTCAGAGACTTCATTCCCTGGCGGATCAGGTTCAGCAGTGCTTTTCGGATTATAAAGGAGGGATTCCGGTCAACGCTTTTGTGGAGCAAAAGGCGCTTGGAGAGGGCGGCGCCCCGTCGGAAACAAAGACAGAGGCGGGAGTCCATATTCTCACCATGCATGGGGCGAAAGGGCTGGAGTTTGAGAGGGTACTTCTTCCCGACTTAAATGAAGGGGTCATTCCTGGCAGGGAATGCCTCTCCCAAAAGGATTTTGAGGAGGAAAGAAGGCTCCTGTATGTCGCTGTCACAAGAGCCAAAAAAGAGCTATATATGTTTTGCAGCAGGGAACGGGGCAGAAAGCCCTCCCGTTATCTGGAGGGGCTTACCATATAACCGCAATTCCCGGTTATTTCACCAGGCGGCTACTCCGATTCCTCCACAAGCTCGTCAAATTCTACATTGTCAAGATACTCATCAAAGGCGTCCGAGACAATCTCATACTCCTCATCATCTTCAATATAAGAAAGTACCGGTTCTTCATTGGGATCATTTTCGTTTTCGCTGTAGCCGTAAAACCATACGTTGCCGTCATGATTTTCTCCATCCTCATCGAGAGGAAGCAGCACAATATAATCCTTGTCTCTGACAGAAAGTATGGTGACAATGGAACAGGTCACAGTGGTACCGTCCTCCAAATCAAGAGTGACTGTCATCTCCTCATCATTGTCCTCAGGCTCTCTGACGGTCCCGTCCTCGGGCGCTGATTGTCTGTTTTTACCCATGCGTAATTACCTCCGTATGATTTTTAACACTATTTTACTAATGAATCCTCCAGGATGCAACAAAATATTTTATTTTCATGCACATATTGCGTTTTTTATGATATGATATAAACGGCGCAATTGACTTATTTTTACAGAAGGATGAACGAAGGGAGTTACATCCGTTGTTTTGGCAGGAGGGGCGCATGGAGACAAATTGGAGGGTGACCTGTTTCAGACCGACTAAACAGGGCGTTGTCTGTACAAAAAACAGTGTTAGTTTTGCCGCGGAGTCGGTGGCAGATAAAGAATGTGGAGTTGTATTATATGATAAAGAAGGGAATTGCTATCGATTCCCCTTTCAGAAAGAAGGCAGAAGGGGGAATCTGTACGGATTAAAGATTGAAGGGGAGGGGCTTAATAATTGTTTTTATAATTATTACCTGGGAGACCGGATTGTTACAGACCCTTATGCCTGGGAAATTCAGGGACTGGAAGCATGGGGAGAGAAAAGAGGGCGGAAAACCAGGGGATTTCTGGGAAAACGGGATTTTGACTGGCAGGGGGACGAGCCTTTGATGATTCCCCTGAATGAGAGTATTTTTTATGGCCTTAACGTGCGTTCTTTTACCATGCACAAAAGCTCAGGGGTAAGGAACAAGGGAACCTTTGAGGGGGTCGCTGAAAAAATCCCCTATTTCCGGGAGCTTGGAATTACGGCTCTGGAACTGATGCCCTGCTATGAATACGACGAGTGTATGGAGGAGCAAAAAAAGCCTGCCATACTGCCGCTTTCCGCGGCAGAGCCGTTAAAAGAGAATTCCCGTAAGGAGGAAGCTCTGGAGGATCAGGAAGGGGAGAAGCCCATACGCCTTAACTGCTGGGGCTTTCAGGAAGGCTTTTATTTTGCGCCGAAGGCAGCTTACAGTGCGGGCAGATCGCCGGTGACTTCCTTTAAGAGGCTTGTGAGGAAGCTTCACCAAAACGGGATAGAAGTGATCATGCAGTTTTATTTTCCGCCCCAGATCGGTCAGATGTATATGCTGGAGGTGATCAAATACTGGGTAATGGAATATCATATTGATGGGGTGAGGCTGAATGGTTTCCACATTCCGCTGAGGCTGATTGCGGAGGATGCGGTACTGAAAAACACCAAGATCTGGTGCAGCTATGTGCCAGGAGAGGAACTGCCCGTGATCCTGAATCCTTCCTTCAAGAATTTTGTGACAGATAACGGAAATTTCAGATACGATATGAGACGGTTCCTGAAGGGGGATGAAGGGCTGATCAATCAGGCACTGTACTATCAGAGACGGAATCCGAAGGAGCACGGTGTTGTAAATTATATGGCGGATTACGATGGATTTTCTCTTTATGACAGCGTATGCTATGAACGAAAGCATAATGAGGCAAACGGAGAGGATAACCGGGACGGCGCCGAGGTGAATGAAACCTGGAATTGCGGAGCGGAGGGCGAGAGCCGTAAAAAGGGAATCGATCAGCTGCGTCAGAGACAGATTAAGAACGCCCTCTCCTTTGTCCTGCTTTCCCAGGGAGTGCCTTTTCTCTTTGGTGGCGATGAATTTGCCTGCTCGCGCTTTGGAAATAATAACAGCTATTGTCAGGACAATGAAACCGGATGGGTGAAATGGAGAAAGACCGGTTTTGCAAAGGAAATTCTGGCTTATACCAAGTTTTTAATCCGGCTGCGTAAATCCAACGGGATTTTGCATATGAAAGAGGAACTGCTGGTTATGGATTCCATAGGCTGCGGTTACCCGGATATTTCCTACCACGGAATAGAGGCCTGGCGGCCGGATTTAAGCTATCTCAGCCGGATTGTGGGAGTACTGCTCTGCGGGAAATATTCCCCGGAAAAAGGAGAATCCTTTTACATTGCCTGCAATATGCATTGGGAAAGCCACGAGCTTGCACTGCCAAAGCTTTCTAAAAGTAAAAAATGGACGAAAATCGCGGATACCTTCCAGCCAGTAGGGGATTTTGCGGAGGGCCCAAAGGAGAGTGGGGCCGAAAGCGGATCGGGCGAGGAGAGAGGCTTTTCCATTAACAGCAGGAGCATCGCCATTTTCAGGACAGTGAACGTAAAGGGAAAACCCCGCACTTTTTCGCGGTCAAAAAGACCGTCCAGGAACTAAATTTGCCGGATAGAGAGATGAAAGTGAAACTATGAATGCGTGGAAGCATTTTAAAACCATAACCTGTCATAAGTACTTTGTGATGAAGGGGTGCTTTAAAGTGGGCTTATATAAGCAGGGGCTGCTTCATGATTTGTCGAAATACAGTCCCAGCGAATTTTGGGTGGGAGCAAAATATTTTCAGGGAAACCAAAGCCCTAACAACGCGGAGCGAGATGCCCTGGGGTATTCTTCCGCGTGGCTCCATCATAAGGGGCGCAACAAGCATCATTATGAGTACTGGATTGACTATAACACCCGGGCAGGAGGGATGGCTCCGGTTCCCATGCCTACGAGATATGTGGTCGAAATGTTGATGGACCGCATCGCGGCCAGCAAGATCTATGAAGGAAAGAATTATACAGACGCTTCTCCTTTGAAATATTATTTAAAGGGTGTGGAAAAAGCGCCCATCCATCCGGACACGGCTGCGCTGCTTGAAAAGCTTTTGCGGATGCTGGCGCAAAAGGGCGAAAAGAAAACCTTTGCTTATGTCAGGCGAAAGCTCTTGCACAGGACATGAGGACTTTTTGAAAAATCGTGACATCATTTCCTTCCTTTGCATATGATATAGCATATGAAAAAGGAGTGATAAGAGCATGAATTGTCTGATTTTAGTAGCAATACTTTTGTGCTGCGGCAACAACTGCGCAGGGAACTGCGGCAACAATGGAAGCTGCGGCTGTGGCTTGCCTTTCGGCGGCCTGTGCGGCGGGAGAAGGGACAGTGAAGACAGAAGAGGCTGCGGCGGCAGAGAAGAAGACTGTGGCTGCGGAAATAATGGTGGCAGAAGAGAAAGGCCTGAGCGGGAAGACTGCGGCTGCAATTCCGACTTCCGTTCGGAGTCCCGTTTTGAGCAGAGACCTTTTTTGTTTAACCAGAGCTCTGACTGCGGCTGTGACGAACCTAAGAGTAAGGGCTGCGACTGCGACAGGCAGTAATTAAAATTGAATGTAAGCTGAAAATGTGCGGGGTTTCCCGCACATTTTCATGAAAAAAGAACAGATGCCAAGTTTCACCGGACAGTCCTATGTTTCAATAAGAATGTCCGGCAAAGCCTGGCATCCGTTTTTTTGACATTGAGTCCAATAAATCACCCTCAAATTCCGCTTTTGCTTTTTGGGTTTGTTAATTATACATCATACTATACAAAATATTATAAGTCTATAAGTCTATATTTTTTTGAAAAAATCTTTATAATAGGTAGGACAGAAAAAAATGATAAACAGAGGAAAGGACGGAGAAGGAATGAAAAAAGTTTTCCGGGATATGGAGGAAACATGAATAAACGAATATTTTTTTTAACAGCGCATATCCCCTTAATTCAGATCGTGACGATCGTAGCGCTTGGCGGGATCGCGTATGTGCTTGCACGGCGGATTGAGATGGGGACCTATATCGGTTTTGAGGCGTCTCCAGAAAAGGTAGGTACTTCCTATCTGATGGACATTCCGAAAGAATATGGGGCGGACATCCCGAAGGAGTCTTTGGGGAAATGGTGTTTTAATAAGCTGTCCGGCAGGAGATGGCCGCTTATCTACAGGGATGGTTCCTATGAACTGGATATTCAGGGATTGGGGCAGGAGAAATCCGTGCTAGGGAAGAAGCAGAAAAGCGGGCGGCAGTCAGAAAGATAAAAGAGGAACGGAAGCAGATGCGGAAAGAGCGGATAAAAAACCGGTTGAAAAGAATAATAAAAAAGAAATGATAAATTAACATTTTACCATAGGAATATAAAGGAAAATGTGCTATGCTTATAGAAAAGGATTCGAAAGGGGAAGGTGCATATGCTGGTGCGTAAAGACAAAGCGTGGGATTATGCCATAGGGATGCTGAAAGTGGACGGGCTGCAGCCAACGCCGGAAATGATGGAACTGATAGAGAAAGAAAAGCGGGGCGAGATCACCATGGAAGGGATCAGGGCGGAGCTGGATAAAAGGTATAAATCCGGGAAATATGCACAGAAAACGGAAAAATAACGCTGTAGCAGTGGTTATCTGAGGGCAGATGTGGTATATTATAAATACAGGAGGGAATGAATGAGGAAGCAGAAGATATACCTTGACACATCCGTGGTCAGCTATCTCCACCAGGAGGATGCGCCGGAGAAGATGAAGGATACCCTGAAACTGTGGGAGATACTGAAAAAGGGCAGGTATGAGGTGTGCATCTCAAATATCGTGATGAATGAGATACAGGAATGCAGTGAGGAAAAGCTACACAGGCTGTTGGATTACCTGAACCAGATTGATTATACCATGGTAAAGGCTGATGAGGATACTGTGGAGCTTGCCGGGAAGTTCATTGACTTTGGCATCCTGCGGCAGAAAAGTTTTGATGACTGCCAGCACATAGCGGCGGCGATCCTTGCCGGGTGTGATATCATAAGCTCATGGAACTTTAAGCATATCGTGAATGTGAAGACGGCAAGGGGCGTGAAGACAATTACAACGCTGGAAGGTTATAAGGATTTGATGATCTACCCGCCGTCCGCACTTTTGGTAGAGGAGGATGAAGAAGATGATGATGAATAAGCCGGATATAAGCAGCCGTTTTGACGTGGACGATATCAGGAAGATACGGGAATACAATTCCCTTCGCCATATCCATATGACACCGGAGGAGATCATAGAGGAGACACAGGTGGGGGCGGAGAAGGTAATGCGGATGCTGGAACAGAGGAAGCTTATGAAAGTATGAGCAGCCTGTCTGGTATGATGCAGGGAAGTGCAGGGAAGTGCAGGAGGATAACTTCTGTGGGAAGAATTATAAAAACAGAAGAAATATATCAGGTTAAAACACACTTAAATACAGCTTTTAGGTGTGTTTTTTCATGGAAATATTTCAACCTGGATATTTCCATACACCATAAAGCCAGCCTGAAATGAATTATACAAAGCATCAGATTACCAGAGAGACAAAAGCTGCTGAAATCTACAAAGGAGATTCCATTAAACAAAATATAAGAGCAATCAACTATCAGACCCGGAAGGGAGTGCAAAAAGCCCCTTTCCGGGTCTTTCTGCATATATGGGAGCGGTTATATAAAAGATAGTTCCCATCCCCTTCCGGCATAAAAGGAAGGAGCAGACAGATTGAGGTTATTTCAGGATAAATTTTCTATCTACAAAAAGGCAGGGGAGCCTTTATACAAAACCCCGAAAAGCG
>CAJTVL010000134.1 GCA_910579425.1 uncultured Lachnospiraceae bacterium | reverse complement strand
CTGAATACTCTTTGTGAGGAAAAAAGCATCAACTTTTCAAAGGTATTGCAGGATGTCCTCTTGTCAAAAGTGCAATCTCTATGATTGCCTGCCGCCCAAAACAAAATATGTTTTACCTGATGAATAACTGATATTGATCGGGGCAGTTATAGGGTTATGAAAAGGGCGGTCACATTGCCGCCCTGCCATACCGCCCTCACCCCTCCACCAATTTCCTCCGCTCATACTTCTCTATATCAAACGCAACCTCGTTGATTTTTGCGTAGAGCAAATCATAAACAGCCCCGTCATACCTGCTCAAATTATGAGGCCTGTTCGCCATCAAAACAGCGTCAAAAGCTTCTTCCCCGCCGCCTTTTTTCAATGCGTTTTCATAATGATAGTCCTCCGTTTTAAACAGAGGATCTTTGACTGTAGGTCTGAGTCCCTTGCGCAGCATCCTGCAGTACCCCACAGCAATACTTTCGATATTTTCCGGGCTGTCTCCGTAGACAGAATTTTTCCCGATGCTTTCTTTCAAAGCCGCCCTCCATTCCCTCAGGGAAATCGGTTCGTCATCTCTTATGTCCTGACAGAATTCCGCCAGCGCCGCATTGACGATTTTGGCAATATCGGAACCGATTACGATTCTGACCTTTTCCCCGTCGCAAAAGTACTGATCCATCATCTCGAGATACAGGCCGCTTTTAGCTGCAGCGTCCGTGATAAACTGCTCCATAGCCGTGTTTTTTCGGTATCTGCCCGTCGTTTCGATGGCCTCCTGCACATGCTTTGCAAAAATCTCTGCGCACTCCTGCGCCGTAGGCAGGTAAACGCCGAATAATTCGTCGAATCTGCCGCTTCGGAACAATTCCTTGGGAAGCCCTCCAATATCATTTGCCGTTGCAAAAATGAAGCAGGGCTTTGTATTTTCCTGCATCCAGTTCAAAAGGGTGGCAAACATTCTCTTAAAGGTTCCGCCATCCGAAGCTGTGTCCGCCCTGACGCCGCCAAATCCCTTTTCCAGTTCGTCAATCCATAAGATACAGGGGGACATGGCCTCTACCTGGTTCAAGGCCCTTCTCATGTTTTCCTCCGACTGGCCCTGAATGCCTCCCATCAGATTCCCCATATCCATTTGCAGCAGCGTCAGATCCAGTCTTTGGGCCGTCAGCTTTGCCGCCAGGGATTTCCCGCAGCCGGGTATTCCGCACAGCAAAATCCCCTTCGGTGCATAAACGCCGTACATTTTCTTATTTTGATCCGCATCCTCCAAAAGACGCTGCCGGACAATTCTGTCAATGTACTCCGTCAGTTCTCTCATACCGCCGATTTTCTGATTTCCCGGGGAGATCAGCTTAAGTACCTGGCTGCCGTCCTGTAAACGCTGCTTTTTCTGATTACGGATAATTTTTCTCACCTCCGGCGAGAGCTGAAACGTTGATTTTTTCAGCTTTTCATTCCAACAGGCATCCTCCAGAAGACGCCCGCAGGAAGACTTCCTCTCCCGGGTCAGCACCTTGCTCATGGTAAACCGGATTTCCTGCACGGTAAATCCCTGGAGCAGGCTGCATAGCTGCTGCATACTGCTGTTTTCTATTTGCTGTCCAAGCTTTTCCGTCATGGCCCGGGTAATATTCCAAATCTCTTCAAACTCCGGGAACCCCGCCTCGATAATCTCACAATATCCGAGAAGCCGCCTGGAAATTCTGATCTGACTGCCATATAAGATCACGGCGCTGCTCTTCAATAATCCGGCAAGGCTCTGCCTGTCCGGATCCGCAGAGTCGTTTGTGTAGTTTTTGATATACTGGATCAGATTACTTTCCGAAAAGCTTCTCTCATCTGCCCACAAAGTCACAATATGAGGACATTCCCAGGTATTTACCGCATCCAGCTTTTCCTTCCAGTTGACCGGTTCGGCTCCATCCCCTTTCTGCCTTTCCTCCCATGGACAAAAGCCTTTCAGCGGCTCCCTGGAAAGCAGCTCAACCAGCTCCCCGCTGAAAACAATATCCCTGATCATCTGATAGGAATCTGTCTTGATATAAATCAGAGGTATGCCGGCTTTCATCGCAATTCTGCACTTCTCAATTGTATCGGACAACACGCTCATTTCTCCGTTTCCTCCCCGCAACTCTGCCGGATTTGGATTTTCATCCCTATTACAAATCATCTATATTTCAAATTTAAGGGTCATGATTTCGTACGCTCTTTTGGCAATGGCTTCTATATCCTTCTCTACAGAACCGGCTGTCAATTGCAATTCAATGGAATTATCCACCTGTCCGTCGCAGATCTGCATGATTTCCCGCTTTCTGTCGGCCCTTTCCATCGCTTTTCTGACCTTGCATCGCACCTGGCTTTTCCGGGGCTTTTCTCTGTCGTCGTCATTGATGCGCCAGGCCGTATAGACGCCGAGGCAAAAACCGACCGCGGTTGCAACTCCCGGAAAAATCGCGGTTCCCAGCAGAGTATAAACGATAATTACTGCCCATTTAACGACCTGATTCAGTATACTGTTCACATCAATTCCGGAAATAATCTTGTCAATATCGATCGTAACGTCGTCCAGGCTTTGGCTCACCGATTTCCAATTGCTGCCCGGCATTTTCATTTTCTGCCCGAGGGCCGGGCCGAAGCTTTTTTGAAGCTCCGACTCGAGCTGCTTTCGTATTTCCGCGATAATGCCGTCAGACCAGTTTCCAATACATGTCCGGTTGGCGGACTTTATTTGGGGAAGTATTCCGTCGATCTCCCGGGCCATCCGCCCCTCCAGATCTTTTAGAGACTCATCCTCCGGGGAAGCCGCCCAAGCCGCCACGGCTGTCCATACGGCCTCGTAAATTTGTTCTCCCATATTCGACTTAATCCTGTTTTTCAGCGTGGAAAGATTGCCCGCTTCACAGTTTACGACATTCTGTTTTACCACGGATATCACTTCCTCCTCAAGCTCGTCCACCAGTCCCACCCAAACCAGCCCCTGGGACACGCTGAAGCAGGGATTATTCGCACAGGTCACCGTATAAGAATCCTCCGGAAATACCTCCCTGGCACAGTTCCGGACAACCCCCATCCGGCTGGCCCCGCCGGTCAGCACGATCTCTTTTACCGGACGCCCGCCGTCCTCGATCCGGCTCTTGCTTCTTCTGAAAAACTCCATACAGCACGTTTTCCACCCGCCCGAAAGGCTTCCCCCGTCTGCTTCCAGAAAAATCGGCATCTCCAGCGCCCGCTCCATGGTGGCGTCATCCAGATCAAGATTGACCGGAAGTTTTTTTCCCTGATCTGTCATAAAACGATAAGCGATTAAGCTGGCAGACTCATCCAGGCTTCCGTTAAAATACGCCTCCTTTGCGCCCCGCAGAACCCTTTCCAGCTTTGCATGGTTTTCTACAGGCATAAGCTCCAGCCCTTTCTGAAGGGCTTTCCGGGACGCCTCTTCGCAGATCAGTCTCCTTAGTGCCCTCTCCACCTCTCTTGCCCCCAGCTTCCAGCTTAATTCCAGGCAGCGCTGCCCCGTTTTCATATAGGTGCAGTCCGCCGTCAGGGAACCTAAATCGTAAACCACCGCGCCCTGGGCCGCAGAAATCATCCGTCCCTTCCCGTCGGAAAGGGCGCTGAACATAGCCGCCCTTGATTCGGGCACAACCCGCACCTGCCGCACCTTTGCGGCCTGTTTGATCAGCGTTTCATATTCTTCTCTGTTTTTGTCGGATGTCCACTCTCCGCAGGCCGGGCAGCCTACCAGAAGAAGAATCTGATCGCCGCTGCCGACTGAGCTGTTATACTCCACAATATTTCTCATGATCTTTGCCAGCGCCGCGCTCATCAAATCCCGGCGCCTTACCGCCGTGCCGTTGCCCTGGACTACCTCGTCGAAATGCTCCGGGGAGGCCTTAAAATAATTAAAAAGCTCTCCACAATATTCCACCTCAGCCGGAATCACGAAGTTTTTTTCTCCGTCCAGATAGAGGTTGTCAATTCTGACGAATTTTCCGCCTTCATAGACAGGTGTTGCTGCGGCTATTTCGCAATGCCCGAAATCCAGGCCGATGATCCTCTCCACTCCTTCTCCCCCTATCGCTCCAGAACAGACCTGACTTTTTGATTTTCCTGTAGTTCTCCTCTAAAGCCTCTGTCCCTTTATCCCTTAACAGTTCCATATTTTCTTCGCTCATAATTCCGGCCAATGCCGCCTCCAGCCGGTCCTCCCCTGCCGCCGCAGACAGGGAACAGCAGATATTCTGCCGTTCCCTGTCCCCTCTGTTTCTTCCACCTATCCTTTTCAGAACTTAATGGTCGTCATTTGATCGTATTTGCTCTTGATTGTTTTGAAAAGCTGCTTCACCTCATCTATTATATCTGCCGCAGCGGGCGCCGCGGTATTGTTCACAAATTCGCCGACCTTTCTCATTGCATCGTCTGCCTGTCCTGCCCCCAGCTTCACCGCGGATACCGTAAGGTTTACCGCTGCCCTGGCCCCGCCGTTCCATGCCTTAACTGCCTCTCCGAATACGCCCATGATGGCAAGCCCCACAAAGACCACAGCCGGGATGGCGATAATCATGCCGCACAGGCTTGTTGCCATCGACACTCCAAGGACAAACAGCTTTGCCGCCAGTTTCAGGAGCAGCACAAAGCCAAGAATATCCAGCAGTGCAACTGCTGCGTTCATGGCAATCTCCCCTGCCGTATAACGCCTGATGATCTGCTCCTGGGCAATCGTCGCCGCCACAATACAGGCCGTTTCCTCGATGCTTATATCAGGGGGAAGCTCTTTTATGTCGGCAGTCTTGGATTCCACATAGGCAATCATCGCCAGAATTCCCTCATACTCTGCTTCCTCCTCCCCAATTTGCACCACCATCTGGGAAATCCCCTGCCCGGCAATCAGCTCTTCCACCTGATCCGCCTGACGGAGCATTCCCCGGCTTAAAATGGAGGTATTTTGAAACGCTTCCAGAACCTTCTCCTTCAGCTCCTGGGCCAGCTCTTCCGTAGCCTCATCCTCCGTAACCGGCTCTTCGTCCGCCTCAAAAAGAATCTCGTCGCAGACCTCCCGGTCCTCGCCCTCCATCCTCGCATTGGCCGCCCTGGCCCCGGCATAAAGCGCGGAAAGAATGTTGCAGCGCTCTGTCAGACTCTTTCCCTCAAGGATGCCCTCCAGCAGCTTTTCAAACGCCTTGTCTTTCTGCTTCACCGCTTCCGCATATGTCCTGTTAAAATCAACAATTGCTTCCAAAGCCCGGTCTGCCATGACCAGTCCCTGCTCCATGGTCTTGTCCTGCAGGCCGTCTACAT
Source organism: uncultured Lachnospiraceae bacterium (assembly GCA_910579425.1). GTDB lineage: Bacteria > Bacillota > Clostridia > Lachnospirales > Lachnospiraceae > Suilimivivens. The sequence goes on along the minus strand of CAJTVL010000134.1, from coordinate 1,945 downwards.
AAATATGCGCCATAATCTCTCTGGCCGCCATTCCCTCCGCCTTCTGGTTTAAAATGGCATCCGCCCTCTTTTTCATCTCCGTATAATGTTCTTTATTTACCGTTTTCATACCGCATCCTCCGTTTTCTGCTCTTTCTGTTTTTCCGAAAAGCCATATGCTTTCTTCCTGATACCATCTTACCTCATTTTTTGCTCCGGGTATTCTCCCGCCGGAGGAAATTTTTCGTTTTGGGCATTCACAAAGTAAACAAATTCACAGAGTAAACATGCTCACCCCGTGAATTTGTTCACTGCACCGGCAATGAAGGAATGCGCTTCATGTCATAAATATTCCTGAAAGGATGCCTTTCATTTTTTCCGTATTCCTCCAATAACCATGCGGCCTTTCGGGGATCAAAACACCTGACATGCAGCAGGGCGATAATTACCCTGTCCCGGTAATCACTTTTGTTAAAACTCCAGGATGCTTTTTTGAGAAGCTCCTGCGCCTCCTTTTCGCTTAATTGAAGGGCAATCACAAGCTTCAGGGCGCTTTCCTTTGTAATTCCCCTTGCCTTAAGCCTGATATTACTCCAGGTATTTTTGTCAATCTGAGCATAGTCGTAAAATTTCTTTTCGTCTGTTTTCCCGCTCTTTTTCAGAAATTTTTCTGTTGAAGCGCCTTGATTGATCCGGTTTATATATTGGCAGATGTCCTCATATAAGGTTGTCTCTTCCTCAAAAGGCCTCCTGGATAATTCCTCAGCCACCGCTTTCGCATAGTGCAGGCAATCCGCGTCAGACAAGTTCCGCTTCTGCAGCGCGTCCCCTGTGTTCAGCCTCTCTTCCACAAAAATTCTGTAATCCTTCATCATCCGCCCTCTTTCCGTAAAAGAAAAGTTTAGTAAATGTTTGTAAATTTGTACTTTCCGTTCCTGCCATACCATTCCAACACTTCACTGGCCTGATCCGGATTATAGCAGCGTGCATTCAAAATCGCAATGATGATCCTGTCCCTGTAATCCCCGGGATTTAACGCGAATGACAGTTTCCCCAGAAGAAATTCTGCTCTTTCCTCTGTAACCTGAAGGGCAATTACCAGTTTCAGCGCGCTTTCCCTGCTGATCCCTTTCCGGTTATTTTTGATATGGTTCCACGTGTTTTTGTCGATATAAGCGTAAAGATAAAATTTCGGCGCATCAATGTCCCCGTCCTGCGCCCTGCTCTCCCCGGCCCTGATTTTTCCCGCCGGCTTTAGAAAAGAGGGAGAGGTCATTTTCCGAATATCGCTGCATACCTCCTGGTAAAAGGTAAGCTCCCCGCAAAACAGGCTTTCCAGCTTTTCCAATTCTTTGTCTATCTCCTCTTTGTATCTGTGGATTCTGCCATCCTCTCCGGCCTTTCGCTGTGAGATGCACCAGGCGGCGTTGATCTCCTCCTCAGTACGTATTAAGTTCTCTTTTTCAGATTCCATTCTGTCGTTTCCTTTTTTGATTTTTCGCTGCCGCACAGAAAAACGGCCTTCTGCAGGTATTCTTTTACTTTTATAGATACTGAATCCGCCGGATATCCCACTTATCCCGTTCTCCGAGCGGGCGCAGCCCCCGCCGAATCCCGCCACGATTACACGCGGATCCTGCATGGTAATGTTCTCACTGTGCTTCACCTCCGTAAAAGGATGCGTGCTCCCGATATAATACAGCACCCATTTCTTTCCCTGCCGAGTGATGTGAGGATTGTGCACCATACGCCCGTCCCAGTACTGTGGGCCCCGGCCCTTCATCACGGTCTAAATAACAATCAAAGCCGCCGTTTTTATGTGGCAGGAAAGTTTTCATAAATTTGGCGGTATTGTGGGTGTACCGCTGATATGCGGCAGGTTATTTAGTTTTTGATAGGCTATCCGTTCGACAAACTGGAATTGCTTTTATTGTAAATCATCTTTAGAAATTGCTATTGAAGGATA
>CAJTVL010000133.1 GCA_910579425.1 uncultured Lachnospiraceae bacterium | reverse complement strand
TTTTCGTCACTTTGTTCTTTTAAGCACAAAAATTAATGTCGTTTACTATACATCTTCAAGTGCAGACAAACCATAAGGCCGCCAAGCTCTGATCTGCACAGGGTCATGGATTTGCGCTGATTAAAAAACAGATCCAGCCGGGTCGAAATATTTACCAGGGCGGTGATTTCTTCTTTTTCATCCTGTCTGGTAAGTCTTTCTCTTATTACTTCAAGCTGCTCATCTTTTATATCTCCCGAATTTTCCACACATATCAGAAGATGTTCGCTGGTCTCTTTATAACTGACTTTGATTAAGACTTCCCCCTCATCCTCCAGATCATTCACTACATATTTAAAAACATTTTCCATCAATGGCTGTATGATCAGTCTCGGCACCTCAATATAGCCGAATTTTTCCGGGAGCTCCGGAAAATCCACATGAATAATATTGCAGTGGCGGAACTGCTGTATTACCGTATACGAGCGGGCGTGTTCAATCTCCTCCGCAAGACTTTTACTTTCCTGTGAGTCTCTGGTTATATACTTGAAAAATTTCCCCAGATTTTCACAAACCAGCAAGCTCCCTTCTCTGTCTCCGTCTTTGATCATACGATAGAGCAAAAAGTAGCTGTTGTACATGAAATGGGGATTGATCTGCGCCTGCAGGTGTTTAAAATCTGCCTGATTCACCAATATCGTCTGTTTCAGCTCCCGCGATACCAACGTGTCTATTCTTTCCGCCATATAGTTGAAATTACGGTACAGATTTGCAAAAACATTCTCTTTTTCCGGCAAAGGAATCCTATAGGCAAGATTCGACTTTTTTATCTGTTCAAATGCATCTACCAAAAGTATCTCCAGCGGATGATATACTCTTACATAGAACAACGCTATTGCTCCCAAAATCACCAGTATAATAATTCCCACAAAGACCAGAATATTAATGACTGCTTTTTGAGCCATATGACTTAAAAAAGTTTGATCCTGGAGGTAATACAGCCTGAAAAAATTTCCCGTGTCTGCTGCTTCTATCAACTCATATGCATCCCCTGCCAGCATAATTTTACCATCGCCGCCCTCATCCATAGATTCCAGAGCAGCCTCCCCTGTCTGGCAGAGAACTCTCTTGCTCTCATCCCCTGTGATAAACAGAATATCCCCCTCTGTCACCCTTGCAAGCTGAAGCTCCTTCTGGATCATCTCCGTATCCAGCTCAATGACAAAAATGCCCAGAATATTATCCGCATCCCATCCCTTCAGATAATTTTTTCTGGACATCTCCACAATATATGCTTTTCCCTCCTGTTGGATGATCAGCTCCTGAGTTTGATAAGTATTTGTAAATCCATATACATCCTCCGTAAATTCTATCCCATTTCTGTCAGCCCTGATCCCCTTTTCCGGTAGATAAAAGCTGCTGGCAGATACAAAAAAATTCAGATTATCTATTTCAAGGCATCGGTTTACGATATCTTCCAGCAGCTTATCTTTCTCATAACTGTTCATAAAATCATACTTACAATAAAGCTCCTGCACACTGCTTTCCTTTAATACCATTCTGGCTGTAACCTTTAATTTTATCAACTCATTATTGATAGTTTTGGAGAGATAATCAATTCTGTTCTGTTGTTCCTGCTCAATAATTTCCGAGTAGGCCTGCCTTTCCCTCCAATAACTGGCAGCATTGAACACAACACTGATTAGCGCAAATACCAAAAAGATCAGAATAATCCACTTATACAAATATCTCCCCAGATAATCCACCCTCTTCATTTTGTACCTCCTGTTCAGATTAGTGACTACAGTATTCCTTTATCGTCGCAATCACCTGCTCCAGAGCTTTTCTCTCTGTCAGAAACTCCCTCACGCCATTTCTCTCAATCAGACAGTAATTGTCATCATAAGAATAATAATTGATCTCTACCTCCTCGAGTTCCTTTTCATTTCTGTAAAAATGCAGTCCCAGAATCGGCTCCCTGGCCTTCTGCGTATGAATTTCTTCGGCCTCCCCGGCAATGACCACAGACAACAGCGCTGCATACATTTCCTTAAATCCTTTCTCATTGCAGACGCTGCCGTCCCTTTTGTAAATCTGGCTATTGTCTGCAGCCGTTTCTATGTCGAACACAGCCGCAATCCCTTCTGTCCTCACTTCCAATTTTTCCACAGTTGTAAGATAAATCAGATTGGCGATCCCCATCATAAAATCTTCTGCTTCAAGCCCTGTCATCACTTCTACCTGCCTCTTTTCCACCTCATATATTTTAGGGGAATAATCTGCCTTTACGTAGTAATTTCCCTCTTTATTTTGCTGCCCTATCTCAAACCTGCAAGCGCCAGTATCTTCAAATTCCTCCTCCACATATAAGCCTGATCCCCGAAACTCCACTCCTTTCGCCTCATCAATACAGTCCCAGGAAGCATAATGATCTAAAAAATCATATAAGTCCGACACATTCACCAGTTGCTTATAGCTGTACGGTTCTGTTATATACCATTCCTCAAAATCTACCTGATTTTCAGACGGCTCTTTCTTTATCTCAAAGAGCACTACATTCTCTCTTACAATTGCCAGCCGTGTCATTTTTTTCTGTCACCTGCCGGAATTTTCTTAATCCCAGAATCACTTTCCAGTAGAAGAACAGCTTCCTTGGATGAGACTTCTTCCCCCTTTTCCTGAACTGCTCCCTTTTTTAATCCATTCCCGGACTTCTCCCCGTACTCCTGCATTTCGGATATTACGCCCAGCGCAATTATCGCTCCGATCACCACGGCCAGTGTCCCTGCGATCGCCGCCCTTTTCTTTGATTGCTTTTTTATGGATTTATCCTCTCTCATTCTTTCTGCCAGCCTTTGTATTCATTGTATAATCCCACAAATATATTTTATCTGACTCTACTCACAAAAAATATACAAAAAAATAAACTTTTATGCAAAAAAACAGCTTCACCATAAAGGCAAAGCCGTTTCTCTTTTCCATTTTTTCTAATACTTGCCACGTTGCAACTCACCATATACTGAACAGTCTTTTCCGAATAACGCAAGAGCATGATTCCCCTGCACTTTATCTTTTTCCATATCGGGCTTTCATTCCCTCATATCCGTCCGTCATCACCCTGCTGATAAACTCTTCGTCCAATTCCAGATAAGAGGTTGCCAACATGGTGGCTATGCCGTGAACATAAATCCACATCTCAAGATGAAAGAAATAAGCATCCTCCTCGCTAAGACCTAAGTTTTGCCGGATGATTTCCAGTAATGGGCGTATTTCCTCTTTATTCTCGCCCACCCTTTCGCCTGAACGGTCGCGCATGAAAAGCAGCTTAAAGAGCTCCTTTTCCTCCTTCGCAAAACGGATGTAAGCCATACCGCTCGCCTTATAGGGCGGATATTTTCCCTCTGCCATGTCCTTTTGCAGATAGCTTTGGTAAAGCTCGTTTGCCGCTTGTGAAAATAAAACAGCCGTGTTATGAGCCTTCGCTATTTATCCCTTGCTTAAAAAATTTCATCAAAAATCAACAAACAGCAAAAAAATACAAGTTTTTGGACAGTACTCCGAAAATCTTGATGATTTCTTTTATTTAGAGTATATTAATTGTACACATGAAAAGGATGGTATAATTATGGTATTTCAACGCAAAGAATATTTGGACAAATTGATTGCCTTTAAGGATAAACAAACTCATTAAGGTTGTAACCGGTATCCGTAGATGTGGGAAATCTACCTTGCTGGAAATCTATCAAAATTGGTTATTGGATCAAGGGATCGATGAAAGGCAGATCATTTCTATAAACTTTGAGGATATTGATTTTGAGGAATTGACAGATTATAGAAAGCTATATGAATATTTAAAAGAAAGGCTTGTTGCCGGAAAGGTAACCTATATTTTCCTGGATGAAATCCAGCATGTTGAGGATTTCCCGAAAGTCGTAGATAGTCTGTATATTAAGAAAAATGTAGACATTTATATTACCGGCTCCAATGCCTATATGCTTTCTAGTGAGATTGCGACATTGATTTCCGGGCGGTATGTGCAGATTGAAATGCTTCCTTTCTCTTTTAAAGAATACATGGAGAGCACAGGGAGTATGACGGAATCCGGCGAATCAATGCCAGAGACTGGCTTCTTGGGCTGACAGATTAAGCGAAAACAACGGATGCCAGACTTCGCCAGCCATCCTTATGTTTCAATAAAACCGCCGTGCTATGATAAATGCACCGCCGCTCTAAAAAAGGCTGATTTACAAATGAAAGGATATTCCAGACTTATGAGAAGTAAAAAAGACAACGTGGTCGTTGCGTTTATGAAAAAAGAAACCGTGCTCTGCGCCGCTGCTGCCCTGGCAGTAATCTCCATGTTTGCGGTGCCGCCGGATCAAGAATATGGGACCTATTTGGACTATCGGGTGCTGGCGCTGCTGTTTTGCCTGATGCTGGTGATCGCAGGCTTACAGAGCATTGGCCTGTTCCGGTACCTGGGACTTGGGCTTCTTAAAAAAACCAAAAATACCTTGCAGCTTGGCTTTGCCCTGGTGGCCTTATGCTTCTTTTGCAGTATGCTCATCACAAACGACGTGGCCTTAATCACCTTCGTGCCCTTTGCCGTTATGGCACTGACCATGGCAAAGGAGCAGGAGCTTCTCATCCCCATAGTGGCCTTGCAGACTGTAGCCGCCAATCTGGGCAGTATGCTCACCCCTATCGGCAATCCCCAGAACCTGTATCTCTACACTGCCTTTGACCTGTCCATGGGAACCTTTCTGGGATATATGCTGCCGCTCACCCTTCTTTCCCTGTTGCTGCTTGCCGTAGCCCTCTTTCTTCTGGGAAAAAAGCCTCTGGCTCCCCAAAGCCTTGAAAGCGCCGATGCCCCTGACGGGAAAAGCTGGCAGTCTACGGACTGCTCTTCCTGGTCTGCCTGGCCTGCGTGCTCCGCCTGATCCCCTGGCCTGTAATGCTCTTTGTCCTGATTTTGGCGGTCATTCTCACAGACAGAAAGCTGTTTGGGTCGGTGGACTATTTTCTACTCCTGACCTTTGTGTGCTTTTTCCTTTTCATCGGAAACGCAGGGCGGATTCCTGCGGTTTCCGCCCTGATCAAAGCCTTGCTAGACGGAAGAGAACTCCCCGCAGGCGTGATGCTCAGCCAGGTCATCAGCAATGTGCCCGCCGCTATTTTGCTTTCCGGATTTACGGACAAATCCCGGGCCCTTCTCTACGGCGTCAACATCGGAGGACTCGGCACACTGATCGCCTCCCTTGCCAGCGTGATCTCCTACCGCCTCTATGGCAACAGCCCCGCCGCCCGAAAGGGAGCTTATCTGAAAACCTTCACCGTGTACAATTTGATTTTTCTTGCCATCCTTTACGGGGCCGCCATGCTGCTTTTAGCGCGCTGACGGCCAGAAAGCATTGCATGAAAGAGTTGCATACAAGCGGGAAGAAAGTCGGCAAACTCTTTTTCCGGCAGATTGTAACGTTTACGAATTGTAACGTCTACGAATTGTAAAGCCTACGAAATCCCCGCCGTGACCTGCACCAAAATGTCCTCTTTGATCTTTAAAATTCCCAACTCGATATGGCCCTGGGGAAAATCCCTGAGCTGCCACTCATACCGATACGGAAAAGCTGCCGTGTCCTTGTCCGAGAGATCCGGTATCTCGAAGGGATTCTCCTGGATATTTTCGTTGGCGTTAAAATCTTCGGCAAGAACCGCTACGGCCTGCTTGACTTTGTCCTCTTCCCCCTCGTTAAAATTCCACACATATCCCGCCCGGAACAATCCCTCCCCGCCAAAGGCAAACGCGGCCTCCGCCTCGCCGGAGATTCCTCCGATCTCATAGGTTATCAGCGGGGTAAAGGTGGTGATACCCGTCTCACTGGAATAAAAATAACGGTACTCGTCAAAGGTTTCGCTGTCCGGATCAAGAACGTCAGCCCCCTCTACCTTTGAGAGGAAACCCTCCTTGCTCATGTTCCAGGCAAAATCCCTGTTCGGGACAAAAACATCGTCCTCAAACAGCAAATCCGTAAATTCCGATACCTTTTCCCTTTTTCCCTCAGATTGATGGGAATTGCCGCATCCGTACAGCAAGACCATGACGCTGACCACAATGAGCCAAACGCTTATTCTTCTTTTCATAGAAAAAATCCCCTCACCCGTTTTGATTGATTTTTCTCATGTCAAAGCTGACCGCGCCCTTGTTCAGGCTCTCCACCCCTCTCTCATGGGTCACCAGTAACAGGAACTGTTCCCAGCGCCTTTCTTCCAGGACTTCCAACAGTCTCTGCCGTCTTTCCACATCCAGGGAGGCAAAGGCCTCGTCCAGAATCAGCATCTTCCTGCCGGAGAGCAGGGCCCGCAGGTTTACGATCTGCTGCCTCTGCCCACCGGAGAGGGTCCGTCCTCCTGCCTCAATCACCGTGTCAATTCCCTCCGGCAGCCCGGTCTGAATTTATAAGCCCAAATATCTTTTTCATTGTAACCTCCCTGCCTTCCTGGTTTATCTTTCTTAAAGTCTATCTTTAAAAAGACTTTTTTCAATCAACAAAAACTAATATCCATTGACAAAAATGAGAAAAATGGAGCTTTGCCCTGCAAAACGCGCAAAAAAACCTGACAGAAAAAATACTATCAGGCAACTGCGAAATCTATTATTCTCTTTCCTGAATATAGATATTTTCCTCTGGTGTGGCTCTTTTCCTACAGGGTGCTAGAGCTATTGGACATCTTGAGTATTTCCTTTATATTTTCATCTGCACTGCCAACCAGTTTCATACAGTCCGGCAGTTGATAAAAATTGACAGTATTTTCAATACCGAATTCCTCTTTGGAAGCTGCGCACAGAAATATCTTCTTATTTAATGCCAATGCCATTCCCAATTCAATATGAGTTCCCCTCCCTGCCGGAAGCAGAATGATAACAGCGTCAGAATCAACGATACCCTTTATCTCCAATTCAGAATATTTTACCAAATCCTCAATAGTTACTCCGCCGCTAATATTCTTTGTCCAATTGTAGGTATGTGACCATCCGTTTTCCTCTAATGCTTTTGAATAATAATTGACCAATTCACAGTTCTTAAAGCCTGAACCTATATAAAATTTCATCCTTTTATCCCCTTTCCTACCGCAAGCTGTGCCCGCGGTACTTCTATCAATAAGCAGTTTGGAAGTTTACTTCCAAGCTTAACCTCCCCGTCAAATTTAAAACCACCCCAATTATACCATGAAAATAAAAGTGCTCAACCTTTTAAAATTTCCCCCACAGAGTTATTGGAAAATCCCCTCCGCCATGGTACATTATACCTGAATCCGTGAAGTTCAATCCAATAAAAATACCTTTGATTTCACATTTTACAAGGATTTCAGCGATTCTAAAGCCCCAAATTTCTTCACCCATTGGGTGATAAAAATTTGGCTTTCAAAAAGCTGGAATCCTGCGTAAATATTGCTTTTTGCAGTTTAATCCTGCAAACGAACTTCACGGATTCAGGTTATATCTAACGAAACAGCGTGGGCGCTGTTCGGATCATCGGTTTCAATCGAAAC
>CAJTVL010000132.1 GCA_910579425.1 uncultured Lachnospiraceae bacterium | reverse complement strand
AGGCTCTGAACGACAGAGGGGCCGCAATAATAAAAATAATGGAGGATTTGAAAAATGAATATTAATGGAATAGGAACAGCAGGATATCCGGCATGGCAGGGAACAAGAAAGGCAGAAGGCAGTACGAAGGGCAACTTTGGGGTAAATGTGAAATCAACAGGAAATGTTGTACATATTGACCCAGACGCATTATTTTCCATCCATCATGTAAAGACGGGGGAAAGCGCAAATGTATACCGGGCGGATGATTTTTCAGAGGACAATCCGGTTTACCTTGTAAAAGGAACTGACATAAACGGAAATGAATACGAGCAGACGGTGGATGTGAGCAAGGTAAATCCGAATGGTTGCTCTTACACGGAGATGCTTGCGTTAAATGCACATACCGGGAATAAGTCGGACAGCAATTTTATGACCATGTCGATACTGAAGGATAAGATGGATGGCACTTCCTACCACGAAAAAGCGGATTATATGGCAATGGCGTATGAACTTATGAACGATATGAAAACGCTTGGAAATTGGGACGGGTATCTAAGATATGGGAAGTGGATCAATGATATCCTTACTTTCTGTAAAGGCAAATCATAATTGAAAACAGCCTGCCCCACGGTTGTATATCCCTAAGCCAAAGGGTAGGCATCTCTGGCGTTTCGGCAAAACAGAGAGAGGCGATTGAAATGGATATAACAGGAATAGCAAAAAGCCATCAGACGGGCATCCCAAAGGCAGCCTCCAAGCTGTCCGATTCCTTCCGGGAGAAGATAACAGGATGCGGCGCAGGGCATCTATATGGGGAATAAGTTCCTCGCCCTGCGGAAAAGCGAGGTCGCCAAAGTCGCGCCGGACAGGGCGGCGCTGATGGGGAAGGTCAGTCAGGAAATGGCGGACATGAAAACGATACGGGAGGCTGACAGGCGGTGGCTGTGCCTCCTGTTCGGGGAGCCGTATGAAGCTAAGTTCCAGTCCGAGGGGACGGGCTCCGCCGTCCATGTGTATGACGGGAACGGTGATGAGGTACTGACCTACACGGCGGGCGTGGGCTGGCATGAGAAGGAGTCGAAGGCGGAGACGCAGGTACACGGGGCTTTGAAGGCTGCCTACTATGATGCGTACCATGCGGCAAGGCAGGAGATAAATGCCGGGGCGGTGGAAATGCAGGGCGGTTTTGACGCGAGGGCATAGGCGACACATAAAGATTGTTAGATGTTGTTCCGGCAGACCGGGGAACAGGGAGAGAAGATTATGAAAAAGATAAGGGTTTTGGGAATTGCTATTTTGACAGCAGTTGTAATAAGGCATCGGAGCTTGATGCGGTGATTGCTGACAGTACAAAGGAGCTGGCGCAGTGGAAAGGGACGAAGATGCGTCTGTATGAGTGGTATAAAGCCGGGGAGGACAGCCGGGAGGAATATATGGAGAGGATTGAAAAGGGCAGGGTTCGGATGGAGGAATTGGAGCGGGCCAGGCGTGGGGCGCAGGCGGAACTTGACCGGATGCAGGAGGTTTCCGGTCCGGAGGAAATATCGGACGAGGAGAGGTTCATCCTTATTCTCAGGAAAAGGAATTAAAGGAGTTTTTGGAGAAAGAGGGAATCGTAATCCAGGCATGGTATCCGTTGGGGCATGGGGATAAGGCTCTGATTGAGGAACCGGTATTTACCACGCTGGCTTCAGTTTATCAGTCATTATTTTGCATCGGGGTTTAGGCGGATGCAGAAGAAAAAGTAACAGGAAAGGAAAAGGAGTTGGTAAAATGAGAAAAGATTTTGGTATCCACTGCCGGTATTGATTATCGGTACCTATGACGAGGAGGGGAATGCTGACGCTATGAATGCCGCATGGGGCCGAATTTATGATTCCGATGGCTTTGGAGTGCAAACTTGTAAAGTTTAATGAGGACGGAAACGTGATCGGAGAAATCGTGAATGTCAGCGCCGATGAATCAGTTCTTGGAGAGAATGGCATGGTTGATCCTGCGAAGCTGCGCGCCATTTCTATTGACCCTGTAAATAACGGATATCTTGTGCTAGGTGAACGTGTCGGCAACGCCTTCTCGGACGGGGCAGAGATTGACTGAGGTCAGGAAAGGAGAAAGTTTTGTGTAGTTCCATATAACATTTCAAATTTGATATGGGAATGACTATAAATTGGCGAATAAAAATGATAGGAAAGGCTCTGTATCATGCAGGGCTTTTCTTGTTTGGGCATTATGATAAAAAGAAAGTATGAATGAGTGGGATTTCGCCGTAGTCGGGATTCATGGAAATGTGTATAACTGGCTTGTTTATGGAACTGTGAATGGAGTTATCCATAGTGAAATAGCCAGTTATGCATATTTTCAACATGCTTGCCTTAAACACTTGAAACTATTCGGTTGGACGCATATAATTATAGCTGTTAGAAATTTGAGAGGGAGTGTGTAAGAATGTTTGAGTATATTTCTGCACCAGAAGCCGCAAAAAAATGGGGTATTTCGGAAAGGCGGGTACAGAAGCTATGTGAGGATGGGCGAATATCTGGAGTGGCAAAATTCAGTCGTATGTGGCTGATTCCGAAAGATGCCTCAAAACCGGCGGATGGGAGAATAAAGGGAAGAAAGGAAGGGGATAGCAAATGAAACGGCTGTTTTTACTGGAAGACGATTTGAGCCTGATCAACGGGCTTTCTTTTGCTTTAAAAAAGCAGGGCTATGAAATAACGGTTGCCCGCACCGCTTTGGAAGCGGATGTATTATGGGAAAGGGGAGAATATGATCTGGCTGTTTTGGATGTATCGCTTCCTGACGGCTCCGGCTTTGATTTCTGCAAAAAGATACGGCAGACCTCAAAAGTGCCCATTATGTTTCTCACTGCCGCTGATGAAGAAACAGATATTATCATGGGGCTGGACATCGGGGGTGATGATTATATTACAAAACCGTTCAAGTTAGCAGTTTTCCTTTCAAGGATTAATGCACTGTTGCGCAGGAGTGAAAATTTCGGAACTGCTGTCACAGAATTAAATTCAGGCGGTATCTGTATCCAGCTTTTAAAAGGGGAAGTATATAAAAGGGGGGAACTTGTTGAACTAACGGCAAGTGAATATAAGCTGCTGTGCCTGTTTATGGAAAATCCTGACCAGATACTTTCCCAGGAGCAGATTTTGGGCAAATTGTGGGACGTGGGCGGAAGCTATATAGATAATAATTCCCTTACCGTGTATATCCGCAGGCTCCGTACAAAAATTGAGGATGATCCGGGAAAACCAAAAAGGATTGTCACTGTCCGTGGTATGGGATATAAATGGAGCACTATGGATTGAGGTGTAGGATGAAAATATTTGTAAACCGGAAAATCAAACGGCTTTTTAGTGGTATTCTGCTGTGCGCTTTATTTTTTACATTTATTTCGGTCTTGCTTATAGAGTTTGAAGTCAGAAATGCGGCAGTTTACACAATAGTCTGTTTTTTGCTGATGAGTGCTGCCATACTGGTAATCTGTTATGGGTATTTCGGGGAACAGCATAAAATCATGGAACACGCTATATTACAGATTACAGAATATATATCTGGCAACAAGGATGTCACAATTGAATGCAATGATGAAGGTGAATTATACAGGCTGTTTCATGAAGTAAATTCTCTGGTTGCGATCTTGAACGCCCATGCCGAGAATGAAAAAAATGCAAAGAAATTTTTGAAAAATACAATATCTGACATTTCGCATCAGTTAAAGACACCCCTTGCGGCCCTTAATATTTATATGGGGCTGATACAGGACGAGGCAGAGGAACTGCCAACGATTCAGGAGTTTTCCCGGCTCTCCGAGCAGGAGCTTGACAGGATAGAAGGGCTGGTGCAGAATCTTTTGAAAATCACAAAGCTGGATGCGGGCATGATTGTGTTGGAAAAATCATTGGAAAATGTGTCGGAGATTGCGGAAAGCGTCAAAAAGCACTTCCTGTTCCGGGCCAGTCAGGAAGGAAAAGAAATCTGCCTGTCAGGCAGCGGGGAAACCGCATTTTTGTGTGATTGCAGTTGGATGATTGAAGCTATCAGCAACCTTGTAAAAAATGCCCTTGACCATACCGGAGAAGGCGACTGCATACGCATGGAATGGTGGGCAGCCGCTTCTATTGTACAGATCACCATAAAGGATAATGGCAGCGGCATCTATCCAGAGGATTTACACCATATTTTTAAGCGGTTTTACCGAAGCCGTTATTCTAAAGACACGCAAGGTATTGGTCTTGGGCTGCCGCTGGCAAAAGCGATTGTAGAAGCCCATAACGGAACGATTGAGGTAGATAGTGCTTTAGGCAGGGGAACCTCTTTCACGATGAATTTTTTGATTTGAAAAATCATATTCCAACAAAATTGTAGGGTAATTGTAATATAGGTGTAGGATATCTCTGCTATATTTGGGGTTATCAAAACAGAAAGAGGTGTTTACACAATGAATTTATTAGAAGTCAGTAATGTCAGTAAGACATACGGAAGCGGCGAAGCATCCGTAAAGGCATTAAAAAAAGTTTCATTTTCCGTTCCAAAAGGCGAGTATGTGGCGATTGTCGGAGAATCCGGCTCCGGGAAAAGTACGCTCTTGAATATGATAGGCGCACTTGATACGCCCACATGCGGCAAGGTAGTCATCAGTGGAAAGGAGATTTTTTCCATGAATGACCGCAAACTTACCATTTTCAGGCGGAGAAATATTGGTTTTATCTTTCAGGCGTTCAACCTGATCCCAGAACTGACCGTAGAACAGAATATTGTTTTTCCGATGCTGCTTGATTACCAGGAACCGGACAGAAAGTATCTGGAAGAACTGCTTTCGGTGCTGAATCTGAAAGAACGCCGGAATCATTTGCCCAGTCAGTTGTCCGGCGGACAGCAGCAGAGAGTGGCGATTGGACGTGCTTTGTTTACCCGTCCGGCTTTAATACTTGCAGATGAGCCAACGGGAAATTTAGATTCGCAGAATACCAGCGAAGTGATTGCACTGTTAAAAGAAGCATCAAAGAAGTATGAGCAGACAATTATTATGATTACACACAGCCGCAGTATTGCACAGACGGCAGACCGTATCCTGCAGGTGTCAGACGGGGAACTTACTGATTTGGGGAGGTGCAGGGAATGAAAAGTTATTTAAGCCTTGTGCCTATTTCGGGAAAGGTGCGGAAACGGCAGAACCGTATGACGATTTTCTGTGTTATTATTTCCGTGCTGCTTGTGACTACGATTTTCAGTGTGGCGGATATGTGGATTCGGGCATCAAGTGAGGGGCTGCAGCAGAAACATGGAAACTGGCATATCCGGTTGGAAAATATCTCTCAGGTCATAGCGGAAGAAATCGCTCAGCGTTCGGATGTTGCCGCCATCGGCTGGTCGGAAACATTTAACACGGATGGAGACCAGCCTTTCTATATCGGGGAGAAAAAAGCTGCATTATACGGAGCTGACAGTATTTATCTGGCAGAGCTTGTGAATGCCCTGGAAGAAGGCAGTCTGCCGCAGGGTGACAATGACGTTATGCTTAGTTCCAATGCGCGCCTTGCGTTAGATGTAAAGATTGGTGATCATGTGACGGTAAAGACACCTTCGGGGGATACGGATTTTACGGTATGCGGTTTTGGGTCGGATGACGCGGAATATTATCAGGGGCAGACCTATATGGTTGCTGTATATATGATGCGGGATGCGTATATCGGGGTCATGGAGCAGAACCATCTTCCGATCAATCCAAGCTGCTATATTCAATTTCAGGATGTGTCAAAGGCACCCGGTATCACCTCGGAAATCAGGCAGCAGTATGATCTGCCGGAGGAAGATATTTCGGAAAATACAGCAATTATGGGTCTTGCCGGGCAAAGCAGCAATGAATCCATGAAGAATATTTACGGAATAGCGGCAATCTTGTTCGTTATAGTATTATTGGCCGGCGTATTGATGATTTCCGGCAGTATGAACAGCAATGTAGCGCAGCGGACAAAATTTTTCGGAATGATGCGCTGTATTGGTGCAAGCCGCCAGCAGATTATCCGGTATGTACGGCTGGAGGCGTTAAACTGGTGCAAAACGGCTGTCCCTGTTGGGTTGGTCACAGGTACGGCAATTGAATGGGGGATTTGTGCATTCTTACGTTATGGAATTGGCGGTGAATTTGCAGCCATGCCGGTATTTGCCTTAAGCCCCGTCGGGCTGCTCAGCGGGGCGACGGTTGGAATTGTAACTGTCCTGCTGGCGGCGCAGTCTCCTGCAAAACGTGCGTCTAAAGTTCCCCCGATGGCAGCGGTTTCCGGAAATTCGGATACGGCGCTTTCGGTACGACATACAACAAAACGGAAGATCAGAAAGGTTGAAAGGACACTGGGTATCCACCATGCAACAGCATCTAAGAAAAACTGGTTTTTATTGACAGCCAGCTTTTCACTCAGTATTATACTGTTTCTCTGTATTTCCGTAGGGTTGGATTTTGCGTATGAACTGATTCCCTCCGTAAATCGGTCATGGCAGCCGGATATTAGCCTTACAGGCTATGCAAATGAGCGTGTACTGGATCAGGGTTTAAGCGATGCAGTCAGCAGGATTACCGGTGTAGAGCATGTTTGGGGCAGTTCCTATATAGAGTATGTTCCGGCTGCTTCTTCGCGGCAGGAAATCGATCATGTCAATATAACGTCATACAGTGAGTATGTGCTGGACTGTGCAGAGGAGAGTCTTGTGGAGGGAAATTTATCGGAAGTGTATGGGGACAGCGGCAAGGCTATGACAGTTTTGAATAAAGATAATCCGATCAAAGTGGGAGACGTTATTCAGATAGCGGGACAGGAAATCGAGGTGGTATGCGGCATATCAGACGGGCTGTATCCCAGTGAATACAGCATCATCTGCTCACAGGAAACCTTTGCACGGCTGACAGGGGAAGAAAATTACAGTATGATAGGGATACAATTAAGCAGACAGGCTACGGATGAAACGGTAAAACAAATAAACAGTCTTGCGGGAAGCAATGTTATTTTTACGGATGAGCGTCAGCGGAATCAGGAAGATGCCAATACCTGGCTGGCTACAAAATTTCTGCTGTATAGTTTTATGGCAATCATTGCGATGATTACGCTGTTTAACATAATCAACAGCATTTCTATGAGCGTAACTGCCCGGATAAAGCAGTATGGAGCGATGAGGGCGGTTGGTATGGATGGGGAACAGCTTACCCGGATGATTGCTGCGGAAGCCTTTACTTACGCTGTCTCCGGTCTTATCGTCGGCAGTGGTATCGGAATTGTTTTAAGCCGTTTTTTGTATGTGAAACTGGTTACACGGTATTTTGGAAGCCAGTGGAGCCTGCCGGTCGTTTTGCTTGCTATTATTGTTGTATTCGATACAGTTTCTGCCGCGGCAGCAGTATATGCACCTGCAAAGCGGATTAGAAACATGCCAATTACAGCAACGATCAATGAATTGTAACAGGAATAAATTATCACTTTCCGGTGTGTGGGGGCGCTGCATCATCAAGCCCCTGGAGCCGGAGGATTAACAAATCGGTGGGAGGTATCCTAATTGAATCGCCTTGGTTACAGCTTCGACAGAGGAGGAAACATCAAGT
>CAJTVL010000131.1 GCA_910579425.1 uncultured Lachnospiraceae bacterium | reverse complement strand
CTTTTCAGAGCGTTCTCAACCGCTTTTTTTATGACAGTGCTTGAATTTGTTGCGCTCCACAGGCATATTGGGGACAAAGACAAGCCGTTTTACAGCCGCAGCCCTGCTGCACCCTCATGGGCAACAATCGCTGACAAGTTCTCCTGCCCCTTTCTTTCTGCTCTTAGATTATCTATTATAATACAGAATCCTTGCCATGTTCATATTTTTCCATAACCAATTTACCTCATTTCCTTCTTTCCAAATTGTATTACAGCAATCGTAAGTGTCAATGCAAAGACCAATATCGCAGCCGGCAGGAACGGGAACAGCGAAAATGCCCGTATGTTATCTCCCGCCGTAAAATCATGCAGCGAGCAGGATACCAGATAACCGCTGTAACAGTACGGCCAGGCGATCCAGACAGGTGTATTGGAAACCAGCACACCGGGAATCACAAGGAGCAGGTTCAGCCCCACAGACAAAAGCGGCTTTTCAAACAGGACTGTGACTGTCCACATAGCCCCCAGGCATGGCAGCATGGTCAAAAACAGACCGGCGCACCATTTCATCAGATAAAGGACAGGCAGTGTTTCCGTCACGCCCACCACTCCAGTAGCAACTGTCCCGGCAATCACGAACACCGCAAAGAACACGGTCATCTCCATAAACAGATAAAATACCAGCACACAGAATTTTGCCACGGAGAGCGCATACCGGCTGACCGGCAGGGCCAGCATCTTTAAGATACCGTTATTCCCTGTTTCCCGTCCCGCAATCATCACGCAGACCACGATCATGGACAGCGGCAGTAAATAATAAGAGTAGACCAGTGCGCTTTGAATGAACATGGCAGGCCACGCATTTGTATATTCCGGTGTAAAATACCGGCTTAAATTTGCAACCCCGGAAGAAACTACTAACAACGGGGCAACAAAAATAAGCGGTATCATCTTTGATCTCTTTACTTTCGTAAATTCAATTCTCAAAAGTTCCAAAAAGCTCATATAAAATTCCTCCAAACCCTGCAAATTCGGCAGGGTCTCTCTCCTACAATAAAATTTGCAAATGCATAGAATGCCCCCAGAATACCAACTGCCGGCAGGCCAGGAATCGCACCCGTCCGTTTTTCTTTCCGAAGCTCAATCAGGAATGTCCTCATAACTTTGCCCTCTGCTTTCTGTCAGGCAATGCCCTCATTGCCTTATTATCCTGATCCACCATGGAGAGGAATACATCCTCCAGATTGTTTGCAGCAAAGCCGGTTTTTACTGCCGTCTGTCTGAGTTCATCAAGGCTTCCCTCAAACAGGAGCCTCCCATGGTTAAGGATTCCAATATCATCAGCCATCAGCTCGATCTCTGACAGCATATGGGATGAGATCAGAATCGTGCAGTCATAAAGGCCGGGCAACGACTTCACCAACTCCCGGATCTCATGGATTCCGGAAGGGTCAAGGCCGTTGGTAGGCTCATCCAGGATCAGGATAGGAGGCCTCCCAAGAAGCGCCCCGGCAAGCCCTAAACGCTGTTTCATCCCCAGAGAATATTTCTTTGCCAGCCTGTCTCCAAATTCCGCAAGCCCAACTAATTGCAGCGCATCCTCCACGCTCTCCTTCGGAAGTCCAAGGATACGGCGTATCACATCCAGATTCTCCCTGCCTGTGAGGTTTGCATAGAAGGACGGGGCTTCAATAAAAGAACCAATCTCCTTCAAAATATCCATCCGGTCTTCGGGAAAATGCTTTCCGTCAATGGAAAAACTCCCCTTTGTAGGTGCGGTCAGCCCAAGCAGCATTTTCATGGTAGTGGACTTTCCCGCCCCATTCGGCCCGAGAAAGCCATAAATACTGCCCTTGCGGATATGAAGGGAAACATTATTGACGGAAACAAAATTTTTGTACTTCTTTGTCAAATGCTTAGTTGTTATCATGTAATCCATAGGTGACATCTCCTTTCAACAATTCCATGATACACTCCCAATCTGACTTTAACTTTCCCGTATCCTTACTTTTACCCTACTTTTTTGGGGGAATCGTACTTTTGGCAGATGGAATATACCTTGCTTGAACCCTTGCGCCGGGAAAATAGTCACCCTGGATGTGCTGTGCGAAGCGCTCTGTGCCCCTGCTCTTAACGCTGTGTTGTTCATGCCTGAACCTCCTTAAATTAAAATTGTTGTTTGGCTATAACAAAAAAGGACAGCCCATTCGTTAGAATAAGATTGTCCTTTAAGGCACAATATTCAGGTTTTCACATTTATTGCGTATTATTCCGTACTATCAAGTGAAAATTTGATGTACTTTTGATGTACTTTCCACCATTTCTTGTACTTTGAGGGAATGAAGAAGTGCTTAAAAATCCGTGAGCAGCTTCCGTTTCCTCTCAATCATTTCGTCTATTTTTTGTATATATAGAGCCACATCCTTCACATTCTCGCACCGCACGATCCGCCCGTCCGGGTACACCCTTTTGGAAATCGAACCTGCTCCGAGGGCCACGATAGACTGTTTCTCCTCCATAATTAAAATGTTGTATATCCCAAACTTCCCCTCGTGGGCATATCCCACATTTTCAAAATTTCCGGACATATTTTTCTGCCGGTACAGATAATAGGGAACCATCCCCATCTGCGCCGCTCCCTGCGCGGTGATCTCCATGGTCTCTTCCGTATTGTTCAGGGCAGAAATCCCGTTTTCAATGATCCATTGACTGAGCCTGGATGCACGCTTGATGGCAAGCGAATGAACAGTCAGGCTATCCGGCCCCAGCTTTTCAATCTCTTCCATAGTACGCCTTACATCTGCCGGCTCCTCCCCAGGAAGACCAAGAATAATATCCATATTGATATTGGAAAAGCCCGCCTCTCTTGCCATGGCAAAAGCCTCTCTTACCTGTGTCACCGTATGCTTCCTACCAATCAAATCCAGAGTTTCCTGCTTCATGGTCTGGGGATTTACGGAAATCCTGGTAACCCCCTGATCCTTTAACACCTTCAGCTTTTCCGGGGTGATGCTGTCCGCCCGGCCTGCCTCCACAGTAAACTCCTTCAGCCCGGACAAATCAAAGCTCTCATGGAGCTTTACAAGGAGCCTGTCCAGCTCCGATGGCTCTAAGGTGGTGGGGGTTCCTCCCCCGATATAGATAGTGTCCAGAACCTTATCTGCGTAAATTTCTGCGGTAAAATCAATTTCCTTTTCCAGCGCATCCAAATACTCTCCCACCCTTTTTTTCCAGGAAACAATCGGATAGGAGGTAAAGGAGCAGTACAGACAAGTCGTGGGACAAAAGGGGATTCCAATATAGAGACTGCAACCGTTTTCATAATGCAGTTTTTCCAGCAGCGCCTTTTCCCTCCTGGCAATCTCAATGGCCAGCTGCTCCTTCTGCCTGCTGATAAAGTAGGTGCTGCGCATATAGTCCCTGATTTCTTCCTCGCCCTTTCCTTCTTCCAGCATGGACATGGGAATTTTCACCGGACGGATCCCGGTCAGCGTCCCCCAGGGAAGGCGTTTGCCGGTATGCTCTGAGAGCATTTGATACAAAAGCTGCTTGATCCGGTTCTTGATTTCCAGCCGGGTGGCTTTGCCGGTATCATCCCTGAAAAGCTCCCTGCTTCCCATGACAAAGGGCTGTTCCTCCTTTTCCGGCTCCGCCAGGGCGATTTGAACCTCCTCCTCCCTGATCCATATCAGAATATCTGCAGTTCCCGGCTCCAGCACAGGCTCATCCTCCTCTTTGATCTGCACATCCCATCCAGGATAGAAGGATTTTACCAGGGCATGAATATCATATTCAAATCCTGCCCTGTTTACGATAACCTTTATTACTTTTTCATCTTTTCCAATTGTCATTGTTTCCCCAACCTTTAAATTCAATTTGTTTTATCCCTTGCAGCGGCTTTACTCCACCGTAACCACCTTGGCCAGATTACGCGGTTTATCCACATCCAGCCCTTTGTCCAGAGACACGTAATAAGCGATCATCTGCAGCACGATGGAGGCCGGCATCACCATAAAAGGATCCGCCATCCGCGGCAGTCTGTAGACACAGCTCCACTGCCCCTTCTCATCCATTGTCTCATTTTCTTTTATGAGAAGCAATACCCTTGCCCCCCGGGACTGGACTTCTCTGATATTGGAAAGCTCCTTGCTCTTTAATTTTTCCTGTGTCACCACCGCAATCACAGGGGTATCCTCCGTGATCAGCGCAATGGTGCCATGCTTGAGTTCACCGGAGGCATAGGCCTCGGAGTGAATGTAGGAGACCTCTTTCAGCTTAAGGGAGCCCTCCAGCAAAATGGAATAGTCAAGCCCCCGCCCGATCATAAACACGTCCCGGGCATTCAAAATCGTCCCCGCAAGCCGGTGAATCTCCTCTTTTGTCTCCAAAATCCGCTCCATCACCTGCGGAACTCTCTGCAATTCCTTCATAAAATCAGATAATTCCTCTTCCTGCCAGAGCTTCCTTGCCATTGCCATTCTCGCCGTAAGAAGATACAAAACCGCAAGCTGGGTGGTATAAGCTTTGGTGCTTGCCACTGCAATCTCCGGCCCTGCGTTGGTATAAATCACATATTCGCTGGCCCTTGCAATGGATGCCCCCCGCACATTCACTATGGAGATGCTGGGCGAACCGCACTTGCGCGCAAACTTAAGGGCCTCCAGCGTATCTATGGTTTCCCCGGACTGGGAAATCGCCACTACCAGCGTATCCTTATTCACCACCGGGTCATTGTACATAAATTCGGAAGCCATCACCACATCCACATGGATTCCGATCATGGCCTGAATCAGGCTTTTCCCCACCAGCCCCGCATGCATGGCGGTGCCGCAGGCGATCACGCAGATTCTTTTACAGGCCCTGAGCATTTCATCGGGAATTCCTTCCTGAGAAAAATCAGGCTTTCCGTCCTTGATCCTGGGCATAATGGTTTCCCGGATGACCTGGGGCTGTTCCATGATCTCCTTTTCCATATAAAAAGGATAACCGCCCTTTCCGCTGCGGCTCACATCCCAGTCCATTTTCAGCCACTGGATCTCCACATGATCCCCTGAAAGGTCAAACATTTCAATATTGTCCCTGGTCAGACAGGCCACATGAAATTCGGGCAACACAAAATAATCCGATGTAAACGGCGCAATTGCCGTCACATCAGAGGCCAGTATCGTCCCGTCTTTCGTGACTGCCGCTACGATAGGACTCACGTTCCGAACCGCAAAGATCTTATCTTCCTGGTCATCAAACAGAATGGCAAGGGCAAAAGTCCCTTTCAGCTTAAGCACTGTCCTGCGGATTGCCGAGTAAGGATCCCCCTGATAAAAGTGCTCCACCACGGCCGCCACCACCTCGGAGTCCGTCTCCGATTTCAGCTTTCCCTCCAGAGAATATTTTTCGATCAGTTCTCTGTAGTTTTCAATGATGCCGTTGTGAATTAAGGTAATTTTGCCAAATCTGTGGGGATGGGCGTTCTCATCGCACACCCCTCCGTGGGTGGCCCACCGGGTATGGCCGATACCGCACTGCCCCAGGGGCCTTTCTCTTGCGCACAACTCCCGCAGTTCCTTTACTCTTCCCGCTCTCTTTAGGATCTGTGTCCTGCCCTTGTTTAAAAGGGCAATCCCCGCGCTGTCATAGCCTCTGTACTCCAAAAGCTCCAGCGCATCCAGCATGATTTTTTCCGCATTGTCTTTTCCTGTATATCCGATAATTCCACACATATTGTCTGTTTCCCTCATCTTTCTATGTTCATTATATGCCGCTTTGCGCCCGCTGCGCATTTCGGCCCTAAAATATTTTCCTTATGAAGCCAGATGCTTTCAGGCGGCGTTTTTGACGCCTTAGAACATCCTTTCCATATCTCCGTTATACCGTATTTGTTTTGCAGTTACCCGCATATTTGCCGGTATATCTCGCACCGGAGAGATACGAAAGAGCATCCGCCGAATTTTCGATTACTCTTTACCTCGTCAACCTTCCAAAGATTCCTTCTCATGAAAGGCCATGGCGCTAGATCAGGGAAACAATGACAATTTTCAAGACATATTCTGTTTTCAAGGTACCGCGTATCCCATTATACACAAAAACAATCCTGTTGTAAACTACGGGATTCGAATTAAATTCCGCAGACCGGCAAAAAGCCGTACAGAAGATTTCAAACCTTCCGTACGGCTTATCGGGTACATTTTTCCTGTTCTATTTGTACTCTACAAACTCTCCATACTCATCCCAGATATTGCAGATCCATGTCTTGCCCTGGTTGAATACAATTTCTTCTCCCTTTTCGTCATAGAATTTGGCCGGTGTGGCATCGCCGTCAAATCTCTTCCAGGTTCCCTTGATGGCCTTGCCGCCGGTAAAGACGATGGCATCCCCTTCCCCGTGAACGCCAAAAGCCAGATAATCATGGGAATCTCTCACCTCTCCGTGACAGTACTGGAACACTACATTGGCTACCGACAATTGCTTGCCGTCCAACTCGTCGATCTGCTCCTTGCCGTTCTGGTATCTGTAATAGAGATGATCCTCCTCATTATATTCAAAATAAGGGTTGTAAGCGCCGTATCCGCCCTGATTACCGCTCTGTCCGCCGGGATATACCATAGCGGCCGCTTCCCCGTCCGCATAAAGATCCTCCGCCCTCTCATCATCGCCTGCAAAGGTAAAAGGCGGTACATAAGCATCATCATATTCCCAATCATAGCCCAGGCGTTCTGCCGCCTCCAGCATACCATCTATAAAAAGATACCCGGTAAACTCTGTGGCGTAACCGGAACGGCTCACTCTGTCGAAAGCCTCATGGGCCGGATTATTGATTCCCTCCACCGCGGCGCTGATATTCTGAACCGTATCTCTGTTGATCAGCTCTTCCACATAAGGCCTTGCCAGCCCCCAGTTACAATAAATTGCCTCATATCCCATAGCGACATATAAGAAATAGTCACGGCTGCTCCTGACAGGTCCGATTCTTTCCAAATCATCAAAATCCTCAAAAACCCCCATCAATCTGGTAATACGGCCTTCCACAGGAGCCTCATAGATAATGCTTGCCTTGGAAATTCCGTACTGTGGCAATGCAGGCGTATTGTTGGGAATCATAACTGCAATGGGACGCCGGTTCACCACTGCCTCGTCCTTCCATTCCCCGGTTAAATAGCTCTGCATCTTTCCGTCCACAGACTCACGCTCCGCAGAAGCGGAATCCTCGGGGGCTTCACTCTCCTGCGGCTGTGGTTGCGCGGTTTCCACAGGTATCTTCTCTACCGTTACCCCGGGAGCTTCCGGCTCCGTCTCTTCTTTGCCGCAGCCTGCAAGAGCCATTCCTGCCGCAGCCATGATCGCCGCCATTAAAATTTTTCTCTTTGTTGTCATTTTCCATTCCTTTCTGCTGTTTTTCTTAGCGCTTTTGTATTTTTTCTTTTATAAAAATGGATTATATTTCTTTTCATATCCTATGGTGGTGGAGTCTCCATGCCCCGGATATACTTTCACCTCCTCAGGCAGAGGCAGCAGCTTTTCCTTTATGGAACGCACCAGCGTCCCCATGCTGCCGGTGGGCAGATCTGTGCGGCCCACGGACTCCTGAAATAAAGTGTCCCCACTTATCAAAATCTTATCATCCGCAAAATAATAGCAGCAGCTTCCTTTCGTATGGCCGGGCGTTGCGATCAGACGGCATGCAATGCCGTCAATGATAATTTCCTCCCCATCCTTTACATAAGAATCCGCCTCTACCGTGCAGGGCCTTCCCGCCCCTTTTGAGACATTCAGCGAGGCGCTTTCGCATACCTCCTTTTCCTCCTCACAGGCATACACCTTTGCACCGGACAGTTCCTTC
>CAJTVL010000130.1 GCA_910579425.1 uncultured Lachnospiraceae bacterium | reverse complement strand
GTCAACACTTCCTGTTACAGAACCGATTCCAATAGAAAATCCTGCACAGGAAGAACTGGGGCAGGAAGAATCAACACAGGAAACCCAAAATCAGTCTGTGCCAGAACAACCAGATATGGAACAGCCCTCACAGGCTGAGGCCAACCAGTCCCAAATTTCCCCCAGTCCCCAGCCTGTCTCCGAAAAAGTGGACTCTGAAGCTGAGACTGCCGCTCCATCCCCAGATGTATCCTCTTCTTCGCCCTCCTATTTGGGCACATGGCAGATAACTTCATCAACTTTTGGTGCCTACAGTGCCATGTCAGAGGAAGATTGCTCTGCGCTGATGGGAACCCGTTTTGAATATTTTAATGATTATGCTATATATGATGACCAGCACCGTCTGGATTCCCCCCAATATATCGAAAGCATTCTGACCGTAGATGATTTTTCATCCATCTATCAAGGCACCAGTCTGGAAACGCTGGGAATTTCCAAAGATTCTATTCAGGTAGTGGCTATAGAAAATGCAGGCGGCATTGGTGATACTTTTTATATAAAGGACGAAAACACTCTGATTATTCCATGGGATGGTGTGTTTTTTGAAGTGCAAAGAATCAGTTCCGACAACTGATTCCGCTGTGTATGGTTTCCCCAAAAAAGGCTGGCAAATGAAATTCCCAAATAGGGCGGCGGTGACAGGTGTTGACTATCCATCATTATCTTGACGGCTGGTATTTGAACATGGATTTGAAAAAACTGTCATGTCGGTGTTCTCCGTGTTCTGGACGGCATCTGTCTGATGCGTTTGCCCTTCTCCTCTATCTGAGAAAACTATAACGGACAGTTCTTCAGATTTTTTCGAGGACAGTCCGGGAACACTCCAAGAAAAATCCTGATTTTTGAAGGAACCGATATTGATATATTCTCCTATATACTGTTTTTCCCATAGTACTTGCAAAGCCCGCTTGTTATAAGTACATATTCTCCCATATTTGTTCCTCCTTATCAGATAGCAAATAATTCACTTTTCAGGTTATTGACTCTGCCGCGGTATATCAGGTGCTTTGATAACAGTTGTGTGGAATCGTTCAATATAAAAACTGATAAAATCTGTTTGTATTATATTCATCCCTTTGCATCCCGATCATTTTCTTTTTTCTTTCTTTCTGATATTTCCGAATGAGTTTATGCCGAACAGGAATATATGATAGCCGAAACGACCCTTCAAGGTGTAATTTATCCATGTTATTGCCGCACCATTTGGAAATATCTATAACTGCGGCGCATAAACAGTTTTTTTCGAGCTCGTCTTCAAGCGCTTTTAACTGCTTGGAGAGAGCAGACTGGGTGACGTGAAGCAGTTCTGCCGCGTGGGTTATATTTTCTTCCCTTGCCGCGGCAAGAAAATATCTCATAGTTCGCAGCTCCATATTGCCCTCCTATGATATTCCCAAAATTTATATCATGATATAAATTATAGCCATTAGCAAAATAAAAATCAAGGAGATATAATACAGACATAGCAGGAAGGGAGGCGGTCATACGGATGATTTGGTTCAGAGTCTAAAGGATGCAGGCTGCAGCGCTCAGACCATTGAGAAGGTTTGCAGACTGTATGGTAACGTTCCTCACCATTGCCTTTGATCCTTCTTTTACCGGTGAAAGCGGCGGCACACCCAGGTACATGGCTTCACCGGACATCAATACAGAGGATTTTCAGGCGGCGGTTGCCTCTGCCATGTATGATGTGTCCCGCGTCAATGCCAACGGATATTTTGACGGTGAGGATTCCGCAGACGCACGATCGCAAAGAAGGACGCCATTCCGTTCGATAAGCTGGAGCGGTTTTTTTCGGAAAATATGAAATGACATTTATAAACTTAAAATACGAGGAGGAAGACGATGTTAGGAAATTTTATGTACTGTAACCCGACGAAGCTTTACTTTGGCGAGGATTCCCTTGCCAGTCTGAATGAAGAATTGCCTAAGTATGGACAGAATGTACAGCTTGTGTATGGCGGCGGGTCGATCAAAAAGAATGGTATCTATGATAAAGTCATGGAGATTTTGAAAGCAAATGGAAAAAATGTGTATGAAGATGCAGGCGTGATGCCAAATCCAACGGTACAGAAGCTGTATGAAGGCTGTAAGATTGCCAGAGAGGGTAAGGCAGACCTGATTCTTGCGGTTGGGGGCGGCTCTGTATGCGACTATGCAAAAGCGGTTTCCGTATCCGCATACTGCACGGAAGATCCCTGGGAAAAATATTATCTCCAGATGAAGGATGTGGACAATGAGATCATCCCGGTGGGATGTGTCCTGACAATGGTCGGTACGGGTTCTGAAATGAACGGCGGTGCAGTTATCACGAACCATGAGCAAAAATTGAAGATTGGCCATGTATTTGATGAGAGGGTGTATCCGAAATTTTCCATCTTAAACCCGGTATATACCTACACGCTGCCCCAGTATCAGATGGTTGCGGGAATCTATGACATCATGAACCATATTACGGAGCAGTATTTCTCCGGGGAGGATGACAATACCTCTGATTATCTGATGGAGGGACTGTTGCGGTCTTTGATTCATTCCGGCAGGATCGCTGTGAAGAATCCTAGGGATTACGAGGCAAGGAGCAACATCATGTGGATTGCCACATGGGCGTTAAATACCCTGGTGGCGAAAGGAAAATCCACAGACTGGATGGTGCATATGCTGGGGCAGGCGGTTGCGGCACATACGGATGCAACCCACGGCATGACCCTTGCGGCGGTATCCATGGCCTACTATCGGTTTGTCTGTCCGTTTGGGCTGGCAAAGTTTAAGAGGTTTGCCATGAACGTATGGGATGTAAATCCGGAAGGAAAAAGTGATGAACAGGTTGCAGCGGAAGGCCTGCAGAAAATGGAGGCTTATATGGAGGAGCTGGGCCTTACAATGCATCTGAAAGAGCTCGGGGTAACAGAGGAGATGCTTCCGGGAATCGTTGACAGCACACTGATCATGGATGGCGGTTATAAGGTGCCGGATAAGGATGAAATCAGGGAAATTTTAAAGAACAGCTTATAAAAGCCAGCATAGCAGACCGAAGCAGGTCGTTCCAATATATAAACAGAGGAGCAGCTAAGAAGAAGTAAAAGCTGTGATCGACATGGCTGTGGAACTGCATGGCCGGGTAATGCAGCTGCTGACCTTTATAAATCCATTCAAAGTGAAAGCGGCCGTCAGGCGGAACTGGATTTCAGGAAGACGATTGATCCTCTGACTGCGGAGGATATTGCAACCGCCGTGGCCTACGCCATCGAAACGCCAGACCGGATGTCCGTGAGTGAGATTATGATCCGTCCCACGAAGCAGGGGATCTAAAGGCAGCACAGACCAAAGCGTTATCATGCTGTAGCGGGATGCCAGGGCATCCCGCTTTTAATGAGACATTCTGGTGTTGGCAGGAAATAAGTATAAGGAGGATTTTCTGGAATATCTTGGCCTTGAGGATATGGGAGTATTTACCGCATACGGCATGGAAAACGGTTCTGCCTCAAAGCTGAAAGAGCTTCGGGATTTCGGAAAAAATCTGAAATAGTGATAAGGGAGGCTGGGGAATGAGAAAAATATTCAGCCTTATACTTGTTTTTTTATTGGCATTTCCCATGACAGCGTGCGGGCAAAACAGGACAGGGGAAACCGGGACAGCCGGAGGCATTGAAATAATTCCGGCAATAGACACCATTGAATCTGTACGGGAAACCGGGACTGCACCCGGTGATACAGGCAGCGAACCGGCGTCAAAGGAAGAAAACATTATAAGAGCAGAGTTTGATTTTGAAAGGAGGACTGTCATACCAAACAGCGGATATGAGATGCCGGTCAACGGACTTGGAACGTACAGCCTTCATGGTAATGAGTGTATCAATGCTTTAAAATTTGCGTTGTAAAACGGTGTCCGTCTGATTGATACTGCCTCTGCCTATGGCAATGATGTGATATGTTGTGAAGCAATGTCATTAAGTTAGCACCAACAACATAAGGCTTACTGCGGGAAAGATGGCAAAAACAGGATGCCCAGCTTCCCCATAGGCTAATGTTGGCAGCCGCAGCCACATTATTGGGAAGGCGACTATCTGATTCCCGACCTCAGACTTTCGGATACAACGGAGTATCATATCGGAAAGTATGGAAGAATGAGGCATCGGTTTTTGAAGGAGAATCATGGAGGCATTTATTCATATATGATTCTATCAGAAACATTATGGAAGCACCTTGCAGAGATTGATGAAGAATGCAATGAAATGATGGACAGGCTAGCGGGGCAGATGGCAAAGAAAGAGGGCGTGACGGAGCAGTTAAAATCCGATGACTGGCTATGCTGGATCCAGAAGATGAACAGCATTAGGAGCAGGGCAGCAGCTATTTTTATAAGTTCAGGAACAGCCTGCGCAGCATTTGCTTTAGCCTTTGCCACAGCGCCTTTTAAGGCGATGCGGCTTTCTGAACTTGCGTATTCATCGGGAAAATCTGCCGAAATATATATTTTTTCAGAAGTTTCCTCAATTTCGTAAAAATCCCCGATATACTCTTTCAGGTATTCTTCGACTTCTTTTCCCATGATTTGTAGACATTAAACTGGTTCTTGCACTTCTGGCTGCAAAATTCATTCCCCTTCCGGCTTGCGACAAAAGCTTTTTTACAGTGCTTACACATACGCATATCGCTGTCCTTATCTGTGAGCATGAAAGAAAAGCACATCTGCACCATGACGAGCAGGGAATGGAAATCCCACACGATTATGGGCGAATCCTTTTCAAGCGCGATTCGGTAAGTCGGGGCTATGCCGCCGAAAGCGGAAATGCCCAGTCGGTAAATTCCTTTACGAGCCAGTCGTATCTTTCGGCATATTCTGCAATCCCATTGCAACAGCCTGCGGCGCATTCCCCATAGCCATCGTGATCGCAATGCCCTCATGGTCAGTCATAGACCATCTCGAATCCACGCCGTTCTTTCTGAAATTCGGCTTGTCAAAAGGATAGAAATAAGCGAGATAGTTCTCTGTAGTGAGGGATTCTTCCTTTATTAAGTGGTTTTTGGGAAAATACACCGATTCATAAGTTATGAAATCCGCTGTTGTCGGCAGGGCGGTCATAAAGCCGAGGAAACCATATTTTTTGATAAACCTGAATCCGTGAGACTTATTGTCCCGGCACATTGACAACTGCATATTTAACCAGCATTGGTAAAGATAGTCAGTATTTATTGGTCATACAAAAGCAGCTTTAGAGGATTTCCTTCCACCGGCTGACCTGGACAATGAATTTTCCCTGAAAAGCACACAGAGCCTCACACCACCGGCATAACAGCTGGTCATGGCGGGCTAAATGTCATAGTATCTGTAAATGGACTATTGGGTTATGGACAGCTGAACGACAGATATACTTTCTGAAACGTTTTCCACCATATATTGATAGAAGGAAAAACTTCGCAAATGCTGATTAAATATGCAGTTGTCAGCGTTCAAAGCAATTGAGTTTCACTGATTCAGGATTAACATAATACGAAGGTTTTGAAAACCCGTTTCTGAACTATTGACAGATACCGGTCGAAATGGGTATACTTAAAAATGGTTAGCGGCAACTAATACAAAGAGAGCCGCATTTATTAAGAATACGAGTTAGCTTATGCTAACATGTTTAGTAGAAGGTCAAAAGTAGGAGTTTTGCCGTTGAATATCAGGAAAGCAAAGGAGTGGATTTATGGTGAAGATCACAGTAGGAATAGAAGGAATGGCCTGTGGCATGTGCGAGGCACATATCAATGAAGCGGTAAGGAATGCCTTTCAGGTAAAGAAAGTGACAAGCTCCCATACAAAGAAGCAGACGGTCATCTTTGCGGAGAAGGACATCCCGGAGCAGGAACTGAAAAGCGTGGTGGCAAAGGCGGGATACGATGCCGTATCCGTAAGCAGTGAGCCATATGAGAAGAAAAGGCTGTTCGGAAGGCTTGGGAGGTGACGCCATGCAGACGGAGGTGTTCCAGGGCATCCTGATACCATTCTTTGGGACGACGCTCGGCTCTGCCTGTGTGCTGTTCATGAAAAACAGGCTGAACCAGATGGTGCAGAGGGCGCTGACAGGATTTGCGGCGGGCGTCATGGTGGCGGCATCTGTCTGGAGCCTGCTGATCCCGGCAATGGAACAGTCGGAGCCTATGGGGAAGCTGTCGTTCCTTCCTGCCGCAGCCGGTTTCTGGTTCGGTATCTTGTTCCTTCTGCTGCTTGACCGGGCAGTCCCCCATCTCCACATGAACAGCAGCAAGGCGGAGGGACCAAAAAGCAGCCTGCAGAAGCAGGTCTTATTGGTGCTGGCGGTGACCCTCCACAACCTGCCGGAGGGCATGGCAGTGGGCGTGGTCTATGCCGGGTGGCTTTCCGGGGATGCAGGGATCACTGCCATGGGCGCACTGGCGCTTTCCCTTGGGATTGCGATACAGAATTTCCCGGAAGGGGCGATCATCTCCATGCCTCTGCGGGCGGAGGGCGTCAGCAAGGGAAAGGCATTCCTTTATGGTACGCTTTCCGGTGCGGTGGAGCCGGTGGGCGCGGCGCTGACCATACTTGCGGCGGGATTTGTGGTCCCGCTCCTGCCGTATCTTCTGAGCTTTGCGGCCGGGGCCATGGTCTATGTGGTCGTGGAGGAGCTGATCCCGGAAATGTCGGAAGGGAAGCACTCCAATGTGGGGACCGTCCTGTTTGCGGCAGGATTTACAGTCATGATGGTGCTGGATGTGGCGCTTGGATAAAAGAATGGGAGGATGAGAAAAATGAGCAGACATGATGAGATCAAAAACGCATATAAGAGCCTCGGTGGGGAGGCGACATTCTATGACGGGATATAAGCGCACCGACTGGCTCATTGATAAGATATATACGCCAAAATGAATGTGGTACAATTTTGAAAAAATGAGGTAAAGAAATATGGAAAAACTGGTTTATATCACAGAGGAAGAACGGGTAAAGTGCCAAAAGGTGGCTGACGCGTTTGCAGAGCTGTACAAAATGGAGAATATTGTGGTGCTTGATGCGGGTAAATACGGTTTTGTTGAACTGAAATATTACAAGCCGCCACAAGGGTTTGAGGATGCAATAACCTTTACGGACAGCGTGGAATTATTTTAGGACTTGTGGGAAGAATGCTGAATACAAAACTGTATTTACTGGCAAAAGGTACTCCACTGTTGGAGAAAGGCTACAAAGGTATATTTGAAAGCCTGTCAAAAGAAAAACAGTCGGAACTTATCGTAAGAAAAGCTAATTTTTCTAAAGCGGCAGAGATATATCTGTAATATTGTTTCGGTGAAAAATGGAACAGTAGTTAGTGAACAATCAAAGCGTAGAAAGGCTCTGTATAATGCAGGGCTTTTCTTATTTGCGTTTTTAGATAAAAAGATAGAATGAATGAGCTAGATTCCGCCGTAGTCGGCATTGTGGAAAAATTTAAACTTTTGAATTTTCCCATGATGCTGGTTTTAAAAGCTTGAAATTATTCGGTTGGACGCATATAATTATAGACGATTAGAGTTTGAGAAAGGATGAATGAGAATGTTAGAGTTTATTTCTGCCCCAGAAGCGGCAAAGAAATGGGGCATTTCGGAAAGACGAGTACAGAAACTATGCGAAGAAAACCGCATTCCCGGTGTGGCAAAGTTCAGCCGTATGTGGCTAATACCAAAAGATGCTGAAAAGCCTGCTGATGGTCGATTAAGAAATAAGAAATGCAGTAAATTGCAGGAGGAAAACATTTCATGAATGAATATAGGATAATGATTGTTGATGATGAGCCAGATATTTTAAATTTACTTGAAAAAGCACTTAACATAGAGGGATTCTATCATATCATCAAAATTGATAATGGGATTACCGCTGTAAACATCTGCGAACAGAACCAGCCGGATATTATTATCTATAGTTCCCACTACTTTTCCAACTACAATTGGAAGAAGGTGGTAAAATTACCAGTAAATACAATGCTTTAGGTTGAATGCTTGCCTTAATCCTGTTATAATGTAGTTGTAATTATTCCAA
>CAJTVL010000129.1 GCA_910579425.1 uncultured Lachnospiraceae bacterium | reverse complement strand
AAAAAAACAGCATAATCTTTCGACTTTTTTTGTCCAACGTATTGACATAGGTCCACCCGTTGGTGTCTCCACATCCCCCGGCAAGGAGCATCCCTTTATCGTGGAAACCTATGTAGTTGACCAGCGCAAATTGATAGTATGACACTGCCTGCTCAAACGTCCAGAAAAAATTGTCAGCGGAAGTCATCAGCAATGCGCAGTCTTTTACCGGATAGCTCTCATACCTGCCAAGGGGCGGATTCGGGTCTTCTTCAGCGATACAATAAAATCTTTCGATAAAGGCCTTGATTTTTGATGAGACAGTCCAGAAATACAGGGATGATGCAAAGACAATGCAGTCCGCATTTTTTATTTTTGGATCAATTTCGTTGAATGAATCTTTATGGATGCAGGATTTCCCGTACCGGCAGGCGTTACAGCCAAGGCATCCCTTTACTTCATTTTTCAGGAGCGAGATCAGCTCTGTCTTATGCCCTGCTTCCTCTGCACCCTTGATAAAATACTCCACAAGCTGTGC
Source organism: uncultured Lachnospiraceae bacterium (assembly GCA_910579425.1). Lineage (GTDB taxonomy): Bacteria > Bacillota > Clostridia > Lachnospirales > Lachnospiraceae > Suilimivivens. The sequence continues at coordinate 7,967 of CAJTVL010000129.1, read as the reverse complement.
AGTATTCCCCTTCGGCCTTCCGCCGCCCTGTATGATCAGTATGTTTTTCATATGTTCTGTCTCCTTTTTATTTGTACCGACACCGTTTCTTCTTTAAGATTCTATTTTAATACTCCCGCAATACAGGTTCCGTAATCCCCGCCCGTCCTCCGGCAAAATCCACCAAGCGTATGACCGCCCTATAGCCTTTCTCCTCCTGTCCCAGATAAGAGGATGGCAGAAGCCTACAGCCCGGCAAAGGGCCGATCACCGACTTTTATATGCGCCTGTCTGCCTAAAATAAGAGAAGCCTGTCAAACGCTGACTCCTTTCCCCCTACTCAACTATCATTCCCGGCAATGCCTGTGAGGAATACAGCTTCGGTTCCGGCGTCAGCTTCCCATTTTCCCTGTCTTTCTTCTGCTTCTTCGACGGTTTCATAAAGAAGAACTGCATTCTGATTTCCTCGTCCTGCAGTTCCCCAATTTTCTCTATGAAGCTAAAAATTTATTTTGCGACGTATTTGTCCGCCTCGCCCTGCATAAAACTCATAATCGCATCAAGGCCTGCTGCCTTCTGGCTGTCAATATACTTCTGCACAGCTGTATCCACATCATCCCCGTTTGTGATGCCCGCAAGAAGGAGCTTTCCCTGCTCATCATAAAGCTGGTCTCTTTGCGCAAGCTCCGTTTTAATCGAGCCGGTGTCAGGATTAAAGCCGGTCAGAGGGGAAACCACAAGGCTTTCCTTTTCCAGCCATTTATGCTCCGCATCCAGCGCCTCCTGGGTAATGATTCCTGAGGGCTTATTAAACTGCTGCCTTACAAAGGGCCAGTTAAACCATCCAAGGTAAGTGGAGGTCGCCGCATCCTGGCCTTCCGGATACTGCAATGCTCCGGTCTCGTCCTTTACGTAAGTCTCTCCCTCCACCCCATACATAAACATATCATAAGCCTCTTCATCCGTATTTAAGAGTTCAAGGAGCATCAAAAGTCTTTCGGGGTTTGCCGCATTTTTGTTGATTGCAAAAGCATTGTTTAACGGAGAATCCTTCCTGTACTTTCCGTCCGGGTAAAGATCTGCCCAGCCATACTCTGCGCCGTCCACGTTAAAGGTAACGCCCTGCTGTGCGGTCTCCATAAGCCCCACTTTTGCAAAGGTTTTTCCGTTCTCAAACATCTTTGTATCTGTCTCTGAAAGCTCATTCTTGGACACAATCCCTTCGTCATACCATTTCTTCATCCAGGTCACGGCTTCCTTGAACATTTCCGTCTGCTCAATGGGTTCAAGCGTCACATCTGAAGCGTTCAGGTCAAAGGTCAGCATATGGTAGTTCATGGAATCCATCTCATACTTGGCGTTGAGCATAGCAAGCACGTCACTGTAGGTATTGCCTCTCGGGAATCCCGATTCAAACGTAGTGATATTGGGCACCTTTTCATGGGCCTCTGTCAGGAACGCATCCAAATCCTCAATCGTTTTCAGTTCATTCACTGTAACGCCATACTGGTCAGCCAGATCCTTCCTATAAAGAAGGATAGCCTTGGAGGATTTTTCGTTTACCCATGGCAGGGCAACCAACTGACCGTCAATACTGCATGCCGTCAGGCTGCCGTTGTCCTGATAGGTCTGATAAAGCGTCGGGGCATACTGCTGCATCAGTTCATTTAACGGCAGAAACGCACCCTTATTCGCCATTTTGGAGTAAAGCATCCAGTCCGCCACGAAGAATCCGTCAAAATCATCCCCTCCTGCCACCAGAGAAGTCATCTTATCCTCATAATCGCCAAAGGATACAAAGTTGTATTCAATTTTTTCAATCCCTAACTTGTCCATATATTTCTCACAGAACCGTGCCAGAATCTCATCCTGTGCGGAATACTTGTCAGAACAGGACCAGAGCTTTAACGTGACCGGGTCAAGGGAAACCGCCTCTTCCTCTTCCTCCGCCCCCGCACTTTCCGAAGCGGAAGCGATGCCACCTTCCTTTTGGCCCTCCGCGCCGCTTCCCCCATTGTCTGTGCTGCTGCCGCATCCTGTCAGCGACGCGATGCACAAAGCAGAAGCAAGCGCCATAGCTCCCAATTTGGAACATACCTGATGAAACAATTTTTTTCTTCTCATAATCTCTCTCCTTTTTATGATTATACTCTGTTTTTTCATAAACCGGGAAACCCGGATTATCACCAACTCCTTTAACCCTTGACAGCGCCTACCATGATACCCTTAACAAAATACTTCTGCACAAAGGGATATACCAATATGATCGGGCCGATCGTTGCAATACAGGTTGCCATTTTAATCCCCTCTGACGGAATCGAGCCTGCCGCCTGTGCGATTGCGTTTACATTGCCCGCGGAACTTAAAAACTGGATATTGGATGTAATCGTGCGCAGCAAAAGCTGCAAAGGCTGTACTTCCACGTTGTCAATCAGCATAATCCCAAGCCACCAGTCATTCCAGTAATTCAGGCAGGCAAATAATGATATGGTGGCGACAACGGGCTTTGCCAGGGGAAAAACGATCCGGAAGAAAATCCGGTATTCCCCCGCACCGTCTATCTTGGCCGCCTCCACCAGTTCATTGGGGATTCCTTTATAATAATTCCGCACCAGAAAGATATACCATGCATTGGCAAGATACGGCAGGATCAATGCCCATATGCTGTCCGTCAGGTGCAGCATATTGCGGCAGACAATAAACCACGGCACCATACCGCCGTTAAACAGCATTGTGAACAGAACGAAAAAGTTCAAAAAGCTGTGATACTTTACTCTTTCCTGAGAGATCGGCCATGCCGCAAGGGTCACTACAAATACACTTAAGGCAGTGCCAAGAACCGTGACAATAATTGAAATCTTATAACCGCTTAAAATACGCCCCATATCGTTCAGCAAAATTCTGTATGCAGTGAAATCCACTTTCCGTGGAAACAGGCTGTATCCACAGGACATAATCTCCTCTTCCCCTGTGAGCGAACCTGCCAGCACCAGCCAGAACGGCAGAATGCAAAGAAGGGCAAATACCGCCAAAATAACCGATATAGGAAAATTCTTCCAGTTGACTGCTTTCTTCATCTTGATCCTCCTCAAACCTTCTCTAAAATAATGCGCCGTCAGGGTTATATTTCCGTGCCAGACGATTCATGACAAGTAATATGGTCGTGGATATGACAGACTGGTAAAAACCGGCTGCGGAAGCCATCCCCACATCGCCGTTCAGACGCAGATTGCGGTAAATGAAAGTGTCCAGTACATCCGTAGTGGAATATAACTGGGCGTTATTCCCAATCAGCGAATAAAACATGCCAAAATCCGCATTCATGATTTTCCCGCAGTTGAGCAAAAGCAGCGTAATTGCCGTTGGCGCAATCAGCGGCAGGCTCACGTGCCGGACCAACTGCCATCTTGTAGCCCCGTCGATCCGTGCCGCTTCATAATAAGTCGTATCAATCCCTCCCAGGGCAGCAATATACATGATCATTCCGTACCCCGTCATTTTCCAGATACGAAAAATGACAAGAATAATAATCCAGAGCTTCGGATTCTCATACCAGTTGATCGGCTCCCGCCCTAACATTGCCAGAATCGCATTCAGGCTTCCATGTTCATAATTGAATAAGTTATAGGCAAACAGCCCGACAACAATCCACGATATAAAATAAGGAAGAAAAATGCCGAACTGTACGCCGGTTTTAAATTTCTTACTCCGCAGTTCATGGAACATAAGCGCACACCCAAGTTCGAATACAAGGCCAAAGGCGATAAAAAGCAGATTTAGAAAAATCGTGTTGAACGTTGCCCTTGCGGCCGAACCGGAAGCAAACAGATATTCAAAGTTTTTCGTAATCGGTTTTATCCATGGACTGCCAAAGATACCGTCCGCAAAATTAAAATCCTTGAACGCAGTCACCAGACCAAACATAGGAAGATAATTAAACAATATCAGAATGATGGCGGCAGGCAGAAACATCAGATATAAAGCTCTGTTTTTCGTCATTTCCTTAAAGAAAGAACTTACTTTTTGTTTCATGGGAAATCCTCCTGTCATTTTTGTTGCTCTTTTTTGATTTCTAACGTAGATGCCATCTGTGTTATCTACAGTATAGCCGGGGGACAGAGCGGAGGAAAACTTCAAAAACAGGGAAAACAAGTACAAAAATCACGAAATCCGACACTACAAATTCTAACTTTTTGGTATAAAAATCATTACAGAAATCCCAAAGTACGCATAAATACGGGGTTTTTCAAATTCAGTCGATTTGCCCGATTCAGAAATTTCGACTATACTATAGAAAGCAACAATTTCACTTAAGAACTGATAGTAAGGATACCGCCATGAAAAATAAACTTTCCTATTTTTATAAAGTACTGATCCTTTTCCTGATCACAGTCTTGTCAACCTCCTGCATCCTGACCGTCTTTTCCGCCCGGCAGTTGTCTGACTCACTGAAAAGCAAGGCCTGGGCCGACTATCAGTCCGGGCTCCGCAAAAACGCCCAGACATGGACAGACCTTGTCAGCGAAATCGGACAGCTTTATCAGGCAATCACGCTGGAACCCCAGACAGAAAATTTTTTCTCCATGGCTGAATTTGACGCTGTGCAGGATTACAACACCTACCTGCGGGTAAAAAAGATGTACAATATCAATCCTTTCGTGACGGCCATATGCCTTTACAATGAAATTGCCGATTATGCCCTTTACTGCGGAACCGACAGTATTCCCCTTGCCGGTTTGTGGGAACAGATGGCCGAGCAAAACGGAAAGCTGATCTGTCTGGATAAAAGAACCGATAACGGGGAAGAAATTCTCATTCTGGGGTATCCGGTTTACATGGATTCCTTTGACCGTCCCCAGGGCGGCATATTTGTGGCTCTTAACAAAGAACTTACCGCAACCCATATCTTTGGCGAGCGGACGTGTCGCCAAATGATATTTCACCGGGACGGAGCGCTGCTCCTTTCAGGAGAAGAAAATACGCCTCTCTTAAAGGCCATTTTTGAACAGGTCAATCCCTCAGAAGAAACCTGCAATGAAATCATTTCCATAGAAGGAAAAAAATACCTCTGCTCCACCTACCGGCAGGAAGATACTTTCTTTGTCCGCTACGAAGAGGAAAAAGCTTTCATGCTCCCCCTTTCCCGCCAACGGAACATTTTTCTGCTTGTCTGCCTGCTCGTGATGGCCATAAGCGCCTGCCTGCAATTTCTAATTGCCAAAAAGCTTTACAGCCCCATAGCGTCCCTTCGGGAAACTTTCTCCAAATCCCGTTTTGCAGACGGAACGGCAATGGGGGAATTCGAATTAATACAGCAGGTCTATGAGAAAGCCCTGGATCAGGTTCAGACTCTGGAAGCCCAAAATGCCTCTTATCTGCCCAGACTGAAAGCGGACACTCTGCGCAGGCTCCTTACCGGGAGTATAGAACCGGTACAGGCAAAAGAAATTTTCAGAGAGCACCATCTGGAAATCCCCTTTTCCGGCATGTTTCTGGCCAGCATACAGATTGACTGCACTCCGGAAGATGTCCTGACTCGCGGCATTGTACAGACAGGGATCAGGAAATGTTTACTAAGTGAGCTTTCTTCCCTTTTTTATGTGGAAGCGGTGCCGGTCTATAATAATGAAGTCATAGGCCTCATCAACACAAAAGAGGATGGAAATGCCACCTTTGAAGATTTGGTGAAAGGGCTCGAAAAAATCAGAGACGCCCTTCTTTCAGACTATGACATCATGCTTACAATAGGGTTAGACGGTGTAATTTCGGAAATGGAGGACTGTCGCCCTGTCTATGCAAGAGTCCGCCAGCTCCAGAAAAACAGATTTGCACTGGGAGATAATCAGGTGATTTATCCGACAAGGGTCATGGAATTGCTCCCCAAGCCCCTCTCATGGCCTGAACCGTTAATGAAGGAAGTCCTTGCCGCTTTCCGGAAGGGCGACCGGAAGCTGTTTGAGCAGAAATCCGCAGATTTCATGGACACCATCAGCCAATACGAATACGGCAGCGCATCCCTGATGTTTGCCCGGCTTTCTCTGGAAATGGCTGCCGGATGGCAGCTTCCCGGAGCCGGGGAGAATATCCCCGCCATGGAGATCAAGATGAACCCTGCTACCAGAGGGGAAGCCATGGCAATCCTCCAAGAAGCGTTTTCCGTCTTTGAGGAAAGAAAACAGGACGCCGAACAGCTCAAAGGCAACCGCCATTACAAGAAAATTATGGAAAGTCAGGAATTTATCATGACCAATTACTCCGATTGCAATCTGAGCGTGGATATGATCGCAGACAGGCTGGGGTATTCCTCCAATTATTTCGCAAGGCAGTTCAAATCCATCACGGGCTTTTACGTCAACGACTATATCCGGCAGATTCGGATCATGAAAGCACAGGATTTTTTAAATAATTCCTCTATGACCGTAAATGAGATTTCCAAAGCCACCGGCTTTACCACACCGAACTATTTTTATTCTATCTTTAAAAAAGAGACCGGAATGACCCCTGCATCTTTCCGGGAAAGAATGGAGGCAGCAGAATGAATTATTCTTACAGGAAATTTTTTCAGAATCTCTACATAACCCAGGAACAACAGTTCCGTTTCGCCGCACAGACCGAAAGTGAATACTGTTTATGGGAAGAAGCTTTCCTCTCAGCGCTGAAAGAAACGCTGGGTCTTAATAAACTGGCTCGGATCGGAGAAGCTGTGGCAGGCCAAAAGCCCCGGCTATTGGAGGAATCCCAAAAGGATGGGTATCTGTGCCGGAAATATGTGCTGGAAACCCTGCCGGATGTGTTCATGCCCTTTTATATGCTCATACCGGATACGGCAACCGACGCTGTTTTTCTGAAACATCCCGATTTGGCAGCCGTCCCCTCTCCCCATACAGCCCCGGCCATTATTACAATCCCGGCTCATGGCGCTAATAAAAATACCGTGTGCGGCATCGCCGAAAACAGGGAGGAAGCACAGAAAATCGAAGATGCGCCGGAGGAATGCTATGGACAGATTTTCGCCCAAAAGGGATACGTGGTTTTCTGCCCCGATCCGCCCGGATATGGAGAGAGGGTGGAACCGATGCCCACGGAAGATTCCGCCTTTGGTGCCGTCAAAAAGCGCACCTCTCTGGACTGCTCCTGCAAAGACCTTGCCCAGACCGCAGAGGCCTTTGGGTTCAGTCTGACCTCACTTGAAGTATGGGAACTGCAAAAAATCCTTGATTTCGCCGGCTGCTGCCCTGAAATTGCAACGGATGAGAATGGACTGCGGATAGGATGCGCCGGTTTTTCCGGCGGCGGCCAATACAGCATGTGGCTCTCCGCTCTGGACGAGCGTATCCGGCTTTGCGTGATCAGCGGCTATGTCCATGGGTATCTTGACAGCCTGCTTGGCTGCCATCTATGTCCCTGTAATTATGCACCCGGCCTCTGGACTCTGGGCGATATCAGTGACATCTGCTCTCTGATAGCTCCCCGCCCTCTTTTCGTGGAAAACGGGATCGATGATATTGAAAACGGAGCCGATGGGATTTCCGGCCCCAGACGACAGCTTGCAAGAATAATGAATGCATACCAATTGTTCGGACAGGAGGAACTGTTAATACACCACACCCCTGCCGGTTCGCATAAATGGCATGGAGGATGTTATCAATTCGTGGATAAGTGGTTATAAATCTCTGTGAAAAACAACCCCTGCAATTCACCATTCCTGAATTGCAGGGTCAATATCCTCCCTGACTGCATACCGCATACTTTCGCTATGGATGGGATAGGCTACCCCTGCGGGACACTGATCGTAAATTCATTTGTTGAATCAATCTGCGCTTTTGTATAGCGGAAGGGGATTACCATTGGAGTCATACAAATAATTAAATTGTACTAAAAGAGCCTCCTTGAAATGCTAGGGCAAATAATAATTTACGTCCGGTTACATATAATAACCTAAATTCCGCAAAAAATTATAACGAGGCTAATGATTTTAGGCTTAACCT
>CAJTVL010000128.1 GCA_910579425.1 uncultured Lachnospiraceae bacterium | reverse complement strand
TCGGGCGGATTTGGGACTTTCACCCTTTAGAAACGTGCGCTGCCGGGCGCACAAAGAACGGGTCGTGTGCAGGAAGCATACGATCCGTTCTTTTTTGACATAAGGATGGCTGACAGAGCCTGGCATCCGTTGTTTTTACCACTCAATTTTCACCTTGAACAAATCCCCGTCAATCTCCACCTTAAGCCTTCCGCCCTGAAGCTCCACAAAGCTCCTTGCAATGGCCAGTCCAAGACCGCTTCCTTCCGTATTGCGGGAACTGTCCCCCCGGACAAAACGCTCTGTCAGTTCCTCCGGCGCAATATCAAGCTCCGTGGCAGACATATTCTTCATTTCAATGTGAATCCCTGTCTGCGTTTTTTCTGCACTCACGTAAACCCGGGTATGGGGCATGGCATATTTGATGATATTGATGTAAAGATTTTCAAATACCCGATAAGTTTTCTGGCTGTCGAGCTTTAAAATCACTTTTTCCTCCGGCAGATGGAAACGGAAGATCAGTTCCGCCTCCTCCACCCGGTCTTCATACTCAAGATACACCTGGCGCATCAGATTGCAGATGTCCACATCCACCGGGTTCAGGATAATATTTCCGCTGCTCGCCTTGCTCACCTCAAACAAATCCTCGATCAGAAATTTCAGCCTCTGGGACTTTTTCTTAAGGACTAAAAGGTATTCCTTCCTCTGCTGCGGCGAAATGCTTTCATCCTCCAATAGTTCAACATAAGTGGTAATCGCCGTAAGAGGGGTTTTTAAGTCGTGGGAAACATTGGTGATCAGCTCCGTCTTCATCTTCTGGCTCCTCACCTCTTTATCCACCGCCGCCTTAAAGCCGTTCTGGATTCTGGAAAGCTCCTGCTTGTAGGACTCAAACACCCCCCAGTCGTTTGAAAACTTCGTCTGCAGATTGCCGTCGGCAATGGAACGGGTTGCAATAAAAAGCTGACGGTACTGCCCCTGTATTTTGTTTATATATTTTTTCAAAAGGAAATAAAGGATCACGGTATAAACAACAATGGCCATATATCCAAACATCCACATACTGCAGGCCACAGCCAGAATGATAAAATTGAGCAAAAGCAGCTTGCGGATGGTTTTTTCAGCCTCTCCTCCCAGATCCACATGCAGGATTTCTTTCTTAAACTCCTCCAGACGTCTTCTTCCCCCTGAAGCCAAACGTTCCCAAAGCCGGACGATCAGGCTGCGGTTTTTCAAAAATCCTGTGATTCCTATTTCAAACACCTCCCCAAAGGTGGTGGCCAGATAATACCATGAGCCAAACTGCAGAGCGAGCACCATAACATTGATCACAATTGTAACTGCCGGATAAAATTCTGACGGCATCGCCGTAAAATACCTTTGATAAAAATCCTCAAAAAAACCATTGTTCGTACAGTAGACAAGACGCACGGCCCATTCCGAAAATATCCCCGCAGCACACACCATACCGCAGAGGGCAAATTCCAAATACAAATGAAAGCCGCTCAGACGGTGAAGACAGTAACGCCTGCTTCTGGTCATCAAAAGCGCCAGAATCAAAAGCACCAGGAGAATAACCGCATAAATTCCTCCTGTCCCCGCCTCGTAATAAGCAGTGGAGATCTCCCACCTGTAGTTTCCGCTGGTGGCGCCGTTTTGCCACATCACAAACATATTCTGCTTCTGCTGCGGAGTCAGTGCATAAATAAAGGTCATATCCTTTGGCCCATCGTTCACGCCAAGGCTCATCTTCTTATAATGGCCCGGACTTTCCTCATCACCCGATTCCTCCTGTTCCGGAGCAGAAAGATCGTCAAAATAGAATTCCTGCCGATAATTCGTCTCATATCTGAGCCTGTCATTCAGAAGATATTTCAGCCATTCCCCCGACATCACTCTCTGGACATTTTTCAGAAGCTCATCGGCTTCTTCGTCCCTCACCGACACACTGGCAAGATTCCCTGCGTTGTCATAGTTCATCATGACGTAATAAGAATAATCCGCCACGGTCTCTTTTGATTTCAGCTTTTCGATCTCTCTGCTGGTATTCTTAAGGATCTCTCCGCTCTTATGATCGATTACACAATAGTCCATGTTCCGGGCAACGCTGTCCCACATTTCACTTTTCCAGCCCTCGAGGAGATTGTTTAAATTTTCCTCAAACAATATTTTCAGTGCGCCCGCGGTTCTTTCCTCTTCCACATAATACCCGTTATTCTCTATCTCTTCCCGGGCAATATCCTCCTCCTCAAACTTAAGGTACAGATCTGCATAGGAAACATCCTCCTGCCCTGTCCTCCCCAGCATATTTTTGTAAAGAACCAGGTTCCCCTGATACATCTGCCGCAGCAGCTGGTCACTCTTTAGCTGGTCTGTATAATAATAGGAGGCCTGCTCCTTAAGCACCGGATAAAAGGCCAGAAATACCGCCGCGGCAAGCATGACCCAGACAAGCGCCATAAGATAACTGAATTTTTTATTGCTTTTCGATTTTATATCCAACTCCCCACACCACCTTCAAATATTTTGGCTCTCTGGGATTGATTTCTATCTTTTCCCTGATCTTACGGATATGTACCATAATAGTATCCGTATTGATGGCCTGCTCGTTCCACACTCTCTCATATATTTCTTCCGCACTGAACACCCTGCCGGGATTTTTCATAAGAAGCATCAGAATCTTAAATTCCAGAGGCGTCATTTTCACCGGTCTGCCGTCCACACTGACCTCCACCGTCTCCTCATTGAGCTCCAGTCCGCCGATCACATACACCTTATCGTTCTGCTCCCTGCCTCCTAAGGCCTTAAGAAACTTCCCATATCTGCGCAGATGGGAGTTGACCCTTGCCAAAAGCTCCATGGTAGTGAACGGCTTGGTCACATAGTCGTCCGCCCCCATGTTAAGCCCCATGATCTTATCCACTTCCTCTGACTTGGCGGAAAGCATGATCACCGGAAATTCCTTTCCCATTTCCCGTACTTTCATCATCATAGTGATCCCGTCCATCCTGGGCATCATCACATCCACAATAGCCAGGTGAATCTCCTCCTGCCCGATCACCTCCAGTCCCTCCACCCCGTCGGCGGCCTGGAATACCACATAACCCTGATTTTTCAGATAAATCTCAATTCCCTCACGGATTTCTTTGTCGTCCTCCACAATTAAAATATGATATGCTTCCATCCCTGCTGCCCGAATTCCTTTCCATCCCTGTTATATTTACAGTAAACCTTCTGCCGTTTGCTCTGGTTTTCTTACGAGTATACCACATCTTCTCTCCGGTTCCTATTATTATGTTTCTGGCGTTCTTTGTCCCTGCGAAGCTGGATGGCCTGTGCGTAAAGCAGCACCGCCTCCCGGGCAATCCGCTCACAGCCATACCCCTCAGCCGTCTCTCCTGCCCCTCGGTGCAAAAAATCCAGCTCCTTCTTTTCCAGAATATCCATTAACCGGCCTGCAAATTCCGTTTCCGACGCATCTGTCATATATCCGTTTTCCCCGTTGACTACAACATCCGAAGTGCCAGTAGCCCGCACTGCCAGAACAGGCGTCCCCACCGCCATTGACTCAAGCAATACGATTCCCTGAGTCTCTGACAGGGAGCAAAATACAAACAAATCAGCGGCACGGCAGTAATTTTTGACCTCCTGGTTAGGCACCTTTCCCACGAAAACCACATCCTCCACAAGTCCCAGCTCTTTCGTCAGCCTCACAAGCTCCTTCCTGTAAGGGCCATCTCCGATCAGGGCAAGCTTAAAATTACTTCCGCATCTGTCCTTGTAAAGCTTCATGCTGCGCAGCAAAAACTCCAGGTTCTTTTCTTTGGCCAGCCTTGCCACCGTACAGAAAAGATAGCTGCGATCTCCCAAAAGCCCTTTCCTTAAGCGCTCCGCTTTCCTCTCGTCCGGATGAAAGCTGTCCCGGGGCAGCCCCGTCGGAAGCACCCTTACAACACTTTTCAGCCGAATGTCCTCCAGATAATCCCTCATAAGCGGAGTTGGAGCAGTCACCACATCACATCTTCCCGCACAGCCCCTGATATAAAAAGGCATGATCCCTTTCAGGGCCGAAAGCCCTACATAATGCAGATACTGCTCATATCTGGTGTGATAGGTAAACACTAACGGGACATGGTACTTCCGGGACAGATACCGGGCCGTATCCCCAATCATCATAGGGTGGTGGACATGGATCACATCAAAATTTCCCTCTCTGAATTTTTTCTCTATCTTCGGATCTGCCGGGTTAGGCACGGAAAACCCGCCCGCCACTCCCTTTATAAGCGCTCCGTAGCGCACTACATTCTCCTCCTGCGGTTGACCGTCATAGTCAGGTGCAAAAACCACCACCTCATGTCCTGCTTCCCTGAGACTGTCAGCCAGCCTCTCCACGGAAACAGCCACTCCTGCCACAAAGGGCTTGTAATTATTTGTCATCATTGCTATTCTCATTGTCATCCTCCCTGTTGCCGCTTTCCGCAAATTCCGAAATAAGAAACCTCTTTTCCCTTCCGTCACCCGAAATACCCAAGCACTGCATCTCCCAGAAAATACCCTGCCCCCACAAAAAACAGGTTCCACACACAGATCCCCAGCGTTGAGCTTACTGTATAGGTGATCAGATTCATTTTTGACACTCCTGCAGGTATAGAGATCAGGGTTCGTATCATCGGGATCAGTTTACTTAAGAATATCCCTGCGCTGCCCTTTTCCCTCACCCAGGAAAGCTTCTGTTCTATCATGGGCCTCTGTTTTGGAAACTTATTCAGATATTTTTCCAAAAACAGCTCCCCGCCTTTATATCCTAACCAATACAGAATCAGGCTTCCTGTCAGTCCTGCCGCTACCGTAATCACCAGCGCCGCGGCAAAATGAATGTTTCCCTTTGCCGCCCAAATCCCTGCCATGGGCATGATGATCCCTGCCGGAAATCCCGGCAAATTCAGATACTCCAACAACACGATCACAAAAATTGCAACTGCGCCGTATCTTGTAAAATACTGCATCACGATTTCTATTGTCATCTTTCCTACGCTCCTTCCGAAATTAACGCTTTCAGGACATCCTTTGCTATCTATAACGGATTACATAAATACAATACCTCACAAATCGAAACAAAAATTGGTAATAAATCTTAAGAAGTTCTAAACATTCACAAAAGAAATAGCCATCCCGCTCACTTCACACACTTGAGCTGGATGACTATTTCTAAAAAAAATGATTTCATTTTGGATCTACTCCACCCGAACCGAAATCACATGTCCCATCCCCGCGCAGGACAGAGAATACAGATCTCCCTTTCTCTCAAAAGCCGCCGGACAACCGTCCTGCCTTACTTCCTTTACCTTTTCCGTGGTCAAAAAACATAACTCTCCCGCGCACAGAGAGCGGATGAGATACTCTCCCTCCCCTGCCGGAATGCATTCCGCACAGGCGGCCGAGATATATTTATCCGTAATACCAACCAGGGCAATCCCGGGTCTTTTCGGAATCAGATGGAACAGCTCCGCGTCCCTGGGCTTTAAGGAAAAGGCAAAGGAGGAATCCCTGCCGCAGAGAACCGCCTCTTTCTTTTTCCAGTCATAAACCCAGAACTCCTCCGTATCCCAAAGGGAAGTATTTCCCTGAAAATCCTTTTTCCGAAAGCTTTCCACGGGAAAATCAGATACCTGCACGCTTCCCCTTAAGGGCTCCTCCGTCTCTTTTACAGGAATGGCAGCCACATAGACCACATCCTCATAGCGGTTATAAATTTTAAGAAGACCGTCTCCTTCCTCTCCGCCTCCGGTAAGGCAGTCCAGGGTAGGCCGCCCCACGTCCTGACACCGCAATATCCTGCCGTCCTCCAGAATCACAGGCCAGATCTGTGCCGCATCCGTATTCCCGGCACCGTCGCTTAAATAAATGGGGCCGCCGCTGAGTACCCGGATCATCATATTCTGTTTCACGTCCTCATGGCAAGACCACACCATGTCCCAGTCGCACCAGTAAAAACAGCCCTGGTAAACGGAATTGTAGGCATTCTGCAGGGCATGCTCCGCAAAGCTGCCCGGGACTCTGGGCGCAAAGTCATCGCTGCTGCGGGATAAGGATGCGCTCTGCCGGTTCCAAATGTCCTCCGGAGCCATTCCCATACAGTTAATCAGATTCCCACCGAAATTTAAATCCGCCGAAGCCTCCAGCCCCGTATGGATTGCCTTTGAAAGCTCTCCAAAGCTGCAGCCGCCCCGGGCCGCTATGGAAAAGGAGCTCTGGCTGTCCACCTTGACAAAATCAATTCCGGCCCTTTTCAGCCGGGAATGCCACAGGTTCCAGAATCCGAATGCCGATTCCGCCTTTGGCTCCATTGTTATTTCTCCATTGGGATAGCGGGTCAGATAGCTTCCCAGAAGCCGCCCTGCCTCGGAATTTTCCTCTACGCCTGCCCAATAGCCCTTGATGGCCTGCCAGACGCCGACATACTCCACCTGATATTTTTCTTTTAAGGTTTTTACCGTCCCGGCCAGCCCTTTGGGGAATTTCTGCAAATCTGCATCCAGACCTGTAAGCGTCTGCTTCTCCTTATCCACCGGCGACCATCCGTCGTCGATCAAGACCCAGGAAACCGGAAGCTTCTTTTCATTTAATTCCTCCATCTTTTCGAAGACTGCCCTTTCATTTACGTCCTGTCCCAGAGAGTCCCAACTGCACCAGCCGATCTTTTCAAAAATTTCCGGCAGTTTTTTCTCTCTCCGAAGCCTTAAGGCTTTGCCGGTGAGCTTAAGAGCCAGCCCCGCCGCTTCCTGCGCCAGCGCATACGGGTCTTTCCCCTTTGCATAAACCAGCGCCAAATCCGACAGCTCCCTCTGGTTTCCAAGATTAGAAGAAAGGGTCAGTTTAAGCCCTCCCGGGCAGCCCTCCAAATCCGCTCTGTTTTCCTCCCCGCAGACCACCAGAAAGACGTGATACTCCTCCCGGCTCTTTAGGATCACCAACTGGCTCTTAGGCGGAATCTGCTCACAGCGCCTTCCAAAGACGGGACGTGTCCACCATTCCTTGTGCTGGTAAATGGAAACAAACTCCATCTCCTTTTGCAGACCCGAAGACAAAGCCAATTCCAACACAATGCCTCCTGCCTCATGAAAAGCAGGCTGGTACCCGAAAAAGGGTTCGGCCCCTGCAAGCTCTCCCGCCACCTTAATCGCAATCTTCTCCCCTTCCCGGATCAGCTCGGCCCCGGCCTTTCCGGTTTCGTTTGAAAAAACAATGCTGTCCTGCCCGGACTCGCTTTCCGGCAGAACTATTTCCCGTCCGTCCCTGACGCGAAGCATCGCCCGGGAAAATGTAAAAGGTTCTCTCATCATTTTTCTGCCATACTCCTCTCAATCTTTTCTATCACACAGCTATGAGGCTTATCCTTCTTCTCCCTGTCGTAGGACACCCCTACAAGAAGAATCTCGCCTCCGTAGCCTTCTAATGCCCGGATATACTTCCGATTCCTGATCTGCTCTATGGCCGTATCCACAGGCTTATTATATTTCAGTTCCACCACCATGGCCGGCTTTTTTGTATGGGGCAGCGGCAGAAATACAATATCCGCATACCCGTATCCCCCGGGCATCTCCCGGATGATTCTGTAGTCCTTCCTTGCACTGTAATATGCGAGCCCTATGGCACAGCTCAGGGAATTTTCATCATTATAAGTCAGAATTGACGCTGCTTCACTGTGGGCTCTGTCCAGCCCCTGAGCCACACTCTTTTCATCTCCGGCAAGAGTGTCCTCAAGCAGCTTTTCCGATGCCCTTAAGACCTCCATCACCTCCTGCCAGCCTCCTACACTCATTGCGTTTTCAAATTCCTCCACAATCTCCTGGTTAGGGATAAAGGCCTCCTTCGTCTCCGAATCGTAACCAAGATACCCCAGATGAATCAGCAGGGTTAATACATCATCCTTTGTACGGAAGGTCTGCATATCGTTCTGGAAGCTCCGGGTATTTACCGGAATGCACCCTCCTGCCAGCATCTGCACAATATCCCTGCGAAGCCCCTCAAAGTCCATGTCCATATAGATCTTTAACGCCTCGTAGGTTTCCGTGGATACCCAGTAATTGGAAAAGCTTCTGCAGGACATGGCTCCTACCACAGACCTTGGGTTGTAGATATGCCGGTATCTTTTAAACCGGTAGCCGTCATACCAGCGGCTGGTTTCGGCAAAATCCATCCGGAATCTCTCGCATAATCCCTTTACCTCCGTCTCCGTAAAGCCAGTATATTCCTCCAGTTCCTTCTGGTCTGTCATAGAGTATTCCCAGAACATATTCAGGGCCGAATGGGAGCCGTATTTCTTAACCGGCAGGATACCTGTCACATAGGCAAGGGCCACATAGGGCTGATCCTTCAAAAGATCACGCAGGAAATCCAGGTACTGCCTCTGCAGCCCCTCCGCCTCCTGCCTCTCCCGCATCACACAGTCCCACTCGTCAATGAGGAAGATAAACTGCCTGCCCGTTTCCGCATAAATCTGCTCCAGGGCACAGGCAAGGCTTCTCTCCGTTTGGGGAAAAAAACTCCCATAAGCTATAGTTCCCACTACTTTTCCAACTACAATTGGAAGAAAGTGGTAAAATTACCA
>CAJTVL010000127.1 GCA_910579425.1 uncultured Lachnospiraceae bacterium | reverse complement strand
AACTGCGCCAAGGCTTTCCGGGTATGGCTCCAAAAGAAGTACGGCACCATCGAGGAGTTGAATAAAGCCTGGAATATGGAATTCTGGGGGCATACCATTTATGACTGGGAGGAGATCGTGCTTCCTAATGCCCTGGGGGAGGGAATCGGTACCGAAAAGACGGCCTTTGCCGGGATTTCCATTGACTATAGAAGGTTCAATTCGGATTCCATGCTTGCCAATTTCATGGCCGAGAGGGATGCGATTAGGGAGTATGATAAAGAAACCCCCATCACTACGAATCTGATGGGTACCTACAAGGGATTGGACTACTTTAAGTGGGCGAAGGAGATGGATATTGTTTCCTGGGATAATTATCCCAGATATGACACGCCCTGGAGCCATACAGCCATGTGCCATGATCTGATGAGAGGGCTTAAGGATGCGCCCTTTATGCTGATGGAGCAGACCCCCAGCCAGCAGAACTGGCAGCCCTACAATTCCTTAAAACGTCCGGGACAGATGAGAGCGCAGAGCTATCAGACCCTGGCCCACGGTGCGGATACCATTCAGTTTTTCCAGCTCCGCCGCAGTGTGGGCGCCTGTGAGAAGTTTCATGGCGCGGTGATCGAGCATGTGGGTACGGAAAACACCAGGGTATTTAGGGAGGTGAAGCAGCTCGGGGAAGAGCTGGAGAAGCTGGGCGGCATCCTGCCGGGAAGCGTAAACGAGGCTCAGGTGGGAGTCGTGTTTGACTGGGACAACTACTGGGCATTGGAGTACACAAGCGGGCCTTCCGTTGACCTGACTTATGTGCCTCATATCCATGAGTATTACAGATATTTTTATGACAGAAACATTGCCGTGAATATGGTACCCGTCGATGCGGATTTCAGTAAGTATAAGCTGATCGTGGCTCCGGTTCTTTACATGGTTAAGGACGGGATGGCTCAGGCCCTGGAGGCCTTTGTGGAAAAAGGCGGAACTTTGGTGCTCACCTATATGAGCGGCATTGTGGGGCAGTCGGATAATGTCCATCTGGGCGGCTATCCGGGGCCTCTCCGCAGGCTGGCCGGAGTGTGGGTGGAAGAGATCGACGCCCTTGCGCCGGAGCAGTTTAACCAGGTGGTCATGGACTCAGGCGAGAGCTGTAAGTGCGGACTTGTGTGCGAACTGATGCACTTGGAGGGAGCCGAGAGTCTTGGAACCTATGGGGATGATTTTTATAAAGGAATGCCTGCAGTTACCAGGAACAGCTTCGGAAAAGGCCATGTTTACTATGTGGGAACCCATATGGAAGAGGCGGGCCTTGACCGGATCCTGGACAAGGCGGCTGCTGAGGCGGAAGTGGAAAGCGTTGTTTCCGGCGGTGAAGGACTGGAAATCGTTTGCCGGAAAACGAAAGAGGGTAAACAGATATATTTTGTAATGAATTTTGGAGAGCAGGAGAGAGCGCTGCCTGCCTGCTTCGCCGGTCAGAGGGATCTGCTTACTGGGGAGAAGGCGGCAGATACGCTGAAAAAGTATGAGGTGTGTATTATAGAGGCGGAGGAGTCGTGAGTCTGGCCGAATTTCAGTAAGAAACCCAGGATTTACCAGGTGAGTAAGTTATATGGAGGTATTGGATGTGGGAATCAGCGAAAAAGAATTAAAATTGCTTATGAATTTTGTAAAGGACGATCTGAAGGAAGCGAGAGAGTGTGAGGACACTGAAAAAAAGAACAGCAAGATTGACAGAGTGTTAGAGCATATCCAGCAGTATTTGGAGGACTAGGCAGGACGCTTTTATAAACAGATAACAAAGGCGCTGTCAGCCATCTTTGTGTCAGGAAAAAGGCAGGAGCAGAGTTTAAGCTGTTCCTGCCTTTTTGGCTTTGTCGATGGCGCTTTCGCGGCTCTTGACATAGACGATCATGATCTTTTTGTATTTTTCCGGGGCCATGCCCACCATGTGGGTGGCGTCAGAGATCACCACGCCGTTAAGGCCCAGATCATCCCGCAGAAGGCCCGTCATGATCTCGGTATTCTGCCAACTGTAATGAATGTCGCAGACCGGGGCAAAAGCCACATTGTTTCCCATAGAGGCGGCTGCCTCATTTGCCATCCGGCCCAGGTCATAGGCATACTGCACGTTTCCGGTTGCCCCGATTTTGATGCCGCTTCCGATATATTGTCGATGGTATCGTTTACCCATGCGATGTCCTCATCCGAGAGCCAAAATGCGTACTTTACAGCAAAATGGGCAAGGCTTATAATAAAGTAGCTTGGGAAATGAAGCAGAGACGGCAGGGAGCGTCTGCGTGGCATCCCCAAACTAAAAACGTAAAACCGGTTTGAGTGCAAAAAGCCGCGCGGAAATGAGGCGAAAATGGTTCGGATTGCAGTGTGCGACGATAATCCGCCGGTGGCGGAGCAGATTAGGCAGATATGGGAAACAAAAGCGGGAGAATTCTGGAAGGAGATCCGGACGGAGGTTTTTTATGATGCGGAAAGCCTGATCAGGGCTGATCGGGAGGAAGCCTTTGACATCTATGTGCTGGATATTTGTATGCCCGGGATGGACGGCTTTCAGGCGGCAGAAAAAATCAGGAACAGAGGCGGCGGGCGGTATCTGATTTTTATTACCTCCCAGGATGAGCTTGTGTACCAGGTTTTTCCCTATGAACCCTTTGCTTTTATCCGAAAGCGTACGCCGGAGCTGATCAGCCGGGACATGGAGGAAACTATGAAGCGCCTCTGTGCCCGGTTTGTGCAGGAGGAAATCCTCATCCTTGAAGGCGCTTACCATATTAAGGAGCAGGTGCGTATAGGGGAAATCAGATATTTATGGAGTCAGAAAAATTATCTTTTGTATATGCTTATAAGCAACCGTCAGGTCAGGATACGGAAAACCATGGAGAAGGCTCAGGAGGAGCTGAGGGGAAAAGGATTTCTGAGGATCCATAAAAGCCTGCTTGTGAATATGGGACATCTTGTACAGATTGATTATAAAAGGAATTGTGTGGAAATGACAGGAGGAGAGTGGCTGGAAATCGGCACAAGCTATCGTAAGCAGATCGGCGGGCAGTATCTGGATTATATTCGCGGCGGAACGCTGTCCTGAGAAAGTGAGCTTGAAAGATGGTAACGGCAGATATGTATCTGAGAAAACTATTATTTGCAATATTGGCTCTGCCGGCGGCAGGGCCGGCAATACGGCAGGATTTTTTCGGTATTTGGGGAACCGGGATTGCTTTTCTGCTGGCCTTTAGCATGGGGGAGACGATGGAGGGAACCTTGCTTTCCATGGGAGTGGCCTTTCAGGAGGCGGCGCTTATGGCAGCGCTTTTTCCGGCGCTGCTGTTCTGGCGGCTGCAATCCTTTATCCGGGGCAGTCTCCTTGCGGGGAATGGATTGAGGAAAGAGCGGTGTGCCCTGCTGGGGGCGCTTAGCGCCTGCGCGGTATCCGCATGTATGACCGGGGTTTTTTGGAGGATGCCCGTGGAAAAAGGCTGGTACGGGCATGCTGCTGCTTTTTTCATATGCAGTTTCTTGTGTATGGCAGTTTTTTTGGTTTGCGGCCTTTTCAGGAAGCTTTCTTTATATGAGAGGGAAAGTCTGCGGATGGGAAAGCTGATACGGGAAGAGGAATACAGGCAGAGGCAAAAGCAGGAGATTTTAGCCGTAAGCGGGGAAGTAAGGAAGCTGCGGCATGACATGAAAAACAGTTGCCAGCTTTTGTACGGATTGTTGGAGCAGGGCAGGGTGGAGAAGGCCATGGATTATCTACGAAGGCAGACAAAGCATCTTCCTGATATTCCCCTTACAATCTATACCGGCAGTGAGGCTGTAAACACGCTTTTGAATCTGAAACAGGCACAGGGCAGGGAGCAGGAAATCCTCTTTACCACAAAGGTGACCACAGAGCTTGCAGGTATTTCGGAGTATGAAGTGTGCTGTCTATTGGGCAATCTTCTGGACAATGCCATTGAGGCTGCCTGTCAATGTAAAGAAGAGGAAAGGCGAGTAGATTTCAGGCTTGGCGGGGATAGGAGGAAATGTCTGATTGAGGTTTCCAATTCCGTTGCAGGAGCGGTGCTCGAAAACGGAAGACTGCCGGCCACCACAAAGGAAGATGCCTGTAACCACGGGCTGGGATATTTGAGCATGGCGGATATTGTAGAAAAATATAACGGCAGCATGAAGTTCTCGGAAAAGGAGGGGGAGTTTTTAGCGGCTTTGATCCTTTTTAGAAAAATATAATGAATGATCTTTTTTGTCCCAGGAAAAGGGCGGTTATCCCGGGACACTTGCAGAAGGACCTGTATCCATTTATAATTTCTATACATACAGCTTAACAGGATACCGAAAATACCAGGGATAAAGTACCTGTGGTATTTCCGGTAATGTTGAAGGACTGATGGAAAGGGGAATGGATATGGGTCCTTATTTATATAAGATGAAAATGCAGATTCTGGTGCAGCTTAGCTATCGCTTTGAGGTGTTTGCCACACTGGCCGCACGATATGTACAGATCGTGGCAACGGTGTTTCTCTGGGACTGCGTCTACCGGGGGCGGCAGCAGATCAACGGATTTACCCAGAAACAGATGGTCGCCTGGTCAATCTTGTCCGCAGGGATTTCCACGATCTATATCTGCAATGTGCAGGGAATGATACAAAAGGGGGTGCGGGAGGGAAGCGTAGCCATGGAGCTGATCAGAC
The DNA here is from genome assembly GCA_910579425.1 of uncultured Lachnospiraceae bacterium. Taxonomy (GTDB): domain Bacteria; phylum Bacillota; class Clostridia; order Lachnospirales; family Lachnospiraceae; genus Suilimivivens. Next base: position 3,953 of record CAJTVL010000127.1, on the reverse strand, counting down.
CCTGCAGCCTGCTGGGACTGTATCTTTCCCAGGACATCGGAAGCGTGATCGTCAATTTCTTTCTGCGGGTGATTCCGGTGGTGGGGCTGGGAGGAGTTAGCTTTGGCCTGATGGGCCCGGCGGGGCTCAAGGAATTTGGGCTGTTCGGGGTCAGTATCTGCCTGGGGTATCTGATCCTGTGGCTGATGTACGCGCTGGTCAGCATGTTTGCATTTAAGACCCTGGAGCTTGGGGATATGGCGGTGGTGTTGCGGACAGTGGTGGAGATTCTCTCTGGGAGTATGGTGCCGCTTTGGTTTTTCCCGCAGTGGGCCCAGGAGCTTCTTGCATGGCTGCCTTTTCAGTATACCTTTCAGACGCCTCTTGGGCTTTACATCGGAAAGATTTCTGTGGCGGAGGGGCTTTCCCACATCCGTATTCAGATCATTTGGATTGTTTTTCTGGCAGCCTGTCTTATGAGCGTCTGGTCCTTTGTCAGGAAAAATATTTTGATACAGGGAGGATGAGCATATGGAAACAATCAAACATTATCTTTCAGTCTTTGGCTTTTCCTTCCGGATGGCATTGAAAGCGGAAATGGAGTATGTCTCCTATACCTTCTGCTGGCTTTTGATGATTCCCATAAGCTGTTTTTCCGGTTTTTATGTGCTGAAGGTGATTATGGAAAAGTCCGGCGATCTCAATGGCTGGACCTTTGGGCAGGTGGCGGTTTTGTATGGCCTTTCCATGTTCAGCCATGCATTTCAGGATATGTTTTTTATCCAGACCAGAGGGATTGAAAACAAGATTCTGGAAGGGGAGTTTGACAGGCTGCTGCTGCGCCCCATGGGAGTCTTCTTTCAGTTCTGTACAGGCATGGCCAATATCTGCGGGATCTATGATTTGCTGCCGGGGCTGATCATTTTTCTGTATGGCTGCCATCTGGTGGAGTTTCAGTGGACATTGCTGAATATCGTAAGAATCCTGATTATAACGGCGGGCGGTACGTTGATCTCCGCGGCGGTGTTCACTGCCACCGGGGCAGTGGCCTTCTGGACGAAAAAAAGCGGGGCGCTGCTGGATTTTAATCTGCATATGATAGGCAAGACCACCTCCTATCCGCTGAATATATATCCGGGATGGTTTATGCGTTTTTTTACCTTCGTGATACCCCTTGGATTTATCAGCTTTTATCCTGTATGCGGATTGCTTGGGATAGAAAGCGGGATGGAATTTCCGCTTCCGTTAGAGCTTCCGTCAGTCAGCCTTTTGGTGGGGATTGTGAGCTTTATAATTGGTAAGAAAATATTTGAACGCGGGTTAAAGAGCCGCTATGAGAGCAGCGGTTCATAAGGGGGAAATTATGGCACAGATCGAACTTTCACATGTATCCAAGGAATATCTTGTAGCGAAAAAGGAAAAAGGGCTGCGGGGCGTGGTGAAAAATCTTTTTTTTGCGGAAAAAAGAAAAATATCTGCGGTCAGGGACATCAGTTTTTCCATAGAACGGGGAGAAATCGTGGGGTATATCGGCCCCAACGGCGCAGGCAAGAGTACCACGCTCAAAATGATGTGCGGGATTATGATGCCCACCGGGGGTGAAATCAGGGTGAACGGCATCTCTCCCCAGCAGGAGAGAAAAAAGGTGGTGCAGAATCTGGGGGTTGTTTTTGGACAGCGGACTCAGTTATATTGGGATCTGCGGCTTGGGGAAACCTTCGAGCTGCTCAAGCGGATTTACCGGGTGCCTGATGTCAAATACCGGGAGCGGCTGGGGGAGCTTGTGAAGATTCTGGAGATGGACGGCTTTCTGGATATTCCGGTCAGGCAGCTTTCCTTAGGGCAGCGGATGAGAGGGGAGATGGCGGCAGCCATGCTCCATTCCCCTGAGATACTGTTTCTGGACGAACCCACTATAGGCCTGGATATTGACGCCAAAAAGGCGGTCAGGCAGTTTATTCTGGACATCAACCGGAGAATGGGGGTCACCGTCATACTCACAAGCCACGATCTGGAAGATGTATACAGGCTTTGCAGCAGGATGATCGTCATCAATCACGGAACCATCGTCAGGGACGGCCCTATGGAAGAGATCATCAGGGATATGGCAGACTACCGTGTCATGAAGCTGGTAGTCTCAGAGGGAAAAGCTCAGCTTGAGACCAAAAAGGTGACGCTGGTGTCCGTAAACGGGGAGAGGATGGTCTGTCACTTTAATCATCACAGATATACGGCCTCCGAAGTCATAAAGGAGCTGTCGGAGGAGCTCTCTATTGTGGATTTGAGCGTGGAAGAACCGGATATAGAGGATGCGGTGTCGAGGCTGTATCATATATGAGAACTTGAGAGTATCAGGGGGATGCGCATCTTTTAAAATATGGCTCCTGTATTTCATGCAATGGTTTTTCAGAGATGACGGGCGGATCGAAAATGTCCGCTGGATAAAGAACAGTTATACTTATTTTTTCTACTGGCATATATGCGTTATATAGTGTAAATTGATGTTAGAGAAAGAGGTGATTTATATGATAATAAGGAGTTTTTGCGGATTTAGCCATAAGCCAGGAGCCGGTGCCCATGCAGAATAGCAGTTATATAGATTTCTGTGTGGGCTAAAAAGCTATATAATCTGCTGTTTCTGCACCTGTTTATTTTGAGAATAAATAAGGAGTGGGAAGATGAAATACAAAAATGCAGCAGAAATTTTGCCTCCCGGATTATTGCAGGAAGTTCAGTTTTATATTGAAGGAGAGCTTTTATACATACCAAGGTCTGACACGAAACAGGAATGGGGCGCGTTAAGCGGATCAAAAAAGTTCTATTCGGAGAGAAACAATCAAATCAGAGAGTTGTTTCACGGCGGCGGGTCTGTGGAGGAGTTGGCTAAGAAATTCGGATTATCCGGCAGTACGATCAAAAAAATAATTTATCAGAAAAAGTAAAGTAAAAATAGTCTCCCGGAACAGGAAACAACCGATTCCGGGAGATTGTTTGTTTGGCGGATGTTTACTGGCCAATGATGTGGAGAATGTCAAATGAAAGTGAGCGAGATAAAAAGGTATAGCAAAAAAGAAAGTTATTCATACAGCCCCGGTTCTTTCCCTACATTTGAATTGCTGCAAAGCAAGCCGGAAGCAGTAGATATGATTCTGGTACATTCGGATGCAAAAGCGGAAATTCGTAATAAGCTGGCGCAGGAAGGCAAAAAGACGGGTGTGAAAATAGTAGAGAATGACAGATATATTGAAAAGATACGCGATAAGGATAACTGTATTACCATGGGTATATTCAGGAAATATGATTGTAAATTGGATCACAATAAAAACCATGTGGTATTGGTGAATCCAAGTGATATGGGTAATCTGGGAACGATTATCAGAAGCTGCGTTGGATTTGGCATTACGAATCTGGCTGTGATCGAACCGGCGGTTGATATTTTCCACCCGAAAGTGGTCAGGGCGTCCATGGGAGCCATATTTAAAATGAAGTTTGAGTATTTTTCGTGTTTTGCGCACTATGATCAGGAATATGGAAGCGAAAGAGAGAAGTACTCTTTTATGCTGAATGGAAAGTACCGGCTTGGGACATTTGAACCTTCCGCAGATAAGCCGTTTTCACTGATTTTTGGAAATGAAGCAAGCGGATTGGATGAGAGCTTTTTGCATGTGGGAAAAAGTGTGGTAATCCCACATACGCGTTCCGTTGATTCGCTGAATTTGTCGTTGGCAATCGGGATCGGGATTTATGAGTTTTGCAAATGGAAGTGTAATTCGAGCCTTATGTAACAAATTCAGTTACGGCGGATATTTCGGCAACGGTCGCGCAGTCTCGAATTACACCACGGCTTCAATCAGTGTTTCCCCCCGATAGTCTATAATCATATCCGTTCGTTCGCTGTTTCTGGTTTGGGATTCAATATAACCCATTTCAAGCAGTTTGTGTATTTCTGAAATTTATTTAGCGCTGGTCTACTG
>CAJTVL010000126.1 GCA_910579425.1 uncultured Lachnospiraceae bacterium | reverse complement strand
AGACCATAAGATGAGATTTTATTAATCAGCTTAACTTAATGACATTGATTCAGGAATATGTGGAGATGGCGGGAAGGATTGCAAGGGAGCAGAAGGAATATTTTACTGGTCCCCTTGGAAATGATGTGTTCCAGTGTTCGCCTATGCCCTGGGTCACCTATACGCATATCTCACATACCAATTCTGGGAAAAAGGATAATGCGACGCCTTTGTTTGACTGGGGGAAGTATTATGAGAAGGACAGTAAGATTGTCATACCCGTATCTGTCCAGGCTCATCATTCTTTTGTGGATGGGATACATGTTGGACAGTTTGTGGATAGGCTCCAGAAATATTTGGAATCATTTTAGGGGCGGAAGTTGGATTATATCATAAAATCCAGAACAGGATTTTATTGTTAAAATTTTGCAAGTTTACAAAAAGGGCTGAAAATGCTGAGGCGGCATTTTTGGGTTCTTTTTTTATGGGATTTTTTGCATTTGAGAGAGTATTTGCGGAAGTGATTGACATGGATGTAAATTCTTTGTATAATAGTTATTGACCTGGAGTCAATAACTATTGAAGGAGGCGGTGGGAATTGGCAAGGCCAGTGAAAAAACAGCCGGAACAATGGAAGAAAGAAATTTTGGATGCGGCAAAGGAGCTGTTTTTATCGAAAGGTTATGAGGAAACTGCCATTACGGATATTATGGAGCTGGCAGGCGGCGCAAAGGGGATGTTTTACCGGTTTTTTCAGAGTAAGGAAGAGGTCATGCACGCTTTGGGGGATCGGATGTTTTTGGAGAATAATCCTTTTGAGGCGGTCAGGGGGCGTTCGGACCTGAACGGACTGCAGAAGATTCGGGAAGTGCTTGCTTTTGACAGGGCTGATGGAGAACGGGAAGAAATAAGTACGCAGGCAATTCCTATCCTGAAAGACCCGCGCATTCTGGCGGCTGCGGTGGAGGCGAACCGGCGGGTGCTGACTCCTTTATGGCTGGAACTGATCGAGGAAGGACGGCGTGACGGTTCGATCCGGACGGAATACGCAAAGGAGCTTTCTGAACTGCTGCCCCTTGTCAATTTCTGGCTGCTTCCGTCCGTGTTCCCGGCGGATGCGGAAGAAATCCGGCATAAGTGCAGGTTTGTTGCGGAGGTTCTTGCGACAATGGGGCTTCCGATCATAGAGGATGAGATGGTTGGACGGACAGAGAGGATACTGGGAGGTTACAGGGAAGAAAGGAAGGAGTAGTGGATGGAGCAGAAACTGTTTACGAAAAATTTTACGCTCCTTATGCTGGGGCAGGCAAGTTCTTTGTTTGGCAATTATATACTGCGCCTGGCGTTGTCCATGTATGTGTTGGAAGTGACCGGTTCGGCAGTTGTGTTTGCGGGCATTTTATCCATTGCGACAATCCCCACGATTCTTTTATCGCCTGTGGGCGGTATTCTGGCTGACAGGGCGGACCGGAGGAATATCATGGTGGCGCTGGACACGCTGACGGGAATATCTGTCCTATGCGCGGCGGTCTTTTTGTCCGGGGACAATGCTGTTGTAGTGATCAGTGCGCTGCTGGTGATACTCTCTGTTCTTGGTGCATTTGAAACGCCTACGGTGCAGGCGTGTATCCCGCAGATGCTGGCAGGCGATAACATTATCAAGGGAAATGCGGTGGTAAACCAGGTGGCGTCCATTTCTTATCTGATTGCGCCTTTGCTGGGTGGTATCTTATATTCTGCTGTCGGCTTGAAACCTGTGATGTATGCAAGTGTTGTATGCTTTTTTGTCACGGCGTTATTTGAATGCTTTATCAAATTGGGCTATCAGGCCAGGGAGTTTCAGGGAAATGTTTTGTCCATGGTAAAAAATGATTTTTCCGGCAGTATCTGTTTTATCATGAAAGAGCGGCCGGATATCATGAAGATGCTGCTTCTGGCGGCATTCTCACGCTTCTTTGTCATGGGGGTTACGCTGGTGGGGCTGCCCTTTCTTGTGTGGGCCGTGCTTGGCCTGAACGCAAGATTTTATGGCGGGGCGGAGAGCGCGGTGGCGGTTGCCACTATCCTGGGAAGTATCGCCGCGGGGCTTCTTACGGGGAAGTTAAAATCCGGCAGATTATCGTATGTACTTGCGGCAATCGGTGTCTGTATCATTCCGGCAGGGGTTATATTTCTTTTCCCATCCGGCGTGATGGCAAGGTATGCTGTGATTGTTGCTGCTTTCTGCGGTATGCAGACCGCAATCAGTATTTTTTCTATTTTTGCGGTATCCATGATCCAGCAGAATACGCCGGATGAGCTGATTGGGAAGATTATGGCTTATACATCCGCTGTTACGTTGTGCGCCCAGCCGGTTGGGCAGATGGTATATGGATTTTTGTTTGACAGGTTCCGGGAGATTGTGTATCTTGTATTGATTCCTTCGGGGATTGTGGTATGCGTGATCGGGCTGCTTGCTACGGGCTTTTTCAGAAAACTGGAAGAAAAGCAAGGTGGTGCAATAGACTGATAAAAGACATAATGGGATTACGTTAACAACACGGCCAGATGAAGGTATCACGGTTTGATCTGGATACGGATTTGATTAGGGATAGCGGATAAATATGTGCCGGGATGGAGGGAGAGCGGTTCAGGAGATTTATAGGCATGGCCTGTAAAGGTTATTTCGGAGAAAACAGAGAAACAGCCGGAGCAGTCTGCAGAAATATGGCAGAATCTCTGGAAACAGATTATGCAGACAATCACGGCAATCATGAAAGTCAAGGGTTAAACCTTTCAGAATTTTCCATAAAAATCAGTTCAGATGAAAAAAACATACTATTTCAGATGTAAAACACCGGTTTGGCATGAATGACAGAGATAAATCTGTTGTTCATGTAAAACCGGTATTTTTGTGCAGGCAGAAGTCTGAGTGTGCGGATGTCGGATGGGGAGATGATATAAATTATCAGTAATCTGACAAGTATTCGCCAGAGTGTGTTTGGTGGGCGTGGCTGTATTGGGACTGAATTATGATTTTTGTATAGTCATTTTCTTGTTAAATGAATAAAGTATAAGTATTTGCTATTTATATATCATCTTGTTAAGATAAATCCAGAAATAGAAAACAGGAAGTAGTTGAGAAATCTGCAAGAATTCATTTAGAAATTGTTTATCTTTCTGTTAGATGAATGTTATCCGGGGCAGTTAAAGTATAGCTCATAAGATACATATGGCTACAGCCACAGAAAAGGAAGTGAAAAAGGTGAAAAGAGATTTTTTGATATTTCTGCTTTTGATACTGGGGGTGGCGGGGCTGCTGTCAGGATGCGGAGAAGGTTCCGATAGGCAGACAGAAGCAAAGAACTACAGTGAAGAAAGACAGAAAAACCAGACAGAGGAAGAAAGTACAGTAAGAGAAGAAAACGGAAAAGAAAGCAGAGATAAAAATGCAGTCCGGGTTACTCCGACTTCTGAAATCACGGAACTGGAAACAGGGTTGTCAATGGTCCGGTATGAAGGGGAGTATGGCTTTGACACATTCTTAGAGCAGGGAGGAGCCGCCTCTGACGCGGATGTTGCGGCTTATATCACTTCACTGCTGGCACAGGAAATTCAAATGGAAGGAGCTCCTTTCGGATGCAGTACTCTGTCAGTGGAAAATGAGGCCGGCGGATATCTGTTTGGAAGAAATTTTGACTGGAATGCCTGTAATGGATTGATCGTCAGCGCCAGACCGGAAAAGGGCTACTTTTCCGTTTCAACCGTCAATATGGACTTTATTCGTGCCGGCGGGCTTGACATTTCACAATTACCGGATTCCATGCAGGCTTTTGTTTCCTTATATGCGCCACTGGACGGAATGAATGAAAAAGGGCTGGCGGTTTCCGCGAATATGATTCAGGACTCTGTAAGTATCCATCAGGATACAGCCAAACCTGACCTCACAACGACTACGGCAGTCCGGTTACTGCTTGACAAGGCGGCAGATGTGGAAGAAGCACTGGAGCTCCTGCAGCAATACGACTTTCACAGCTCCATGGGAATGATGGTGCATCTGGTCCTGGCGGACGCGGACGGAAGGAGCGTGGCCGTGGAATATGTAGATAATGAGATGATTGTTACCGAAACGCCGGTTGTTACCAATTTTTACCTGGCGGATGGAGAGAAGCAGGGAATCGGAACCGCCCAGTCTCATACCCGGTATGAAATCCTTACCCAGACACTGGAAGAACGAGGGGCGATGACGGAAACAGAAGTGCGGGACGCATTGGACAGCGTGAGCAAGGATAACTTTGGTGAGTTTGAATCTACCGAATGGAGCATTGTGATGAATCAGGAGACAAAGGAACTGATTTATTACCATAGGGAAAATTATAAAACGGCATATGTCGTTTCGGTTGAATAGATAAGCCATGCAATAATCTTGACGAGGAGGAAGAAAATGAACTACTTAAAGACTTTAACAGATTTATACAGACTGAAAAAGAATGTGAAATTAAGTGCTGAAAAGATGCGTTCCCTGCAGGATGAAAAACTGCGGAAGCTTCTCAGGTTCGCATGGGAGCATTCGGCTTATTACCGGGCAGCTTTTGAGAAGGCGGGAATTACAGAGGAACAGTTGGATACGCTGCCTCTTTTCTGCTTTCCCACCATCGAAAAACAAATGCTTTTGGAGCATTTTGATGAACTGGTCACAGTGACGGATTTAAAACAGGAAAACCTGCGGGAATTTGATGCGGGGGAAGCGGCAGACCGGAAGCCTTATCAGGGAAAGTATCATGTGGTTCATTCCTCTGGCAGCACCGGGAAACCCGGATACTTTGTATATGATGAGGATGCCTGGAGGCAGATGCTTTTGGGTATCATACGGGCGGCTCTTTGGGGAATGTCCATGCCGCAGATATTGAGGCTTCTGATGCAACGTCCCAGGATCGTCTATATTGCGGCCACAGACGGAAGATATGGAGGCGCTATGGCGGTGGGAGACGGAACCCGTGGAGTAGGCGCCAGCCAGCTCTATTTGGATATCAAGACACCGGTCACAGAATGTATCAGGCAGTTAAAAGCGTTCCGGCCCAATATTGTCATTGGCTATCCATCTGCCATCAAGATCCTGGCGCAGCTGATGGAGAACGGGGAAGTCAGTCTGGATGCGGAAAGGGTGATTTCCTGTGGCGAACCATTGGGGAGAAGTCTGCGGACCTATCTGGAAAACATATTCCGGACACAGGTTGTCAATTTTTATGGAGCCAGTGAATCCCTGGCCCTTGGGGTGGAAACAGACCTGGAGGAAGGGATGCTCCTTTTTGATGATATGAATATCATTGAGGTGGAAGACCTCTGGTTTGAAGACGGAAGAGGGAACAGGGAATTTCTTCACCCATTGGCCATCGAAGGATTCTGTATCGAAGGGCTGAAAGATTATCAGTTCCGGCAGACCACGAAAGATACCTTTGAAATGTATGCGGAAACAGGCAATGGCGTTTCCAGGGAACAGATCCGGCAGGAGATGCTGCTTCGGATGAGGAAGATCCTTGCAGAGAAAAGACTGGACTATGTGCAGTTCTATGTGAACTTTGTAGAAGAAATCCTGCCGGATATCCGGACAGGGAAAAAAACTTTAATCCTGAAGGGAAAGGTGGCGTAACGAATGGCAGACATAATCTTACAGGGAGAAAAAATCACCAGAGTTTTTTTTCCGGGGAAAGACAGAGACAAAAGTCCTGGACGGAATTGACATTGAAATATATGAAAATGACTTTACTGTGATTATGGGGCCTTCGGGAGCCGGGAAGTCTACGCTTTTGTACAGCTTAAGCGGTATGGATCCGTTGACCGCGGGACATGTGTTTTACAAGGATAAGGAGATCAGCGGCCTTTCCGAAAACCGGATGGCAAAGCTTCGGGCAGAGGAATTCGGGTTTGTATTCCAGCAGACCCATCTGGTCAGCAGCCTGACGCTTTTGGAAAATGTGCTGGTGGCCGGATATGTGAGTAAAAAGGACAGCGCCGAAAAGGTAAGGGAGAGGGCGGCGAATCTCCTGCGGCAGATGGATGTGGAGGCAGCAAAGGACAGACTGCCCTCTCAGGTATCCGGGGGCGAGGCGCAAAGGGCTGCCATTGCCAGGGCCATGATCGGAAAGCCGGGGCTTCTGTTTGCGGATGAGCCAACAGGGGCGCTGAACCAGGCAAATACCCGCGAAGTCCTTGGGCTATTGACCGACCTGAACCAGGAAGGCCAGAGTATCCTGATGGTGACACATGACCTGCGGGCCGCAGCCAGAGGGAACCGGGTTCTTTATCTGGAGGATGGAAAGGTCTGTGATGAACTGGCGTTGGAGCCGTACAATGAAATGGAAGAGAAGCAGCGGGAAAGAGACGTAAGCCAGTGGCTTTCCAGGCTTCGATGGTAGGGAGGTGTATGGTTAAATGTTGGAACATCCGATCTTAATCCGGGCAGGAATAAAAAAACATAAAGGGAGTTTTTTGGGAATCGGAATCCTTCTGTTTCTGACAGCGCTTTCCCTGACAGCAGTGCTGATGACTGCATTTGTGGGGAACCGTTATATAAGGGAAGAGATGGAGAGACTAAGGTTTGGGGATCTTACCGCATGGGCATCGAATGTGCCGGATGCGGACTTCCTGACAGAAAGCATCCGGGGGCAGGAAGGAGTAGAGGCGGCTAAGACGCAGAGACTGATTTTTTCTGAATATGAAGCAAACGGCATGGAATCTGACAGCGAGGGGCAGCTGATTCCGTGGACAGGGGGCAGGTACCGTTTCTTTCAGAGTGACCTTTCGGGCTATGCCGAGACTCCGGAAGAAATCAAAGAAGAGGAAGTATATGTATCTGCTTCCATGAAATCCATGGTGGATCTGAAACCTGGGGATGCAGTCACATTTCCCATAGCCAGAGGCGGACGTAAGATCAGCCTGACGGTGGCCGGGTATTATGAAGATCCTTTTATGGGCAGTTCCATGATTGGGATGAAAGGGTTCCTGATCTCAGAGCAGGCCTATGAGGAAATCTGCTCTGTCATAGAAGAGGCGGGAATGGATGCCCTGGCCAGGGATGGCGTCATGATCCATATTCATATGGAAGAAGGCATGACTGTTTCGGAAGTAAACAGAACATTGACAGAAAACACGCCTCTTTCCATTTATACGGAATTTATCCACAGCGCAGATACGATTGCGGGTTTTATGGTCATCCTCCAGGATGCTTTCTCTGCCATTTTAGCGGCTTTTGCATTTGTGCTGCTGGGAGTGGCCATGGCAGTCATGGGACACAGTATTTCCGGGCTGGTGGAGCAGGAATGGAAGAATCTTGGGATTTTAAAAACGATAGGGTTTACCGGGAAACAGCTGGCGGGCCAGCTGATGGTACAGTATATGGGAGCCGTGGGATTTGGCGCGGTTTCGGGAATGCTTCTGGCAGTTCCGGCAGCAGGGATCATCAGCCGGATCACAGTGACTACTACGGGTGTTTTGCTGCCAATTCATTTTCCGGTCCTCCCTGTCTGGGCATCCTGGCCGTCCTTCTTCTGGTGCCTGGAGGCTTTTGCGCCCTGTGTCTTCGGCGGGTTGACAGGACCAGCCCCATGGCAGCCATCCGCAGGGAATCCGGGGAGGCGCAGGACGTGGGAGCCGGTATTTTCCGCCATAAGCTTCGGGCAGAAGGACTTAGCTTCCATCTGGCGCTGCGGCAGGTCCTGACAGGGAGGAAACGCTATACAAGCGCCTGCCTTGTAGCGGCACTTCTGGTGTTTTTCGCTTCCCTGGCGGGACGGATGAACGGCTGGCTGGGGGCGGACGGAAAAGGAATGATGGATGCGTTTAACCCGGCAGACCTTGATCTGGGAGTGCAGGTCCTTGGAAAGCTTTCGGTCGAAGAAATGGAAACAATGGTGCGTTCTTATACGGATATCACAGACAGCTATCTGCTGGCCATGCCGAGCGTTTCTGTAAATGGGACGAATTACACGGCAAATGTGATCACGGAGCCGGAGCGGTTCCATATCAGCAGGGGCCATACCAGCAGGGAGGCAGACCAGGTAGTGCTGACAGAAGTGCTGGCGGCAGATTTGGGAGCAGATGTGGGGGATACTGTTGCAATCCGGGGGAATAAAGGCAGTGAAGAGTTTACCGTTTCAGGTATCTATCATTGCGCCAATGATATGGGGGCAAATCTGGGAATGAGCAGGGAAGGGTATCTTTCTATTGGGGAGGACGACAGCCGCCTGTGGTGCTGCCATTATTTTCTGGAAGATCCTTCACAGAAACAGGCGATCACAGAGGCTTTGGAACAGACCTGGGGCGGGGATGTCCATGTCCATGAGAATTCCTGGCCGGGGCTTTTTGGAATTATTTCCGCCATGCATATGCTGATTCTTTTCCTGTATGGAATGAGTGCGGTATTTATCTGTATCGTAACGGGAATGACAGGAACAAAGATCCTGGATGCAGAGCAGAGGGATATGGGAATCTATAAATCCATCGGATGTTCTGTCCGGATGCTCAGGCTCTCCTTTGCCTTTCGCTTTGGGCTTGTGGCAGGAATGGGGGCAGTCATTGGGACACTGGCAGCTATGGGGCTTACAGACCTCATTGTATCCAGCCTCATGCGGCTGGCCGGGATCAGCAATTTCGCATCTGGAAATACGCCCGGAAGCGTTCTCCTTCCTGGAATTGTGATGATACTTTTGTTCTTTGGATTCGCCTGGCTGTTATCAGGCAGGATCGGAAAGGAGGACATGAATGTGCTGACGGCGGAAACATGAAAGTTTAAAATATGAAAAATGGAACAGCAGGAAAGCAAAAAACATCATAAGGGCCATCAATATGCCCTGAAAAATGAGCAAAGAGAAGAAAGGACGAAAACAATATGAAAAACAAAAATGACAGAACAGGTATGGTAAATAAGGGAATGGGAATGATGGCAGCCGTGGTACTTACTGCCTTGCTTATGGCGGGGTGTGGTCTGAACAATGGAGATACAGAAAGCGCAAGGGACACCAATGCCGGCAGCGTTGACATGACAGAAGCACAAAGGACGGAAAGCAATATTGGAGCAGGTGGTGTTAGAATATAAATAGTACAAGTTAAACATGGCAGGTTTCAGAAATAAC
>CAJTVL010000125.1 GCA_910579425.1 uncultured Lachnospiraceae bacterium | reverse complement strand
ACGAGATCGAGTAATGTGACTGGAGTTCAGACGTGTGCTCTTCCGATCTTACCGGCCGTCCTGCTGCCCTGGCATACAACACATTGCCCTTCCCGGCAGGCCCGCCGCTCATCGCCAGCGCCGCCGTAAGAAGCAGTGTCAGGAGGTACCGTTTCTTTTTCCCTGTCTGAAACGCCCTGTAAAAAGCGCTCTGCCTTCTGTTTGTTTCTCTCATACTCCTTCATCCCCTTCGTTCTTTATTGTTATTGGAATTGCTCAGCCGTCAGATCCTTCACCACTTCCCCGGCCAGGATCAATCCTGCCGCAGAGGGAACAAAGGCTGCGCTTGCAGGCGTAATTCTGCGCTCCTCCCCCTTAAGATTTTCTGTCTCAGGCCGGATCGGCGTCTCCTCCGAATATACTACCTTCAGATTCTCCACCCCCCGCTTTTTCAATTCTCTGCGCATCACCTTCGCAAGGGGACAAACCTTAGTCTGGTAAATATCCGCCACCTTAAACCCGCTTGCCTCCAGCTTGTTCCCGGCGCCCATACTGCTGATGATGGGAACCCCCTTTTCTTTTGCTGCCATAACAAGAGCAAGCTTGGCAGTCACCGTATCTACCGCATCCACCACGTAATCGTATTCCTCAAAGGGAAATTCCTCTGCGTTCTCCGGCAGAAAAAAAACGGGACAGGCTCTCACCCTGACTTGGGGATTAATGGAAAGAATCCTCTCCTTCATTGCCTCCACCTTATACTGTCCGACGGTTTCTCTGGTGGCAATGATTTGACGGTTTAAGTTGGACATGCACACCCTGTCGTGATCCACCAGATCCAGGGCCCCCACTCCGCTTCGGGCAAGGGCTTCACATACATAGCCCCCGACCCCGCCGATTCCAAAGACGGCCACACGGGAGTTTTTCAGCTTATCCAAGGCGGGATCCCCAAGAAGGAGCCTTGTCCGGGCAAAAGGCTCTTCTTCCCCCCGGCCATCCTCCGGGGATTCTCCCTCCTTCTGCCATCTGACCATATCTGCCAGAGTGATACTGTCGATCACCCGATTGACTGCGCCATTTACCTTCTCCCAGACCTTCACCGTCACACAGTCCGCCCTGCGCTTGCACTGTGCGGGATTCTCCCCGACACAGCTTACCGGAGCCAGCTCCTTTTCGGTCAGCCGAAGAATCATGCCCACCGTATATTCGGAAGGCTCCTTCGCAAGCCGGTACCCTCCCTGTGCTCCCCGAATCCCACTCACAAAGCCGGCCTTATTTAATATGGAAATAATCTGCTCCAAATATTTCTCGGAAATCTGCTGTCTCTCGGCAACCTCCTTGAGCCTGATCGGTTCCTTCTGATCGTTGACTGCCAGATCCAGCATCAGCCGCAGGGCATACCGGCCTTTTGTTGATACCTTCATATTAACCACCATTCTGCCGCCCTCAGGCGGCTATTCCTGCTATTTCAATCAGTCATGCACTTCACGGCTCCATAAAAGCCCGCATTGCATTGACTCCCGCCGCCATCCTTTTAAGTTTGGCAAGCTCCCTTTCCATGTAAGCCTCAAGCTGCCCTATTTCTTCCTTACCAAAGCCTTTGCTGGAAATGATCTTACAGTCCGGAATCCTGCCCTCCGCGTTTTTCTCTCCCTCCGTAAAGGAAACGAAGGCATACCTTTCTCCGTTTTTTGCAAAAACCTGCGATACCGACATATTGATTGTTTCCTTCATTGCCCTCCTTCATTGCCGGCTGCCCTACAGCCGGTAACTCTCTGCACTCTGACGGCAGAAAGTAAATTGCTCTATTTATTTTCTATCCTCTGTATGCTATATTATTATATAACGCTTTCCCTTATTAAGGAAGTAATAAAAATTTTCTTAGTAAAAAAGGAGTACACATATCATTATGGAAATCAGACACGCAAAAGAGCAGGATATGGATGGTATTAATGACCTGCTCATGCAGGTATGCCTGGTACATCACCAGGGGCGTCCCGACTTATTTAAGTACGGAGCAAAAAAATACATGGACGAGCAACTGCGGGAACTCATTCATGACCGGAACCGTCCGATCTTCACCGCAGTGGACGAAAGCGGCAGGGTTTTGGGCTATGCTTTCTGTATCTTTCAGCAGCATCCAAATGACAATATCCTGACAGATATTAAAACCCTTTATATCGACGATCTCTGCGTGGACGAAACCGTCAGAGGACAGCACATCGGCAGACGTCTCTATGAATACGTGCTGGACTTTGCCAGAGCACAGAACTGCTACAATGTCACCCTTAATGTCTGGAGCCTGAATGAATCGGCAATGAAATTCTATCAGGCCTGCGGACTTGTGCCTCAAAAGGTGGGAATGGAAATTATTTTATAGAGGAACAGGCATAATTTATGCCTGCTCCATTTCCTCCTGAATCTGTTTTTCGCAGGAGCGCATGGCAAGGATAGTCTTTTCAAAAAGTTCATTTAACTCCCAGCCAAGCCGCTCTGCTCCCTGGCGGATTACGTCACGGGAACAGCCCGCGGCAAATCTTTTGTCCTTGAATTTCTTTTTGATGCTGCTTACCTCCATATCTGCCACGCTTTTAGAAGGACGCATAAGCGCCGCGGCGCCAATCAGCCCGGTAAGCTCATCTACCGCAAAAAGCACCTTTTCCATCTCATGCTCCGGCTCCACGTCAGAGCACAGTCCGTAACCATGGGAACATACGGAGCGGATCATATCCTCCGATACTCCGCCCTCTCTGAGCAGCTCCGGCGCCTTCTGACAGTGCTGCTCCGGATACAGTTCAAAATCAATATCGTGCAAAAGTCCTGCATTCGCCCAATACTCCGCCTCGGCTCCATAACCGAGCTCCTCGGCGAACCATCTCATAACGCCCTCCACCGTAAGGGCGTGCTGGATGTGAAAAGGCTCCTTGTTATACTTTTTCAGAAGCGCTAAGGCTTCCTCTCTGGTCAAATTATTCTCCATTTTCTTTTCTCCTGCTTTCAGGCATACAGCCTCTCTGTTCTCTCCCTTTGTTCCCTGAATATCCGGCTAATCACCGATACGGAACTTGCCAATCAGGTCATTGAGCCTCTTCGCCTGATCAGACAATTCACGGGAATTATCAACGCTTCGCTCCACTGCGGCAGAGTTCGTCTGAACCACCTGGTATATTTCCTCAATCTCATCGCTCACATCCGAAATCATGCCGGACTGCTGAGCGCTGGAGGAAACAATGCCCCATAGCAAAAACAGGCCCGCCACTGTGATTACCGAGGTTCAAATGCTGATTTTAACTGTTCCTTATAGATATTTCAATGCATAAGAATTATATCAAACGCTTGTGAATCATGCAATAGGATTGCCTGACGGACTTTTGGACAATGCATCCGACTTATTTCATTTAGTTCTTGCTAAATCAAATCAGTGTAGTACAATATAAATTGAGTTTCTCCATATCACGCCCGAAAAAAACGGAAAGCCTTAAGGAAAGGAAGAACTGACCCATGTTAAAACGTTTTATCCATTACTACAAGCCGCACAAAAAAATGCTGACCCTGGATATGCTGGCCTCTCTGCTTATCTCGGTGATCGGCATGGTTTACCCTGTAGTGACAAATAAAATGCTCAACATCTATATCCCCGAAAAAATGTACTCTACCATCGTCATTTCCGGCCTGATCGTGCTGGCACTGTACGTAATACGTATGCTGCTGCGCTATTTTGTGCAGTACTACGGCCATTTGATCGGCGTTCAGATGCAGTCACAGATGCGTCAGGATCTGTTTGCCCATCTGGAAAAGCAGCCTTTCAGCTTTTATGACAATCATGAAACCGGCCGTATTATGACACGGCTTACCAGCGACCTGTTTGAGGTATGCGAGCTGGCCCATCACGGCCCTGAAAATCTGCTGATCAGTACCGTGATGATTGTTTTATCCTTTATCTATCTGTTTATGATCGACCCCATTCTGACCTTAATCATCTTCGCCTGCGTTCCGATCCTGGTGGTGGTGACGCTCTACTTCCGCCATGCCATGAGCCGCGCCTTTGATGACCGCCGCAAAAGCAATGCCGTCATCAATGCCGCCGTTGAGAGCAGCGTGACGGGAATCCGTGTGACCAAAGCCTACACCAACAGTGAGCGGGAAGTGGAAAAATTCCGCGAGGGAGACAAATTATTTGTGGATGCCTCCCGCCGCGCTTACCATGCCATGGCCCAATTCCACTCCTCCACTTCCTTTGTGACAGACATATTCAATGTGTTTATCCTGATCGCAGGCGGCCTGTTTTTGTATGCGGGCAGAATATCCTTTGGGGATTACTCTACCTTTATTGTTTCGGTAAACCTGTTTATCAATCCGGTAAACACCCTGATCGGCTTCATGGAGCAGTTCCAGAACGGCGTCAGCGGCTTCAAACGCTTTGTGGAGCTCATGGACCAGGAGCCCGAGACGGATACGCCGGATGCAAGGGAGCTTGAAAATGTGCAGGGCACCATAGAGTTTAAAAATGTCACTTACGCCTATGATCCCTCTAAGGAAGTCCTCCACGACATCAATCTGCGCCTGGAAAAGGGACGCAAGCTGGCCCTGGTGGGCCCCTCCGGCGGCGGAAAAACCACACTCTGCCATCTGCTTCCCAATTTTTACAAGCTCAGGGAGGAGGACGGCTCCATCCTGATTGACGGCATGGACATCCGCGGTCTGACCATGGAATCCGTCCGCCGGAACATTGGGATTGTCCAACAGGACGTTTTCCTTTTCGCAGGCACCATCCGTGAAAATATCCTCTATGGCCGCCCCGACGCCGCGGAGGAAGAAGTGTTTGAGGCCGCACGCCGTGCCAATATCCACGACTACATTATGACCCTTGAAAAGGGGTACGATACGGAAATCGGCGAGCGGGGCGTCAAACTCTCCGGCGGCCAGAAGCAGCGTCTGAGCATCGCCCGGGTTTTTTTGAAAAATCCGGCCATCCTGATACTTGACGAGGCGACCAGCGCTCTGGACAATACCACGGAGGTCTTAATACAGCAGGCATTGGACGAATTGTGCAAGGGCCGTACCACTCTGGTGGTCGCCCACCGTCTCTCCACCATACGCAATGCGGATGAGATCGCAGTGGTCATAAACGGAAGAATCACAGAGCGGGGCAGCCATGAAGAGCTTGTCGCACTTGGCGGCACCTACAAAAAGCTTTATGCACTTCAGTTCAGGGAGAATGATTTTTTTGAATAAATATATTGCCCCAGCGAACGCTTTCTCTCAAGCAGCATTCGTTGGGGCATATTGTCATTTGTCATATTCAAATCCGGGCGTCAAATCTCTCATATCTTCTCGCCTGTTGTTCCAGAGCCTTCATTTCCACAGTTTCTTCTACGTTTTCCTCCACAGCCCTTTGAGCAGCTTCCCCTGCAGCCTTTTCCGCCGCTTTCTCCGCAGCTTCTTCTATGGTTTCCATAACCTCCGTAGCTTCTTCTACGGTTTCTTCCACAGCTTCCTCCACTGCCTGCGTAAGCTCTTCCATGGTTTCCGAAAGAACGCTTTTTTCCTCGTCCAGGCCAAGGGCTTCTTCCGCCATCTCCTTCTTCCTCTCTTCCGGAGTCTTGGGCTCGTTCTTCTTGGCAGCCTCAGCGTTCTTCTCGCCCTGCTCCCTCGCCTCGTCCAGAATATGGAACATCTCTTCTTTGTTGTAGGCAGCCTTCACCGCCGCGATCTCGTCCTCATAGGTATGCAGCATTTCCAGCTTCCGCTCGATCTCCTCCAAGGTGGCGCATTCCTTATTTTTTAAGTTTTCTTTCTGCTTCTCAAAAAAGGCAATCTCCCGCTCGCTCTTTTCCTTACGCTCCTGCCGCTCTGTGGCGCTTTTGAGTCCGCCGGCCTTTAAAAGAGAGCCCGCCCCAAACAGAAGTGCGCCGTTTCCTTTCATATTAATATTCACAGTGATCCACCTCCGATTATTCCGTCTCAGGGCCATCCCCCTGGGGGAAATGTCCTTGTTTCTCTGCTTCTCACCTATTTTATCGGCATTTGAAAAAAAATCTTATGGGAAATGCCACGAAATCTCCTTCCTTTGCCACCAATTTACCTTGCTTTTTTGTCCTTTTCCAGCCTTTTTACCGCTACAGTGCCGTCACGAAGGAAGCCGCCCTGGCAGGGAGCACATCCAATTTGGGGCCAGGCTCTCCTGTCTGTGTATTGCGCCTGCAAAGCACGATGTTCCCACTCACCTGATTGGCGATCAGAAGATACTGATCATCCGGCGTGATGCAGAAATTTCTGGGACACTTTCCATAAGCATCACAGCAGCCCTTTGTATTCAGCCGTCCGCTGGCTGCGTCTGTCTCATACCATACCAGGCTGTCCATTCCCCGATTAGAGACGTAGAGAAACCTTCCGTCCCGGGAAAAATGAAGATCTGCCGCAGTATTTTCTCCATCATAGCCCTCCGGCAGCGTACTGACCCTCTGTATCTCCTGGTAGGTCATCCCGCCGTCCTTTGTCTCGTAGACAAATACCTTACTTCCAAGCTCTGCAGTCAGATATAAAAATCTTCCCCGCTCTCTGAATACAAAGTGGCGGGGCCCCTCCCCCTTGGGAAGCCTGATCTGCGCATTTTCTGCTGCAAGGGTCAGAGAAGCGTCCTTTCCCACTTCATAGCAAAATACCTGATCCAACCCAAGATCGGATACATACAGCCGCCCGCCATCCCCTGACAGTGCGCTGCAGTGTACATGGGGCCCCTCCTGCCGTGTGGAATCGCGGCCCACCCCTGTGTGCTGGCAGAATCCGCAGACCTTTCCCAGAGAGCCGTCCTTTCGGATGCTTCCCGTAAATACGCTGCCGCTCATATAATTAGCCGCCGAATAATACTTTCCGTCCGGCCATACGTTTAAATGGCACATGGCGCTTCCTTTAGTGGGAACCGCGCCCAAGAAGTCCAGTGTCCCATCCGCCCGGCTTCTCCTGTAAGCGCCCACCGCCCCATCATCGTCCCGCTCGCTGACCGCATACAGATACTCCCCTCTCACCGCCAGAAAAGAAGGGCTCTCCATCTCCCTGTAAGTCCGCAGAAGCCGCAGCTTTTCTTTGTCTGTGTCCAGCTCGATCTGATAGATACCGTCCCTGTCGCCCTCACTGGTGTAAGAGCCTGCATATACCTGATATAACATATCCCGTCCTCCCGTTTTTGTCATCTTAGTTCATTATAAATCCATTTTCTTCGGGAGGCAACGGATTGGAACGATCATTTCTTTCGACTTGCGGTCTGTTTTTGAAAATGCTATAATAAACAACGGATGTCAGGCTTCGTCAGCCATCCTTATGTTAAAAAAATCCCGAAAGGAATCTCTCATGAAAATAGAAACCATCGAAACCAGCCGGTTATTCTTACGAAGTTTCACAAAAAAAGACGTTGATTTTGCCGTCAGTATCTGGAACGATCCGGATATGGGGGAATATCTCTCCGACCCTTCTCTGGAAAATATGGATGACGAATACCGGGCCATGCTGGAAACGCTGGGGGAAGACCCGGAGTGCTGCTATCTGATCTCCGAATCCAGAAATACAGGGGAAAGGATCGGCACCTGCAGCTTCATTCCAGGCAAGGACGGCATTACCTATGACCTGGCCTACTGCGTCCACAAGAACCACTGGCGAAAGGGATATGCCACCGAAATGGTCAAGGGTATGATGGATTATGCAAAAAAGAAGGGAGCGCGCAGGTTCACAGTGTATGTCAACAAGGAAAACACCGCCTCCAATGGGGTGATGAAAAAGCTGGGATTTTCCGTGATTGGAGAGAAATCTTATCATAAAAGAGGGACAGAGCTTACGTATTCTGACTTTTTGTATGAAAAAATTCTGTAGTATGGGAGAGGTAATTGAGGGCTGGATGTTTTACAAGGTTGCTTTTATATTGATGTGCGCATTTTACTTGTATCCCATCACGATGTGTTACCCTCTCTTCCGTAGCCATTGCTCCAGAACATCCGGGAAATTCACCGTCATACCGTCCACACCGCAGGCGCAGGCATGCACCATGAGGGCTTCTGTGTATATTCCCCAGGCCCTGACGGAAAATCCCATGGCATGATAGCGCTCCACACACTCTCTGGTCAGGGACTGTGCCGGAGGGCATAATTCTTCCCCGCCGATCGCCTTAAGCTTCCCTTCAGGATCAGGCTCTTCCTCCCCATAAAGCAGCCCCACCCGATACCCCGGGTTATAAGCCCTGGCATTTTTGATTCGTTCGTAGCTAAAGGAAGTAAGCACCGTCTTTTCCCGCATATTGAAGGCTTCCAGCATGTCGATGGTCTCCTTCTCCACCTGATCCTGTTTTAATTCCACTGCAAAGGTCAGATCCCGAAATCCAAAATATTTCAGGAAGTCGCCAAAAGCCACTATTTTATCCGTCCTGTCCTTTTCCGGATTGTAGACCAGAAGCTTCATAAGCTCATCGTAGGTATAATCCTCAATGCTCCCCTGGCCGTCAGTGACCCGGCTGATATTTTTATCGTGAAACAGCACCAGAACGTTATCTTTGGTTTTTCGTATATCCGTTTCAATTCCGTTGGCGCCCATAGCAATCCCGGCATAAAAAGCACTCAATGTATTTTCCGGAAAATACTGGCTTGCCCCCCGGTGGGCGTAGTTAATAAACATAATCCCAATTCTCCTCTTTTTGGTTTCATAAAAATTTTTTCACACCGTTTCAGACTCTATATTGACAGTATACTGTTATCTGATATAATAAATCAACCTTAAAATGGAAAGAGGACCCCCTATGAAAAAATGGATGGTAGAAGACTGGGAATTTACCATTTCCGTAAAATCAGGAGAAGCCTCCCATTGCCGGATGGGATTGGAAACCGGAGATATTTTCCGGTGTCAGTATGAGGTTCCGGCAGGGTTCTGCCCCAAGACAATGCCTGTACTGTATACTTTATGTGAAATTGTCCGTTGCGGCGGAAATTACACGGGCCGCGGCTCCCAAAAAGAGTATGAGATAGATTTTCCCTGTGCGGACGGGGAGATTCTTTTTCATTTGGAGGCAAAGCAGGTATAAAGCTACCGTAACTCATGCTCGCTCAGGACTTTTCGGTACATATAAAAGGGTGCTAACCGATAGACCGATATTGCACCCTTTGTTATCTACTGCTATTTAGTACTATTCTTTGACCTTATCAAACTCTGTCTGATTTATATTTCTTCACATAAATATTTCTCTGCCTCTTCCGAAGTAAGCTCATACCTTTGCATGATTGCATTCTTTATTTCCAAATCTC
>CAJTVL010000124.1 GCA_910579425.1 uncultured Lachnospiraceae bacterium | reverse complement strand
GTGGGCCTGCATAAGGCCGTACTGTAATATTGAAGTGTTAATAATGCCATATTTTCCTCCTGGTATTGCGTATTAAAATCATTTGTGGAAAATCTTAGGGAGATTTCACTTTCTGTTCAATGTCTCTATTATACCAAATCTGAGTTATTTACAAAAGAGAGAAGGTTAAATTTTATAACTTCTTCCTGAATCCGTGAGACCTGTTGTCTCGGCTCATTAATAACTGCATATTTAACCAACATTTGTAATGATGGCCTGTATCTATTGGTCAGACAAAAGCTGCTCTGAAAGATTCCCTTCCACCACATGGCTTAGACTATGCATTTTCAGAAAAAAGCAAATAAAATCCCAGACCACCTCTATAACAGCCGGTCATGGTGGACTAGACGTCATTGTAGCTGTAGTCGGAATAATGGGCTATAGACAGCTGAACGACAGATACACTTTTTGGAACGTTTTCCACCATATATTGCTCTTTCCCAGTCCAAGTTTTGTTTTCCGCGCATGTTTGGTGATGTGGCATGCCATCATCACCAGATTCTTGATCACTGTGCCTGTCCGGCGTCTTTTTACAGGGTGCCTCATGAGATGGCACGGGCCGATGCTCTCGTCTCCAATCATACGCAGGATGTTATAAGCTGGCATCGCAAGTTCCAGTATAAGCTCATTTGTGTCGAACTTCCCAGAGGGGAACCGTTCCAGATCCATATCTGTCTTGATCTCGCTGTGATACTGCTCGCTTTTCTCCATGCGCATGGTAAAGGGCAATCACATCATGGTCACTAAAATCCACATTTACATCCCACATATTGATCTCTACGTCCGCCGGAAAAAGATACTGTCCACGTTTATCTATGCTGCGTTCCACTATTTCGTACACAGTACGGATCGTAAATGGATACTTCTCCCCATCGGCACCAATATAGGAAATATCACGCCAGGTAGAGCCTTGTCAACTCTGTTTTTTCTTCTATGTTCCTAATCACATTCTCACCCACTGTTTTTCACAAATAAATCGGTTCCCTTGCACTTCCCGCATTGCCAAAAAAGAACATGAAATCCTGTATCTCCGTCCTCATCATCCTTCCCTCTTTCGCCTGCCTTAGTGCCTCCCGGTAGAGAGGGTTTCTGTCATACCATATTCCTTTCATCACAACATCCCCGTCACAAATCACCATATACTGTGCTGTCTTTTCCGGCCACATACTGATGGGTCAACAGATAAGCCCAGCCATCCGCATAAAAGCAAGAATACTTCGGAAGCTGCTCCAAATAATCAATTTCCCCTCTGCTCATTCTTTCCAGATTGTAATGAACCCATTTGTACTGTTTATCCGGAACCTGGGTTAATACGGTACTCTTTGCCACATTAACGATATGCAGATCATGATTTCCCTGCACAATAAATGCATTTCCCGCACTCCGAAACCACGCAATCACCTGTGACGGCGCAATCCCGTAGTCTACCATATCCCCCGCAAAAGCCAGCGAATCAAAGTTCTTTTCTTCCTTAATAATCTCCCGCAATGCCCATATATTTGCATGAGCATCTGACAGTACCAGTAGCTTCACTTCAAATCATCCCCGTTTAAATATTGCCTGACTGCATAGGCAATCCCCGCTTCATTATTGGTCCTGGTGACAAAATCCGCCCTCTCCTTTAGCGTCTCTATGGCATTTCCCATGGCAATTGCGGCTCCGGCAGCTTCCAGCATGGGAATATCCGGCTCCTGATCTCCAAAAGCGATGGTATCTTCTTTCCTTATTTCCTTCTTTTCACAGATCATACGCAGCGCCGCCCCTTTGTTCATTCCTCTGGGAAATATATCCACATGATTGGGAGAGAATACAGGATCCCCCATTGCAGGCCAGAATGCAGGGAATCCCCAACATCCTGGCAATCGGCTCCGTGGAAGTGGGCATCCGGCTGGTCACCAGGGCGATTTTTATCCCCTGGCTATATGCCCATCTGAGTGCTTCCCGATCCTCTTTACTCACTTCCTTGTCATCATTCAGCAGTGTTCCATCTATATCTGTACAGAGCAACTTGTATTTCATGGTAGTCTATTCCTTATTCTCTTGTATTTTTTGAGTATTGGCAATTTGTCAAATCAGCTTTTCCCTGATCTTCTCAATCTCACTCTCTACGGGCCGGATAGCCCTTTTCCTGTAATTTCCTGATATGCTTTTTGATCTTGGGCATGGCAAGGAGCATTTTCATTAATTCAAAAACCCCATGCTTCATATGCCTTGAGGAATATTGATTAAATGCGAAGGTCGTAGTGGACGACACATAGGGAATCGTAGTACAACATTCGTTTT
The DNA here is from genome assembly GCA_910579425.1 of uncultured Lachnospiraceae bacterium. GTDB lineage: Bacteria > Bacillota > Clostridia > Lachnospirales > Lachnospiraceae > Suilimivivens. The sequence continues at coordinate 7,062 of CAJTVL010000124.1, read as the reverse complement.
ATTACTTTACTCTTTCAGAACAAGAAAGTCAACCAGGCCGCCCCGCGCTATGCGGGGCGGCCTGTCAGCTTGCCCAGTGTTTTTATTCCCTGGCATTTATTTGTCTCTTTATTGCATCAGCAGCTGTGTATCCGTACAAAGCACAGTTCCATATTCCGCAAAAATCCCCACAGAACCTGTCCCTATCTCATAACATCTTGAAGTAAGCGCCACATCATTCACATAAACCAGCATGATATTTCCACTGACTACAAGTTTTACCACCACACAGTTGCCGTAAAAAATAACCGGTCTTTCATCCACGTAGTACTGATCGCCGTCCACTCTGTTATAACGATCCATCACGATCTTCCCATGCTTAAACTCTAACCTGAGTTGACACCATTTCCTCAGCTCGGCATCCGCATGAATCATCACACCCGCTGCCTGAGGCTGCTCTTCCCAGGAAATTTTGGTGCGAAACAGGCAGGTTTCTTTCATTTCTCCAAGCTCTGTCCACCCGAATCCGTCTTTCGCACCGATTTCCAGTTTTCTATTGTTCCCCGATAAACTCCCCTGTCTCTTGATGGGGGTAAGCGCTAACGCTTTCTGAAAAGACTGCTCAATGGTCTCAGGTAGTTTTACTCCTAAAGTACCATCCTCTCTCTGTTTCAGCTCATGTACCAGAAGGTTACCTCCCCAGAGATGTTTTCCGCTGTCCTTGCAATCCTGGCGGATAGATTCCCAGCCAACCATATACCGTTTTTTTCCATCCGACACAGATTTAGCCGCATAATATTCCCGTCCATCAAACAGATCGTCCTGCTCCGGAACCTGCCATGATCCCTCAAATCGATCGGCAATCCGGTATCTGGTCTCCCACCAGTTTGAATAATTGGAAAAGGACAGATACCACTTCTCCCCCATCCGGAAGCAATCATGGCATTCGTGGGTAATATAGGTGCGCGGCGCATAAAGCGTTTTATAATGCTCCCACTTCTCCACATCATCAGAAACATAAACTGCTGTGCAGCCGTTTCTTTTATAAGCTCCTTCCTTTTCCGTAGCCGTGATCAGCATACAATATTTCCGCAGCTCATCATTCCAGAATACATGAGGATCTCTCCAATGGAGATTCCCATAAAATCTGGTATCCGGCTTAAAAAAGAAATCGGGATCCTTTTTCCAGCTTTTCAAGTCCCGGCTTCGCGCCCTCATGATTACCTGCTCATTTTTCCCCTCTATCCCATGGTTTGCTTCGCAAAATCCTGTATAATGAAAATAGAATATACCATTGTTAGCGAATACGCTGCCGGTTCCGATATGCCAGTCCTGCTCCTCGGGGGAGCCATAGGTAAGTACCAGATATGGCTCCCCAAAAGATACAAAATCCTCAGTCTCTACGGCATATACGCAATATTTATAAAGATAGAATAGATAATATGTCCCCTCCCAGTAAAACGGCATAAAGTCTCCGCACATTTCTCCGTGAGGCATACCGGGATATTGGTTCTCCGGTGTATAAAATATATTTCTGTTTCCTTTCATGTAATTGCTTTCCTCCGAAGACAGATTTTCTTTTACTGGAGCTCAGCAAAAGTTGTGTTATACCATTCATTCACTTCCTCTGTGATCTGATCCCCGCCAAGGCTCTTCCAGTTTGTTACAAATTCGTCAAAGCTATCTGCACTCTGGGTTCCCATGATAATATTTACATAGGTTTCTGCCTGAAGCTTGTCCAGAGAGGAAAGGTTGGTACTCATGCCCGGTGTGGGAGCCCCAAAGAATACAGACTGTACCAGCTTGTTATTTGCCTTATAGTCATTGATAATGGTATTCCAGCTTCCTTCCGGTCCGATAAACTTATAATAGTTCCAACCCAGAGAATCCGCTCCCTTATCCATACCGTTGTCAATAAAGTTTTTGATCACCTTGTAGTAACGGGCGGCTTCAGGATGAATTTCCTCCACCGTCGTCTTTCCTTCCAGTGTTTCCCTGATTTCTTTGTAGTAAGTATTACACTTCTGAATCGCCGGATCCATTCCGAAAGCAGCATATTCTGCAAAATTAATACCGGTTGCAGGATCTACACCAAAGGTATTGAGCGTTTCCTCCGTTGCATCCAGAGAGTTGATCTTATCCTGAAATACATTGGCAATCTTCACCAGCGCTTCGGGATGCTCGCATTTTGCGTTGGCTGCAAAATAGCGGGAAATCCTCACATAAGTAATAGGCTTTGCAGGCTCACTGGTAGCAGAAACGATCGGATAGCACTGCCAGTCCGCATCAGGATTTGTTTCAATGTTGCTCTTGCAGGCACCCCACGGCATACCTTCCAGTCCATAGAACATACCGACTTTTCCTGCTGAAATATCCTCTGAAAGCTTAACTGTGTCCTTTACGCCGAATTCCGGATCAATCAGGCCATCCTGATACATCTTGTTCAACTGAGCCAGTGCATCCTTCATTCCCGGATTGATACCGCTGTATGCGATTGTTCCATCGTCGCCTTCCACCCATGCGCGGGCATAAGCGCCATACGCGGCAAAGAAACCTTCGTAACTTCCGGGGCTTGCGCCATTCTCTGTCACTATATCCTTCTGGAAACCGATTCCCCAGGTGTCATCCTCTCCGTTTCCATCCGGATCATCATAGCGGAATGCCCTTGCCAGCTCGATCAATTCGTCCATATTGGTGGGCGCCTTCATGCCCAGATTCTCCAGCCAGTCTGTACGAATCCAGAGAAGATCACAGGTACCGTCTGCCGCTGAAAGCTGCGGAATCCCATACAACTTTCCATCCACCTTTGCAGATGCAAGCTGGATACCGCCATCCACCTCAATCGTCTGTTTCAATAAATCCGACGCATAGGTATCATAGCTCTCTGTAATATCAGCAAGCATACCTGCCTGAGCCAGTTCCGAAAATTCCTCCGCCGGAAGATCCATCAGATCGGGCAGGTCATTGGATGCGATAGCCATGGTAAGCTTTTGGGTATAATCGTCGCCTGCCGCAGCAATTGTGTAGTTTAACTTAATCCCAAGATCATCCAGATAACAGCGGGTGTAAACATTATTATTGATATCGTCATCCCCCACATATTTTTCGGTACCATTGAGCTTGTGCATATAAGTCAACTCTATTACCTCTCCGTTGTCTGCTGCTCCCTCATCACCAGATGCCTCCCTACCGGATGTATCTGCCTCAGATGTCTGCGCCTCACTGCCAGAACTGCTTTCGTTTTCGGCAGCGGAACCGCTTTCCTGTGTCTGTCCTGCACCGCCGCATGCGGTCATGGACATTACCATCCCTGCTGCAATCAGCAAGGCAAGGTACTTTTTGTTTTTCATATACTAACCTCCTTTAAAAATATATTGGTTTCAACCCATAGCTTCATGCATATGGTGAAATCACTCCTTTACGCTTCCCATCACAACGCCTGTGACGAAATATTTCTGTAAAAAGGGATAAATCATAAGAATCGGCACTGTACAGAGAAGGATCAGCGCGCCCTTGATTCCCCGTCCCGTCACTTCCATCAGCTTGGGATTGAGCATCAACTGCTCCGATGTAATCTTGGTAATATCAAATTTTAAAACCACTGACTGCAGATAGGTCATCAACGGATATTTCTCCGGAAGGTTCATGTAGATCAATCCGTCAAACCATGCATTCCACTGATTAACGATCACAAACAGCGAAACCGTGGCCAGGGAAGGTTTGGATAACGGCAGGTAGATTTTGATCATGGTAACAAACCAGTTAGCGCCGTCCATCAGCGCCGCCTCTTCAATTGCCTTTGGAAGTCCCCTGAAAAAGTTCATGGTAATCAATACACAGAACATGGGAAGCGCCTCCGGCAGGATCAACGCCCAGAAAGAATTGATCATGTGCAGCTTGCTCACCACCAGATAGGTCGGTATCAATCCTCCGTTAAAAACCATCGTCACAAGGAAGAACCATGTATAATATTTCCTGCATCTGAAAATCCTCGGGTCATCCTTTGAAAGGGGATAAGCCACAAGAACAATCAGCACCAGGTTAATCAGCCATCCCAGCACCACTCTCCCGATCGTAATTCCAAAAGACTGAAAATACTGTTTATTGGAAAGTATGTACTCATAAGCCGCTGTATTGAATCCCTTCGGCCAAAAAGTAATTGCATTGGCGTCAACCATTGCCCTTGCACTGAAAGAAATCGCAAAGAGGTTGATCAGGGGAAGTAAACATGAAAGGCTCAGAAGCCCAAGTATGATATAATTACAGACTACAAATACCCGTCTTGCAAAAGAATCCTTTATTTTCATTCCGCTTAGCCCTTCCTTTCCTAAAATACCTTATAGCCGGCCATTTTGTCAGCCGCCTTGTAACCGATCATGATGAGAACAAAGGAAATGGCAGACTTAAACAGGCCGACGGCTGTTGCCAGATCAAATTTTGCCTCTATCACACCTATACGGAACACGTAAGTATCTATAATATCGCCAGTGGAATATACCTGAGGGCTGTAAAGGTTGAACACCTGCTCAAATCCTGCCTGAAGGACATTCCCCACGCTGAGCACCATCATAAGGAGAATCATGGACAGAATACTGGGAATCGTCACATAGAAAACCTGCTGGAAACGGTTCGCCCCATCAATCTTTGCCGCCTCATAGTAAGTAGGATCAATCCCTGTAATCGCAGCAAGATAAACAATTGTTCCCCAGCCCAGCTCCTTCCATACATCCGTTATAGCCATAGTATAGGGAAATACCTTTGGATCTCCCAGGAAGAAAACCGAATCCATACCCAGCAGGTTTAACAACTGGTTGACAATACCGCCGGAAGGCGAAAGAATGTCAATAAAAATTCCGGCCAGCGCTGCCCAGGAAATAAAGTGGGGCAGGTACAATACTGTCTGTACCGTTTTCTTATAATGCTTGTTATGGATTTCATTTAAAAGAAGTGCAATCAAAACCGGGAATATCAAATTTCCAATCATCTTCATCACCGCAATGAATATGGTATTCCAGATCACACTTCCGAATCCGGGTAAGGAAAACAAATATTTATAATTGTCCATCCCTACCCATGTCTGGTCAAATATACCCTTCAGCGGCGTATAGTCTTCGAAAGCCATCGAAATTCCCACAAAGGGTATATACTTGAAAATAATTGTTATGATTACTGCCGGCAGCAGCATCACATGAAATGGCAGTTCCTTCTGGAACCAGTTTTTCTTTTTGACTTTTGCTTGCGTGCTCATTTCATCCCTCCTCTTTTCTTTCTTCCACTATAACAGTGCAAAAAAACGGATGATATAAGACAATCTAAACTTTCATAACAAAAATCAAACAAAATCTTTTATATGCTTATTTCCGATCTCTGTATTCCTGTGGTGTCATATTGAAGTGGGATTTAAAAATCTTAATAAAATATGCCGTATTCTGATAGCCGCATTTTTCTGCAATTTCATATATTTTCATATGGGAGCTTTTAATCATGCGTCTGGCTCTGTCCATCCTGCACTCTTCAATATACTCTCGGATGCTGATCCCTTCCTCCTGTTTAAATACTCTCGAAAGGTATATTGGGTTGAATCCAATCTTCTGCCCAATTATGGCAAGGGACAGATCCTCTTCGAGATTTTCCAAAATATAGGATTTTATTTTTTTCGTAATCCCTACAATAATCCCCTGACCTGAAGGTACCATGACATCCTCTATGGCCGCCAGAAGCCTGCGCAAATAATCTGCCGCCTCCTCCCATGAAACAAAGCATCCTGGATCAAACAACTCCATCAATTGTATTTTCGTTGCAAGCAAAGGCCTGATATTCTGTTTGTTAATAAAGCCGATGAGCACATTGGCAATTGCATAATAAATTTCAAGCGCATACATAGAATGCCGTTTTGCCTTGGTCAAAACCTCAAGCATACCCTCAAGCTCCTGCGAAAAGGCCTCCATAATTCCTCCATCCAGATATTCCCGCATGATATGGACTTTTTCAGTCAGGGGCACTACCATCTGCTCAAAATCCGCTTCTTCCCCGCTAAAAGATTTCTTGCCCCCGGACTCCGTGCTTTCCAGTATAATACTCTCCCTTTTATCAATATCCTGTTCCTGCATCAGCATCCGCAGACGGGTATATTTGGAAGGGAGGCTGCTCCAGTTCACCCCATCCTCCGCAATACAGAAAGACATCATTATGTCCAGCTTAAGCTGAAGCATCTTCTGCACATCTAACAGAGTCATGGACAGCAGCTCCGGCAGTTCTTTCTCTTCTGTTTCCAGAAGCCAGACAAAGAATTTCCTGTATATCACCTTATGGATATAATGAATTTTATCTCCATATGCTTTCTTAAGGATCTGATCCACCGCCTCCAAAATCCTCTCCCGGACCGTCTGGGTGACCTTTTCCCTGGCAAATCCCAAAAACATAACGAGTTTTCCATTTGATGGCAGAGGATTTTCCAGATCCGCCATCAGCGCGTCAAATTCCTCTGCTGTTGTGATATCCCCATCCAGGATATGTAACATTGCTTTTTGTTTGAAAGCCGGAGCCATATAGGATACTTTGTTCTTAGCCGTCTGAAATTCCTGCATAATCAGATTCTCTGACTCAAGGAGCATGACCATCTTTTTCATTGCCTCCAGAATTATCTCATCCCCCTCCATCTTTAAAATATAATCATCTGCATCCTGCTTGATGGCTGAGTATACATAGTCGAACTCTTCATATCCGGAGAGGAAAAGCACATGGATATCCGCTTTGATCCGACGCATCTCTTCCGCCATTTCTATTCCTGTCATTTTAGGCATCTTCACATCGCTCACCACCACATCCGGCAGGCGATACTTAAATATTTCCAGTGCCTTTTTGGGATGGTAACAATTAAAAACCAGGAAAAGCTCTCCGAAATTTTCCTCGAAAAGCTTCTTTAATCCGTCCGAAATTACAGGCTCGTCATCAACTATCAACATTGTATACTTTTTCTTTTCGCTCATTTTCTCCCCTCCATCCCGCACAAAATTGTCTCTTTCCATTTTATAGTAAACGACATAAATAATTGTACTTGAAATCAGGACTGATGAACTGGTA
>CAJTVL010000123.1 GCA_910579425.1 uncultured Lachnospiraceae bacterium | reverse complement strand
GTACGGCCAACAAGGTTAGGGGGCGTTGTTATAATTTTTCCCGGGAGCTTAGGATTTAAGTGATGCTTTCGAGGAATACAATGGCAGCTTTGTGTTCTATGATGCAACCGAAGATTCATGGCAGATTTATAATAAAGAGTATGCCACTGCACGTATATCCCCGGCTTCCACCTTTAAAATATACAGCGCTTTATTCAGTCTGGAAACCGGGATCATTACACCTGAACAATCACTGATTCCCTGGGATGGGCAGAATTATATGTATGACTTATGGAATGCTGACCAAACTTTAGAATCCGCTATGCAAAATTCCGTCACATGGTATTTTCAGGCGCTTGACCAACAGACAAACCTTCCGTCCATAAAGAAATATGTTCAGGAAATAGGCTACGGCAATCAGATCGTTGAAGGTGATGCATCTTCTTACTGGATAAATTCCTCACTGAAAATATCACCGATCGAACAGGTTGAAATGCTAAAGAAATTGTATTACAACCTGTTCGGGTTTTCATCTGAAAATATCAAAGCCGTAAAAGATTCCATCTGCCTTTACTCTGCGGATGATGGCACACTCTCCGGAAAAACAGGCACAGAAGAAGTGAACGGCCATAATGCTTCCGGTTGGTTCATTGGATATATAGAAAAGGACAGCCACACCTACTTCTTTGCCACAAATATCCAAAGTGAAAAACTTGCTTCTGGCCCTCTTGCCACAGAACTTACTTTTTCTATCCTTTCTGATTTAGAACTATGGAATGCTTATCAGGAATGAGGAGCGTACAGCTCCTTATTCTTTTCTGATAAGATTTACCTCTATGATTTCCGGAACATTAAAAAACCGCAACGGATACCTTGTCAGACCAATACCGCTGCTGACATACATTTGAATAATGGTATCCGCACTAACAGCCTGCATATCATAAAAACCTTTTATAAATTGATCTGAACCAGCAGGAAGCAGTTTTTTTTGTAAAATACGGCACAGATACTTGTCCGCCATGCGTATGTCCTGACAATATAAAGTTTTCACCGGAGCTTTCTATAAATTTTGAAGTGACAGGTTCATGCATTGCGATAAGATGAAAATATTCACTTTGAATATGATAAAAATCCGTTTCTGTCTGCCCAAACAGGTAATCATCAAATCCGATTATCTCAATGTTAAATTCTTCAAGAAACACTATCCCGTCATTTAACACATAGAATCCGCAATTACTCATGAAGTCCTCATAGATACGAATTGCACCGCCGCCGTAATCATGATTTCCAAATAGCCCCTTCCTTCTTTCGCTACAAAGAGTTACTGACCACAATAATCCGACACGATCTGGATCGCTATTTCCTTTGCCCGCGGACTGGATACATTCATACCGTCCGTTCTTCCAAGACGCACGCAAAAGTATACTTTTCCTTTTGCACCTTCCGCAAATCCTGTGAACCACGCATCAACAACAATGCCCTCGGCTTTGCCCATTCCCGTTTTCCCATATATGGAAATGTCTGTTCGCTCCTGTTCCGATACCAGCATGACCTGTTTCAATGCATTTTGTGTTTCTTCTGAATAACCTGAATTATCACCAAAGATACGTTCCATTACCTCCACCTGCTCTTTTGGGGAGATCATTAAGGACGATTCGAGCCAGAATCCGGTTAAGGCCCGGTTATTATTGTTTGTATTCAGCCGTCCCTCCCAATCAGAAATATCACAGTTACCATACTGAAGTTTATCCAACTCTTTTTGCATCATATCCTTCCCAATATCATCTATGACTTGTCTATAATACCATACACAGGAAGTACGAAATGCTTCAGTAAAATCAATATCTTTATTCCAGTCTTCATTCCAGAATATTTCGCCGCTCCAGTCCCTTGTGGAATCCTCCGGCTCAAAGATTCCATTTTCAAGGGCAATCAAAGAAGAAATAATCTTAAATGTAGAGCATGGTGAGCTTCTAGTCAATGCAAGATCACTATTATACACTGTATACCGTCTGTTAGAGATGTCATATACAACTGCTGTCCCATTCAACCCATTAAAATATTCTGACCAATCTGCGCTGGCTATCTCCGGTTCCATTATAATATTCTCAGTAGAATCTTCTGTATCTGCCTCTATGGAAACATTACTTGAATCCATTTTCGGTTCCTCCATTTTTTCTTCTTCCACTTCTTCTTTTTCACCTTCCATAAAAATCTTTTCTTCTGTACTGCGATTATTAGAACAACCTGTTATAATGAATACACACACACATACCCAACATACCAATTTAAAATAATTGTTCTTCTCTCTCATAATTACCTCCACTTTGTTCTTACACATATGATATATTTCCAGTTAAAAAGGCTCCTCTTACTTTCTTACAACGGGGTTTTTACATGCAGATTAAATCTTTCTGATGCTCCGTGGGCGGAATTTCATAATATGAAGTTCCGGAAACCGTCTGAAACATGTCATATTGTAAAGCAGCTCTTGTTATCAATGCCATATCATATGCAGAGGCCAGCATAATTGCATAAAGGCGTTGCTCTACTGTCAGTTGCTCTCCTGCATCTAATGCGATATGAAATCCTTTATCTTCCATATAGACAGCTTCCGGCGGTACTTTTACAATCTCATACAATAGCTGATTCTTCCATAACAGAAGGGCTATCAGGCAAAATACGCTTGCAAGATTATCCATCTTTTTTGCCGAAACTTATTCTTTTTTCTTGCTCTGCTTTTAAATTTCATTTCTTCCTCCGTTAAAACATGATCTGAATATCAACTCGATATATTACGCATGTAGGATTTTTGGATAAAAAATTTGTATTTTATAGAAACTGAGAGTTGAAAGTTTTAATAAAAGAATAACTTTTTCGCATGGATTTGTGGTATCTTTAAGTTCTCATACTTATAAAAGATACGAACCACTGAAAGAGTTATTTCATGTATGAGTTTACCATACATTTCGGCAACTGACCATACGATTATGCTAAATTTTCAAAATAAGCGCATGAACGGAATAAGGGAGCATATCCCTCATTTATTTGGCCACTTCCTATTTTGGGCCCGGATCTGCGAAACGCTGGATTGTGGCATTATGGACGTGATTGAACTGGTCAGTGACTAGCTTGCGATTACCAAAGACAACGCAAGAGCAGATTCAGGGAAATAAGATTATCATAAAAAATGAGTTTTTCGTAAAATTCATTTCCTCTGGAAAGTGGTTGTGGTATAATGGAACCAGCGAAAAATCGAAGTTTATCGGGAAATTAGAATAAATCTGGAAGGATGTGTATTTCGTTTGGAGGATAGAATAGAAATTGTAAAAGCGAATATTACTGATATTGAAGAGATTGGTAAGCTCTATGACGATGTATGTAATTATCTATGCGAGCACGAAAATTATCCGGGGTGGAAAAAGGGAATATATCCAAACGAAGATGACGCAAAAGATGGGGTTGATGAGAGTGCCCTATACATTGCAAAAGATAATAACAAGATTGTCGGCACTGTAATTCTACGACACAAACCGGAAGAAGGATACAAAAATGTTGAGTGGGCGGTAGAAAATAATTATGAAAAAATATATGTCATTTATACGCTTGCAGTGCATCCCAATTCTTTTGGATTAGGAATTGGAAAGAAACTATTAGATTTTGCAGAAGAGATTGCCAGAAAGGAAGGATGCTTTAGTCTAAGACTGGATGTAGTGAAAGGAAACATCCCTGCCGAAAGCTTATACAAAAAATGTGGGTATAAGTGTGTCGGGACAACCAGCCTTGGGTATGAAGCGTATGGTCTTCCATGGTACAACCTTTACGAAAAAGTATTGTAATTTTTTACGCTTTGGCTAATGGAAAATGCTCAGTCTGTTGAGCAGTGTTGCACATTATATTTCCAGACACAACAAATTGATATGCACCAATTCTCATTTTAACAATGATCTTTTTAGCCAAAATCCGCGGGCTGTTGGATTAAAACTTTCAAAATCCACTCCAAGTCTGATATAACCTTCTCTTTTCAACACAGATACGATAAAGTTCAATAAATTTTGATATAATCCCTTTCCCCTGTGTTCCGGCAGGCAGTATGCACCTCTGATATGACAATAGGTGTCCCCCTTGCAACAAACGTTTCACCGGAAACTTTCGTCTTTAAGGGGATAAGCATTCATGCGGTAGAAAACCTTGTTGAAAAATACACAAAAGAATTTATTCCCCAGAAGAAAATAACTCCGCACAAGCTGCGGTCCACGTTCGGCACAAGTCTGTATCGGGAAACAGGGGATATTTATCTGGTGGCAGATGTTTTGGGACTTTCTGATGTGGGCACCACCAGAAAGCACTATGCCGCCCTTGATGGTAAGCGGCGCAGGATGGCGGCTTCTGCTGTTAAATTGCGGGGGCCATAAAATGGCATTAGATGTTATTCTCCATATATAAAAAGGGGAGTGGGATCCCTTTCCGGGAAACCACTCCGAGCTATACCCTGCTTATCAATTTTCTATATGCTATCCATCTTTTCTATACAAACTCTTTTTCTGTCACTGCAAAAACTGCTACCAGTTTAAATCCAGAATTTCCTGCTCCATTTTGAAGAAGCCAACCTTTAGGAGCTGTTCAAGATATGGCATTCCGGAGGACATCCATTGCAGAAGGCATCATCCACGTCCAGGTTGGGCCTTTGTAATAGCACCACCGTATTTCACCACTTCTCTTAAAATAATTCCATTCATATCACAGGGCAAAGAAGTCTTGAAACAATTTGGTTGTCCGTATATAATCTTGCTGTAAAAAAAGCTGGATTTACAAGCCGACGACTATATTACAAAGCCGTTCTCCATGCCTGTCCTGTTGCGGAAAATCGCCGCTGTTTTACGCCGCTCCGCAAAACAGTCTGGCGAACCGCAGACAATTACCTACAAAAATCTTACATTGGATTTAGAGGGGTATCGAGTACATACCCCAAAAGACAGTATTGACCTCACGCCCCGCGAGTTTGAAATCCTGCGGGAGCTGATAACGCACCAGGGCCGGATTTTAACGCGGCAAAATCTCTTACAAACTCTTTGGAAATATGAGTTTTTCGGAGAAGAACGGATTATTGACACGCATATCAAAAACTTACGGAAAAAGCTCGGAGCCGCAGACTACATAGAAACGATCAGAGGGGTGCGATATAGAATTGATAAGGCGAATTAGGCCTTATTTCGTTGAGGACATTTCCCATTTTACAAAAGAGGAAGCATTATTTACTATTGAGGATTATTGCAATCAGATTGTTGAAAAAGATATATCCCCCAAAATCTGCATTTCAGGCGATTTGCAGCTTCTTCAAAAAGTAGTGGATAACCTTTTGGGAAACGCCGCCGCATATTCCCCAGCGGGGGGACGAATAACGGTTAAAGTATGGCAGGCCGCTGAAAAAGCGCATTTGACGATTGAGAATACAGGGGTACATATCCCTGACGAGGATATTCCAAAATTGTTTGAGGCGTTTTATCGTGTAGATCAGTCAAGAAACCGACAGACCGGCGGTACAGGATTGGGTTTATACATTGTCAAAATAATTCTTGATCTGCATGGGGCGGCAATCGAAATCAAAAACACATCACAAGGCGTAATGGTATCAGCACAATTTTAGAAATATCAGACCTCAAAGGGCGGTAAGCGAAAGGCTTGCCGCCCTTTTCCAACGCAAAGTTTGCGTTTCTCCACATAAAAAACATATTCAATACAAACTCAATTCAAGCTGGGCCGGTATGATAAAGCTGTACCCGGAAAGGGTAACAGAAAGGAGCATTTGATAATGAAAAAATACCTATTACTCGTTCTCGCCGCTCTGCTTATCATGGGTGCGCTGGCAGGCTGCGGAGAACAGGGAAACACCCCGGCCCCCGGCATACCCGTCAGCGCAAAAGATCCCCTTCCGTCGGACAGCACCTTTACCAGCGGGAAACATGAAAAACTGCTGTCCCTCCGATTTGACGGCTATGAGGAAATGACCATAGCCGAGTTTCTGCTTTACATCCTGCCGCTGGCTGGCGACGATTGGAAAACACGAAGCTACAGCGGAGAAGTAACATCCTCTTATGCAGGGGACAAAGCTCGGCTGGAATACTCTTTCACTCTTAGGAACAAAACAAAAGACGAACTCCGAGACGAGGCCGCTATCAGGGCGGATGTTCAATTCCAGATAGACCATCTGCTTCAGAATATCAATCAGACAGCGGAACTCAGTGCCGCCATTGAATTTGCGTATTTCCCGCTGCCCGCGGCGGGAGAGAAACCGCAAGTTCCAGGAGCAAACGGGAACGGCAATCAGGAAACCCGACGAGCCGAGCATGGTACAAAAGAGGACGATCAATCCCTGCCGGCTTTGAAAACGCCAGACTATGCCAGCATGAACGTTGCAGTTTCCATAGTGCGGCGGTCTTTACATGATTTATGGCATTTTCCCCAATTTTGCCGCATTTATTTCATCATAAGAATCGTAATCCTATTTGTTAGGCTTATTGGCATTACTTTGGAAAATACAACCAACAGCTTATTATATATCCCCGGAATAACCAGCCTTCTTCCTTTCATCATCTTACGGTAAGCAATCTCCACTACTTTTTCCGGCTTCATAACTGCAATCCTGAACAGCAATGTGTTTTGAATATTTGCTTTTACAGCAAATTCTGTCTTCGTTGCCCCCGGACATAAAGTAGTTATCTTTATCCCTGTTTTACTAAGCTCGCCGCGTAAAGCATTGGAAAAAGACATAATATATGCTTTCGTAGCAGAATAAACAGCATCTGTGGGAGATGGGATAAAAGAGCCTGTTGAGCCTACATTCAGGATTCTCCCATAGCCGTTTTCTTTCATATGTACTAATATACGTTTTGTCAATTCTGTTACAAACCGTATATGCATATTTATCATTTCAAGCTCCCTGTCAAGTCTGGTATCCACAAAAAAACCACACTCATTAAAGCCTGCGTTATTTACAAGAACATCAATGGTGACCTTCCATTTATCTATATCCGCCATTATCAAACCTGCCGCACTCTCCTGTGTCAAATCCTGAACAATGTATTTCACTGCCACATGGTAGTTCTCCTGCAAAGCTGCCTGCTGTTGTTTTAACTTCTGCTCATTCCTCGCAACAAGAATCAAATCATACCCCTCATCTGCGAATTTTTCCGCAAAGGCTTTTCCGATCCCGCTGGTGGTTCCCGTAATCAAAACCGTTTTCATTCTTCCTTCCCTTCTTCATTTTTAAACAATTCCCATTCTTCCAGATATGTTAAATCCCTGCTTGACGGCTCCTTTAAACGTTTTTCATAAAATGCTGACTTTTCGCGTGTTAAGGCAAGCGCATTTTGCAGCTGATCCATCTGTTCCTGAATATCCCTAATGTAATCCTGAACCATGCCATACCGCTGTTCCATTGTTTTCCCACCCTGTACCAACAGGGCAATATATTTTTTAACTGACTGGATTGGCACATTTGCCCTTCTCAGGCATTGAACCATTTTTATCCATTCAATATCTGAATCCGAATACTGCCTGTATTTCTGGCTTGTCCGGGAAATCTGCGGCAATAACTGTTCCTTTTCATAATACCTTAATGCTGCTGTCGATAATCCCGTCATTTCTGCTGCTTCTTTTGCTGAATACATATAAATCCACCTTTCCCTGTTATCATAAACTATGAAGTACGCTTCAGGTCAACAATTTTATTTTAGCATACGGATTATAAAGGACTGCCGAAACAGTCCTTTATCACAATTATCATTTATTCATTAATTTCTTAATAATTTGTATTTACTTCAGCAGCAAAAATTTTGCTGCATAATTCTGTATATTCATCATATGAAATTTCAGCCCCATTCAATGTATATTTTATTCCGGCTTCTGCATTATTGACGTCAAATTCCTCACCGAAATTCATTTCTGCAGTTAAGTTATCAGCTCCTTCAAATTTTTCCATATGGTAAAATTCAAATCCTGCACTCGATCTGTTGCTGTACATAATCCATACGGCTCCATTATAGCAGGTATAAGAAAGAATAAGAGCAGTGCCCTCTCCTGCGGCAAATTCATATACCTTGTCATCACGCGCATCAAGGTATATTCCACCATAAGGCCCGTTAATAATCAGTTCGTTTTCTCCATCATTGTCAAGATCGACTCTCTCTCCAATCGAATATGCATCCCCTTCCTCAGAATCCATATTTAAATCGCTAACAGAAAATGTCGATGCCGAATCTTCAGAGTCAACTGCGTCTGCCAATCCATTGATAAAGGAATCTAATAATTCATCTGTTGCTTCCGAACCAGTATCCGCAGCATCCTGCATATTGCTCTCCTGCTGATTTGCCGGAAAATCATCTATGTTAGGAACATCTGAGGTTTTGTAAAATCTGTATTCACTCAATCCTGCAAAATCAAGCCATTCCTGACCAAAAATGGTTACGACCGCAATATCCTCTTCCAATTTAATGACTCCATTCACCTCATTTCCACCAGGACCTGTTGCTGCAAATTCCAATCCTTCTTCCGTAATTTTTCCCGCATCATCATAAAAACCCCAGAGCCTGAATAAATCTATCTGTATCTGATAAGTTTCATCATCATTTTTCTTTATTTCTAACGCCGGCTCGTTTACATCATAACTATTATATTCACCCTCATACTCATATACGTCCGCCCTCACCTCTGTTTTCTTTGTGGCATGATATAACAACTGAGCCTCTTCAAACCCTGCTTCTCCGTAATACACATTGATTTCATCTGTACTATATTCTAAAACATAATAGCTAAAGTTAACTGTATCGTCAGAAAATACCTGTTCGGGGTACTTTACATATATCCGATTATTTTCTATAGTTTCTATATTAGATGAATCCGCTAAAAAGCGACAGGAAGATTCCGACTCATAGTCGGAAATATCATATCCATTGGATGATTTTTGAATCACTAATTTACCGATTCCATAATCCGATAAATATTCATATTCTCCTGTCAGGTTTTCCAATTCTGCCAAATCCGAACCGGTAATGTTGGCATTTTGTGTTTCCCGAACTTCACCAGTGCCGCCGCCTGGTTCTGCATCGCTGCTTATTACATCCGTTTGAGCGTCTTCCTTTGCCTGCCCACAAGATGAAACTGTTAACAGAGCCGCCCCCATTATCATTGCCATTACCGCTTTTTTCATTACTGATTTTCCATTTAAATGCCAACCCATAAGTAACATGCCTTGTACCACTTCTGCTATCCTCCTGTAACATGATTAACACCATATTTATATCACAGTGAGAAGGAATATAAAATACTCCCTGTATAAACAACACAGATTTTGCATAAACGACACAAAATCAATCATCAAACCACATTCTCCATTTAAAAAACTCCTTCTTAAACTCTTTACTGTGAATCCTTCCAATTACTACCTTTAATCCGTTGCAAAGCGTAACTTCATGACTGTTTACCTTTTCAATATATTTTAAATTGACAATATATGACC
>CAJTVL010000122.1 GCA_910579425.1 uncultured Lachnospiraceae bacterium | reverse complement strand
AGAACATGAAAAAAGAGCGGAAATTCGGGCTTAAAGAGTTTCCGAGACCGCTCAATGCTTAAAATGGAGGAGCTTATATGAATATTTACACAACTGACAAAATCAGAAATGTAGCTTTGCTGGGACACGGCGGGGCTGGTAAGACCAGCCTGGTGGAAGCTATGGCATATTTGTCAGGTATCACATCGAGAATGGGTAAGGTAGACGATGGGAATACCGTCAGCGATTTTGGAAAGGAAGAACAGAAAAGAAAAATTTCAATCAGTACTTCCGTAGTTCCCATCGAATGGGAAGGATATAAGATTAATTTGTTGGACGCTCCCGGCTTTTTTGATTTTGCCGGAGAGATGGAAGAAGCGATCAGTGCTGCAGGGGCCGCAATTATCGTGGTGAACGGCAAGGCCGGGGTAGAGGTCGGCGCTCAGAAGGCCTGGGAGCTGTGCGAGAAATATAAGCTGCCCAGAATGGTATATGTAAGCAATATGGACGTGGATAACGCCTCTTTCCGTCAGGTAGTAGAGGATATGACCGAGCAGTTCGGCAAGAAGATGGCTCCCTTTCATCTGCCCATCCGCGAAAACGAAAAGTTTGTGGGATATGTCAATGTGATCACCGAAACCGGAAACAGATGGCAGGGCAAGGAAGTGGTTGAATGCGAGGTTCCTGAATATAACAAGCCCAATCTTCAGATCTGCCGTGACACTCTGATGGAAGCGGTGGCAGAGACCAGCGAGGAGATGATGGAGCGTTATTTCAGCGGGGAGACTTTCTCTGACGCCGAGATCAGAGCCGCCCTGCGGACGAATGTATGCGACGGAAGTATCGTGCCTATGACGATGGGATCCAGCGTTCTGTGCCAGGGGATGTACACCCTCTTAGACGATATTATCAAATACTTCCCCAGCCCCGAAAACAGGGAAATTGCAGGAATCAATTTAAAAACCAACGACATTTACCATGCGGACTATGATTTCTCCAAAGCAAAATCCGCTTATATTTGGAAGACCATTGTGGATCCTTTTATCGGTAAATACTCTCTGATTAAGGTAAATTCCGGTGTGTTAAAGACCGATGATGTGATTTATAATGTGGACAAAGATGTGGAAGAGAAGATCGGCAAGCTCTATGTGCTCCAGGGCAGCAAGCCCATCGAGGTAAAAGAGCTCCACGCCGGAGACATCGGCGCCCTGGCCAAGCTCACGGCCGCAAGGACAGGAGACAGCCTTTCCACCAAGGCTACCACCATCAAATACGGAAAATGGGAGATGCCAAAGCCTTATACATATAAGCGCTATAATCCCAAAAACAAAGGGGATGTGGATAAGATTTCCCAGGCCCTGCAGAAGATCTCTCATGAAGATCAGACCATGAAGTATGTCAACGATTCCGAGAACAGGCAGATGCTTCTCTATGGAATGGGCGACCTTCACTTAGAGGTTATTTCCAGTAAGCTTTTGAATGAATATAAGGTTGAAATTGAACTCACAGAGCCCAAGGTTGCCTTCCGGGAAACCATCCGCAAGACCTCCGATGTGGAATACAAGTACAGGAAACAGTCGGGCGGACATGGCCAGTACGGTCACGTTAAGATGAAATTCGAGCCTTTGGGTGATTTAGGGGAGGTTTACGTATTTGAACAGCAGGTAGTAGGCGGAGCCGTTCCCAAGAATTATTTCCCGGCAGTGGAAAAGGGAATCCAGGATTCTGTCTTAAAGGGACCTTTGGCTGCTTATCCGGT
The DNA here is from genome assembly GCA_910579425.1 of uncultured Lachnospiraceae bacterium. Classification (GTDB taxonomy): domain Bacteria; phylum Bacillota; class Clostridia; order Lachnospirales; family Lachnospiraceae; genus Suilimivivens. Next base: position 7,965 of record CAJTVL010000122.1, on the reverse strand, counting down.
AGTGGGCGTGAAGGCAATTCTTTATGACGGTTCCTATCATCCGGTTGACTCTTCGGAGATGGCCTTCAAGATGGCCACGATTCAGGCTTTCAAGAAAGGCTTTATGGAGGCAAGTCCTGTTTTGTTAGAGCCAATTGTCTCCCTGAAAGTAACTGTTCCGGACTCCTATACAGGTGATGTTATGGGAGATCTGAACAAGAGACGCGGAAGAGTTCTGGGCATGAATCCTGCCCCCGGCGGCAAGCAGGTGATCGAGGCGGATGTTCCCATGATGGGACTCTTTGGCTACTGTACGGATCTACGCTCCATGACCGGCGGCCGGGGGAATTATGAATATGAATTCTCCCGCTATGAGCAGGCTCCCAGCGATATTCAGGAAAAGGAAGTTGCTGCAAGGGCTGCCAAGGTAGCGGAAGGCGCGGAGGATTAAGGAAAGAAATTCTTTTTAGAGAAGGCAAAGAACATGACGGGATGCTGCGTATGGGGTGTGCAGCATCCTGTTGTATTTTAATAGAAAAAACTGTATAATAAAGCAAAAGGCGGCACGTTTTGCGGACTGCCCTTATGTCTCAACAAAAACTAAAAGAAAGGAAAGATTTATGGATAAAAAGAAAATGCTGAGAACCATCCTTCTGGTTCTTCTTGGAATTGCTTTTCTGGGCGTCTATTACTATGTGACGATTCCGGCAATCAATCTCCATTCCAAAGGAACCTGGGGCGTTATTTTATTCCTTGTGTTTGTTCTGATGCTGCTTTCAGGGCTGAAACAACTGCAAAAAAGCGGGGCGGATACGGTGGAGGGCATCCGGGCTTTCCGGTTCCGGTTTAAGGAGTTTGGGCTTGTCTTTAAAGCCCTGGCAATCCTTTTGATCCTGTTGGGGCTTTTTTATGTGATCGGCTCACTTTTGTCATCTCCTTTCTTCAATGCCGCGAAATACCAGCGGCTTCTCACCATTGAGGAGCGGGAGTTTACAGACGACATTAAGGAGGTCGATTACAAGACCATCCCCCTGCTGGACAGGGACTCCGCCTCTTTGCTGGGCAACAGGAAGATGGGAAGTATGGTGGATATGGTTTCCCAGTTTGAGGTTTCCGGGGATTATTCCCAAATCAATTACCAGGGAAAGCCTGTCCGGGTGACTCCCCTGACCTATGCAAGCCCGATTAAGTGGCTGACCAACCAGAAAAACGGGATTCCGGCCTATATCCTGATCGACATGACGACTCAGAATACAGAGTGCGTGAAGCTCTCGGAAGGGATCAAATACTCCAAGGGAGAATATTTTAACCGAAATCTTTACCGCCATCTGCGGTTTCGGTTCCCCACCTATATTTTTGACGATCAAATCTTTTTTGAGATTGACGAGGAGGGGACTCCGTACTGGGTGTGTCCTGTAAAAAAATTTAATATCGGCCTTTTTGGCGGCCAGACCGTAGGCAGGGTAGTGCTGTGCAATGCCCAGACCGGGGAATGCGTCGACTATGCGGTGGAGGATGTGCCTTCCTGGATTGACAAGGTGTACTCCGCAGAGCTGCTTGTAAGGCTTTATGATTATTCAGGGCTCCTCAAGCATGGATACTGGAATTCCATGCTGGGACAGAAAGACTGCCTTCAGTCTACCAACGGCTACAATTATATTGCCCTTGAGGATGATGTGTGGGTCTACACCGGAATCACAAGCGTCAGCGGCGACCAGTCCAATGTGGGCTTTGTGCTGATGAACCAGCGCACCATGGAAACCCGTTCCTACAAGGTGGAGGGAGCCATCGAAGACTCGGCCATGTCCTCCGCGGAAGGCCAGGTGCAGAATCTGGGATACCGCGCCACCTTCCCGCTTCTTCTCAATATTGCGGATGAGCCCACTTATTTTATGGCTCTCAAAGACGGCGCGGGCCTGGTGAAAAAGTATGCTATGGTGAATGTCCAGAAGTACCAGTGGGTTGCCATTGGGGATACGGTTCAGGAATGTGAGCGGAATTATACAGGGCTTCTGAGCACCAACGGTATTGTAAGCGAATCTGCCTCGGCAGGCAAAAGCGTCAGCGGGAAAATAGAGAGCATTTCTCCCGTGGTTCTGGAGGGAAATACCCACTATTATCTGTGTCTGGAGGGCCGGGAGGACATCTATGATATTGATCTGTCAAACGCAGCCCTGCTCCAAATTATCCGTTATCAGGAGGGGGACTCCATTACTTTGGAGTACAGGGAAGGCTACGGACTCAATGAAGTCATTGACATTTCACCGCGAGATGAGTAAAATTGTGACTAATTTAAAGTGGAAAGCAGGATAATGCTGCGGAAATGAGAGGGAAAAGATGGCAATACCATATAATCACAGAGAAGTGGAAACAAAATGGCAGAAGATCTGGGATGAGGAGAAGGCCTTTCAGACTTCTTCCGATTACACGAAACCGAAATACTATGCATTGGTTGAATTCCCTTACCCCTCGGGCCAGGGACTTCATGTAGGGCACCCCAGGCCTTATACGGCTCTGGATATTGTGGCCCGCAAAAGGAGAATGCAGGGCTACAACGTTCTGTATCCTATGGGCTGGGATGCCTTCGGACTTCCCACCGAAAACTATGCCATTAAAAATCATATCCACCCCAGGATCGTGACCAAAAACAATGTGGAGCGCTTTAAGGGACAGCTTCATTCCCTGGGCTATTCCTTTGACTGGGAGAGGGAGATCAATACCACGGATCCCAGGTACTACAAATGGACCCAGTGGATCTTTTTAAAGCTTTTCAATGCAGGACTGGCCTATAAGGCTCAGATGCCCATTAACTGGTGTACCTCCTGTAAGGTAGGGCTTGCCAATGAGGAGGTTGTAAACGGCGTCTGCGAGCGCTGCGGCTCAGAGGTAGTCCGGAAGGTAAAAAGCCAGTGGATGCTTAAAATCACTGACTATGCGGATAAGCTGCTGGAAGGTTTGGAGACGGTAGATTATATAGAGCGCATTAAGGTTTCCCAGAAAAACTGGATCGGCAAGTCCACCGGTGCGGAGGTTGATTTCCTCTTAAAGGACAAAGAGGATAAGATGAGGGTCTACACCACAAGACCGGACACCTTGTTTGGCGTTACTTATATGGTCATGAGCCCGGAGCATCCTTTTATCGACAAATACAAAGAGGATATTGAAAACTGGGACGAGGTTGCCGCCTACAGAGAACTGGCGGCAAGGAAGTCTGATTTTGAGCGCACCGAGCTTGCAAAAGAGAAAACCGGCGTCATGCTCCGGGGGCTTACGGCCGTCAATCCGGTTAATGGAAAGGAAATCCCAGTCTGGATTTCCGATTATGTGCTCATGAGTTATGGAACAGGCGCCATCATGGCGGTGCCGGCTCATGATGAGCGTGACTGGGAATTCGCAAAGAAGTTTAACATGCCCATTATCGAGGTGGTTGCCGGAAGTCCGGTGGATGTAAACGAAGCGGTATTTACCGATGTGGAAACGGGAACGCTTGTGAACTCTGATTTCCTGAACGGGCTTTCCGTCGCCGATGCAAAAGTAAAAATTACGGAATTCCTGACCGAAAAGGGAATCGGACATTCCAAAACCAACTTTAAGCTCCGTGACTGGGTATTTTCCAGACAGCGCTACTGGGGAGAGCCCATTCCGATTGTCAAATGTGAAAAATGCGGTTATGTTCCTCTCCCGGAGAGTGAACTTCCCTTAGAGCTTCCCGAGGTGGAAAGCTACATGCCTACCGACAATGGGGAATCCCCTCTGGCCAAAATGACAGACTGGGTACGGACCACCTGTCCCAAGTGCGGCGGCCCTGCCGAGAGGGAGACGGATACCATGCCTCAGTGGGCAGGCTCCTCCTGGTATTTCCTGCGCTACATTGACCCTGAAAACGAAAAGGAACTGGCCGGCAGAGAGGCTCTTGACTACTGGATGCCTGTGGACTGGTACAATGGAGGCATGGAGCATACCACCCTGCATCTTCTTTATTCCCGGTTCTGGCATCGGTTTCTGTATGACGAAAAAGTGGTTCCCTGCCCGGAGCCCTATGCAAAGAGAACCTCCCACGGTATGATTCTTGGCTCAAACGGGGAGAAGATGAGTAAATCCAGAGGAAATGTTGTCAACCCCGACGATATTGTGAGAGAGTACGGCGCTGACACCCTGCGCACCTATGAGATGTTTATCGGCGCCTTTGATTTGAGCGCCGCCTGGTCAGACGAGGGCGTCAGGGGATGCCGCAGATTCCTGGAGAGGGTCTGGAAGCTGCAGGAGCTTGTAAACGGGGAGCCCGGCTATTCCAAAGACCTGGAAGTGAAAATGCACCAGACCATCAAAAAGGTTTCCAATGATTTTGAAACCCTGAAATATAACACGGCGATTGCGGCAATGATGGCTCTCATCAATGAGTTTTACCGTAAAAGCAGCGTCACCAAAGGAGAGTACAGGACGCTTCTTACCCTCCTTAACCCGGTAGCGCCCCATATTACCGAGGAACTTTGGCAGCGCTGCGGCTATGAGGGGCGTATCTACCAGAGTGCCTGGCCGGAGTATGATGAGGCAAAGACCGTTGAGGCAACCATCGAGATCGCCGTTCAGATCAACGGAAAAACCAGGGCAACTTTAAATATTGCCAGAGATGAAGAGAAAGATCAGGTCATTGCCCGGGCAAAGGAGGCCATTGCCGCCAAGCTCACCGGAACCGTCATAAAGGAAATTTATGTTCCGGGTAAAATTGTAAATATTGTGATGAAGGGGTAAGGAAACACTCTTTTCCCCAAAAGTTATGTACTGCCAAAAGCCGGCTTTTTTCAGAGCCGGCTTTTAAACGGAAGAAAAAAGCCAGAGGTTTTCTACTTCCGTGAGCGCATAGCCATAATTTTCTCGATTTTGGCAGTCTCCTCGGGAGACGCCTGCTTTCGCAGAACGGCTACGATCCTGTTGATTTCCTCCTCGGAAAAAGAAACCTTTTTCTCTTTTCCCCGTTTGGCTACCGCCATCAAAAAGGGGAGCATCTGTTCCTTTTTCAGATGATTGCTCTCGAACATAAGCGCCTGCAAAAATTCCAGCTTATAGGAATCAATCTCCTTCAGCGACTCGTCGTTCATCCAACTATTCTCCATGTTGATTACCTCCAAACATTTCATACATCTGTCTCTGCTCAGGAGTGAGCATATTCATCAGCATACTCATCATATCAAAATTCCCGAATGTCCCCTGTTTCTCATTTTCCTCCTGATCCGGGGAATGATCTTCCTGGCCGGACTCTGCAAAAGAATCCATGAAAGCAGCGGCATCCGGCATAAAATCTTTCATCATTTCCATGGTTTGGGACATTTCCTTATACATTTCCATACTGCGCGAAATATTCTGAATCTGTTCAAGCTGCGCTTTTTCTCTTTCTGTACAGTAAGGAAGCAGCTCGGAACACATTTTGAATAAATCGGGAGACTGCTCTCTCTCCATGCAGCCGCAGAGGCAGTTGGGATGCCTTCGGAAATATTCCATCGTATAATTTAATTCCAGAAATTTAATATAGACAGCCATAGACTTCTGTGTTTGATTGTCCATATAAGGAAGCATGACCTTCAGCATTTGGATATGATTGGTGCAAAAGAGAGTGTCAAATGCTATTACCTTAGAAGTGCTTTCCGTATGATGTTCATTTGGGTCCATAGCTTCTCCTTTCCACCCGTTTCCATATTTTATGTTTTCAGATCAGCCTGTATGCAGAAAAGTAGGCCCCTTTCAGAGCCTACTTTTCAGACATGATGAAAAGAATCCTTTATGCTGTATAATCAGCAGCCGCAGCCACAGCCGTTATTGCCGTTTCCGCAGAAGGACAGTAATACAATAAGCCAGATGAGATCGCAGCACCCATTATCGGAATTGTTGCCAAAGAAACCGAAGCTATTGCCGTTTCCGCAGCAGCAAAGTAAAATAATGAGCCAAATCATGGAACCGCACCCACATCCGTTGTTATTGCTGGCAGGACTTCCGCATCCACATCCAGTAGCTGTTAAATCACTCATATTTGCCTCCAAAAGGTTTTTGATTATGCTTTATCATATGTACTATGGCTTGTTTATGTTTCAGAAAAATTATTATCTAAAAGGAAAAATATTTATATGGACATTTACTTCATATTATCTTACAATAAAAAGAAGCGGATGCCGTGCTTTTGTGAGGCATTCCTATTTTAAGAAATAATATGAGCAAGAGGTGGACAAATGAGCGAAGAGAAAAAGATATATTGTACCCAATGCGGGAATCAAAACGATCCCTCTTCCAAATTCTGCTGTAACTGCGGCGCGAAATTGGAGCGTCCGGATTTTGGCGGCGGGGAGGAGGCCCCCAAACAGGAGGGAGGCCTGTTTTCGGGGGACGAGAACGGTTCTTATTTTGAAAAGATTACGGATGCGGAGGAAGAGAAGCCTGCGCCGATTCCAGAAATACAGATCAATTATGGTTCATCCGGCCAGAACTATGACAGTAACGGGGCCGGTTCCGGCGGGTACTATGATTCCCGTCAGCCCGGGTACTATTCCCAGGAGCCCTATGCCGAAAAGAAGGGAGGCGGAAATATCGGATTTGCCATTGCCTCTCTGGTATGCGGCATCATTTCCCTGTTATGCTGCTGCCTTGGCCTTTTCAGCGCTGTGCTGGCCATTGCCGCAATTGTACTTGGCATTATCACCCTGTGCTTCAAATACGACGGGAAGGGGATGGCGATTGCCGGAATTGCAACCGGCGGCGTAGCCATTGTTATTGTGGTTTTCTCCCTGATTATCAGCGGTACTTCAGTATACAACGATCTGCTCTATGAATTCGCCGATGAGTTCTATTATTGATCCTAAAGAACACAAAAAATACCGGGGGGATCGTATTTTTTATCAATTAGGGAAGTTCTTGTGGCTTCCCTTTTGTATCGCCGGGGTTTGGTTCGCCCAAACCGGCTATGAAAAATACGGGGCTTTGGGCCAGTGCAGCATACGGCGAAGATGCGGCCTGCCCTGTCCCGGCTGCGGAGGTACCAGGGCGTTTTATTACCTGTTCCTGGGGGATTTTGTGAAGAGCCTGGAACTGAATCCTTCCGTTATTTTTGGGGTTTTAGCCTATTTTCACTTTATGCTGCTTTATTTTTACAGAAAGCGCCTGAAAAATAACCTTGAAAAAAGGGAGATTCATATAGAATATTATCTGTATGCCGCCATTGGGGTGATACTGGTTCAGTGGATCATGAAATTAATCAGGATTTTCAGTATTTATTTGACGTTAAGAGGAGGAGTATGAGATGGATGCGAAAACCACAAGTATTGTAGCCTATATCACATGGATTGGATTTTTTGTCGCCTTACTGGCAGGAGACAAGGAAGGGGCCAAATTTCATCTGAATCAGGCCCTTGTGATCCTGATCTTTTTTATCCCGGCGCTTATTCCCTGCCTTGGCCAGATTTGGGGAATCTTTATGATGGTTTGCTGGATCCTGGGACTGGTGGCCGCCATCAACCAGGAAGAGAAGGAGGTTCCTCTGATTGGAAGGATCCGGCTTCTGAAATAAGCAGAGTAAGTCCGGCCCTGCCGGCACATTTCAAAGAAACGCCTGAGATTATTCATCGGGCGTTTCTTCGTCCTCATAAGTGAAAATTTCCTCCGGAATGTCGCCGTGTAAAATGGAAATGATATACTGAAGCCTTGTGTTGGCGAAGGCATAGTTCTGCATGGCCACGTCCTCAAGAGACGCATCAAAGCCGCCGCCCTCATAAGCCATATGATAGTAAGAGACGGCCTCCGACATATACATACTGGCGTCATCCGCAAGCTCCTCCACACCAGGAAAACAATCCGGCACCTCAAGAGCCGCCATCTGCTGAAAGGAAGTATCCATAGAATCCAAAAGCGTCAGGAGCTCAGAAACTGCCTGATCGGATTCCGGGTTCTCAATGGCATTGATGGAAGCGTCAAACACTCTCACATTTTCAAAAAACTGGTTCA
>CAJTVL010000121.1 GCA_910579425.1 uncultured Lachnospiraceae bacterium | reverse complement strand
AAGGTGCTTTGAATGAAGTACATGATATGTTACAGCGTCTGAATGAGTTGGCAGTAAAGGGTGCTAACGGTACTCTTCAGTCAGAAGATCGTTCTTACATCAATCTGGAAGTGAAACAACTCATGAGTGAAATTGACCGTGTAGCTTCCACAACAACATTCAATGAAAGAAAACTGTTGAATGGTAGCTGTTCTGCAGGTATCAAACTTCAGGTAGGTGCTGAGCAGTCACAGTATATCACACTGAGCATCACAGCAATGAACTGTGCAAAGCTTAGTCTTAGTGCAGCTGCTAATGCTAAGACTCAGAGTGCATCACAGAGTCTGAACAAGAGCGTAAAGAACGCTATTAAGAATCTCAATAAGCAGAGAGCTAAATTGGGTGCTGTTCAGAACAGACTTGAGCACACTATCAACAATCTGGACAATGTTGTTGAGAACACCACAAGCGCTGAGTCCTCTATCCGTGATACAGATATGGCTACAGAGATGGTTAGATACTCCAACAACCAGATCCTTGCTCAGGCAGGTCAGGCTATGTTGGCACAGGCTAACCAGACTAATCAGGGTGTATTGTCTCTTCTGGGTTAATCATTGCAAATTAATTAAAACTACCATAGGAGCTGACGAAAGTCAGCTCCTAATTTTTTAAGGAGAAATATTATGTTGGATTTTCCACAGGAATTTTTTTTGGAAGAGGTAAGAGAGGATTTTACAATCTGCAGTACCATGAAAGTGTTTTGGGCGGCTGAGTTGGAAGTGCTCCGGGAGATTTCTGAGGTATGCGAACGTCATGGTATACAGTGGTATGCGGCATATGGGACCTTACTTGGAGCGATCCGTCATGAGGGATATGTACCCTGGGACGATGATCTTGATATTTGGATGAAACGGGACGACTATAATAAATTTATGGAGGTAGCGCCGAAAGAGCTTCCTGACGGTTATATAGTGGAAAGTCCGTTAACAGATAGAGGATATAAGGAGTTCCATTCCTGTGTTTTTAACTCAAGTTCGATCAGTGTAAGCGAAGAACGTCTTCGCAATTTTCACGGCTGCCCGTTTCTGGTGGGGGTGGATATTTTTCCCCTTGATTTTCTGCCAGACAATGAGGAAGACCGGGAAGGGCAAAAGGCAATTTTTTATGTTCTTGGTTTGTCAGCACTTCTGCTAAAGCAGGAAGAGCGGAATGAGGAAGAGGAGGCAGATCTCCAGGATGCCTTGGATACGATAGAAGAGGTATGCGGGGTAGATCTGGAGCGGGATAAGCGTCAGGGCGAGGTATTGGCTTCGGCTATTTATAAGATAGCAAACCAGTTATGTACAAGCTTCACCGAGGCAGATGGAGACCAACTTGTGATGTATATGGATTATGCCAATTGGCCTCACAAAATATATAACAAAGAGTGGTTTGATGAGGTAATCCATCAGCCCTTTGAAGGATTTTTGATTCCTGTACCGGCAGGTTATGATGAAATCCTAAAGCGTATTTACGGAGACTATAATATACGTGTGAATGCAGGGGCAATGCATGATTATCCTCTTTATAATAAGCAGCTTAAGCATATCCGGGATGTTGTAGGAGACCTGGAGGAAAAATATGCGCGGCTGGATGAGCTGATTGCGGAAGCAAAAAGAAAGCGCATGGAAGAACTAAAGGAGCAGTGATGTTAGACTTTCCCAAGGAATTTTTTAAGGAGCAGGAGATAGAGGGGTTCCTGGTTGATGCAACCATGAAAACCGTGTGGGCGGCGGAGCTGGAGGTACTTCGGGAGATTGCGGAAATCTGCGAGCGGCATGAAATTACCTGGTATGCGGCTTATGGGACGCTGCTTGGTGCGATCCGGCATGAAGGTTTTGTTCCATGGGATGACGATATGGACATCTGGATGGAGCGGGATGACTATATGCGGTTCCTCCAGGTTGCTCCGAAGGAACTGCCGGAGGGCTATATTGTACACAGCCCACTGACTGAGCTGGGTTATCTTCAGTTTCATTCCTGCATATTAAACGCCCGTTCTGTCAGTATAGAGCCGAGAAGATTACAGAATTTTCATGGGTGTCCGTTTGTGGTGGGGGTGGATATTTTCCCGTTGGATTATCTTCCGGCGGATGCAAGGGAGCAGGAAAGGGAGCGGGAAGTGTTTGATGTGATAAGCACTACTGCTACCATGGTAAATAAAGAGGAAAGAACTCTTGAGAATACAATAAAATTAAAGAATGCACTTTCATTTTTAGAAAATAAATGTCATATCTCCTTTAAGCCCTGGCTTCTTGCTCCGGAGCAAAAAGAAGCTCTTGTTTCAAAGCTATACTGGCTGGGCAATCAGGTGACAATGCAGTTTGGGAAGAGATCCAGTGATAACCTTGTAATGTACATGGATTATATCAACTGGAACCATAAAGTCTATCGGCGGGAATGGTTTGAAGATGTGGAATATACGGCCTTTGAAGGCTTTGGTGTGCCGGTTCCTGTGGGATATGATTCTGTTTTAAAAATAATTTATGGAGACTATCATATGCGAATCAGAAATACAACAATGCATGGATATCCGATGTACCAGAAGCAGTTGGATCAAATGAGAGAGATGATTCGTAAATTGGAAACGGAGCAGGAATGAAATGCTGAGCTTTGGAGAAAATTTTTTTCAGGCGGAAATACGGGAAGATTTTCAGGTAGATGTGACCATGAAGACAGTGTGGGCAGCGGAATTGGAGGTCCTGAGTGAGATCGCGAAAGTATGCGAGAGACATGGATTGACCTGGTATATGGCCTTTGGGTCATTGCTTGGTACGGTAAGGCATCAGGGATTTATTCCGTGGGATGACGATATGGATATATGGCTGATAAGGGAAGACTATATGCAGCTCCTCACATATCTTCCAAAAGAGCTGCCCAAGGGATATGTGGTAAGAAGTCCGATGCTTGAAAGCTGGTATCCGGAATACCATTCCTGTATTGTCAACAGTGATTCGATCAGTATAGCTCCGGAACATCTGCAAAAGTTTCATGGCTGTCCGTTTATGGTGGGGATCGATGTATTTCCGTTGGATTTCCTGGAAGAAGATGAGGAAAATTCCCTCCGGATGAATCTGTTCAGAATGGCAAGACAGGCTGCCTTAATGATAAAGAGCAGAGAAATAAATGCAGATCTGGCAGAGATGTTGGATATACTGGAAAGACAGCGAGATGTCACTATTGACAGAAACGGATTATCGGAAATTGCCTCTGAGGATGAACGTAATGAACTGTCGGCAGGACTTTGGGGACTTGCAAACGAGATCGTTATGGGTGACGGCGGAAAAAAAGGTAATGAGTCAGGCAGACTGGCCATGTATTTGGATTATCTTAAGTATAACAAATTCTATCAGGCGTCTTGGTTTGAGAATGTGGAGATGATGCCATTTGAGGGATTTTCCGTGCCTGTGCCGGGAGGCTATGACCGGATTCTGCGCTCGACCTATGGGGATTATTCTGTATGTATTAAAAATACTACACTCCATGACTATCCGTTTTATAAAAAGCAATTGGAACAGTTACGACAATACGTGGCGGAGGTGGAATCGGCCAGAAAGAGGGAGCAATAATGCTGGAGTTTCCGGTAGATTATTTTCAAAATGAGGAACGGGAAGGTTTTTTGGTGGATAGCACCATGAAGACGGTATGGGCGGCCGAATTGGAGGTTCTAAATGAGGTCGCATGTGTCTGCGGCAGGCATGACCTGAAATGGTACGCTGCTTATGGCACATTGCTCGGAGCTGTCCGCCATCAGGGTTTTATTCCTTGGGATGATGATATTGATATTTGGATGAGGCGTGAGGATTATCGGAAGCTGTTAAATCTATTACCGGAAGAATTGCCAGAGGGTTATGTAGTCAGAGCCCCTTTTGCCAGAAAGGGGTATCCGGAATATCAGGTATATGTGAACAACAGTGATTCGATCAGCATAGAACCGGAGCATTTACAGAGGTTTCACGGCTGCCCTTTTTACGTAGGAATTGATATTTTTCCGTTGGATGCAATTCCTTCTGATGAGAAGGTATCTGAAATGCAAAGAAGTATCTTTGCAAGCGCTCTTATGCTGCAGCAATTGGAATTTCAGGCAAAGAAGGGTGAGGGGAAACAACAGAAGAAAGAACAGAGGGATGCGGAGGCGGCAATGCTGCAGATTGGCAGGCTGCTTGATATTCTAAAGAAGCAATACGGGATTAGCATTCATCGAAATCTGTGGCAAAAGGGACGTGAAGCAGAGCTTCTTAAGGAACTTTGGCATGCAGCGGAGAGACTTCCGTATTATAAAGTCCATCAAACAGGCAGCGCAGAGCCCAGCCATCAGATCGCAATGTACTTGGATTATTTGAAATTCGGAAAAGTATATGAGGATGCATGGTTTGCGGAAACGTCATATTTGCCCTTTGAGGGATTTGACATTCCGGTCCCCGGGAATTATGATGAGGTCTTAAAGACGATTTATGGGGACTACAGGAAACCTGTGCGGAGTGAAGGGATGCATGATTACCCTTGTTATAAACGACAGCTTGAAGAACTCAGAAAAAAAGTGGCGGAGATCGAAAAAGACCAAAATAAATAAGCAGGTAGGGAAAATAAAATGTATTTTGAACTGAATGCATCTATGATGTGCGTAAATTTCGGGAACCTGGAAAAGGAAGTCCGTGAACTGAATGCGGGTGGAATCGATTCCTTTCATATAGATATTATGGATGGGCGGTATGTGCCTAATTTTGCCATGTCTTTAAATGATATGGCCTATATTGCATCCGCCACCTCAAAGCCTATGGATGTGCATTTAATGATTGAGCATCCAAACAATAACATTCATCTGTTTACGGATAAACTGCGCAAGGGGGATACGGTCTATATTCACCCGGAGGCTGAGTATCATCCTTCGACTACATTACAGAAGATTATCAATGCCGGTCTGGTTCCGGGAATTGCAATTAATCCCGGAACCAGTGTGGAGACGGTCATTGAGATGCTGCGTATCGTGGACAAAGTATTGGTTATGACGGTAAATCCCGGGAATGCAGGACAGATGTACATGCCGTATGTAGGGGAAAAAATCGAGAAACTGCTCCGGCTAAAAGATAAAATGGGCTTTAAGCTGTACTGGGACGGCGCCTGCAGCAAAGAAAAAATTATAGAATTTGCCCCCAAGGGAATGGATGGATTTGTGCTTGGTACAACCTTGCTGTTTGGAAAGAAAAAACCTTATGGAGAAATTTTGCAGGATATTAGAAGGCTTAAATTTGATTAGAGGATTTTTAAATACTCTGTCCGAAGGCTGATCGCTGAGAAGGAGGCATGATTAAAATGAAAATAGGAATGCTTACATGGGATAGCTTTGGCAGGGAAGATATGCAGGAGGCATTCGCAGAATTGGGGCATAGCGTGATAGGGTGCCCTTTTTCAGATCATGCGGAGCCGGAGGACGCAGCGGCAGTGAAAGCATTGGAGGGACAGTTCCATGGGCTGTCTGTTGATTGTTTATTCTCCTTTAATTATTTTCCCATCGTGGCTGTGGCATGTAAAAATCTGGGGCTTCCTTATGTGTCATGGGTTTACGACAGCCCTCACGTGCGGATGTATCATTACTCCATAGTTTACCCAACAAATTATGTATTTGTATTTGACAGCGCTGTATATGAAGAATTTCACAGGGGAGGTATCACAACGGTTCATTACCTGCCAATGGCTGCAAATACGAAGCGTTTGAAAAGTATGAATGACCTTGGAGGCTTTGAGAAGACAGTATGGAGCCCCAGACATAAGGTGGCGTTCGTAGGATCACTGTATACGGAAAAGCATCAGTTTTATCAGAGAATGACAGGAGTATCCGACTATACCAGAGGATATCTGGAGGGATTGATGGAGGCCCAGAAGCAGGTATATGGGTATAATTTTATTCAGGAGCTTCTGCCGGATAAAATTGTAAAGGACATGCAAAATTCGCTTCCCATGCAGGTAAGGCCCGGAGGTGTGGAAACCATAGAATATCTGTTTGCACAGTATGTGATTAACCGCCAGATTACGGCATCGGAGCGGTTCGAACTGCTGACAGAGGTGGCGGACAAATACGGCCTGGATCTGTATACGCCGGATGAAACGCTGCAAATAAAAGGATGCAGTAATCATGGCGTGGTGGATGTCTATTCCTATGCGCCTTATGTTTACAAAATGGCGGCTGTAAATTTAAACATTACTCTGCGGAGCATCTTAAATGGTATACCGCTCAGAGCTTTTGAAATTATGGGAGCAGGGGGATTTTTGCTGACCAATTTTCAACAAGATTTTCTTTCTTTTTTTAAACCGGATGAGGATTTTGTATATTTCGAAAGCAGAGCAGATCTTTATTCAAAAATTTCTTACTATCTGCAAAACGACAGAGAAAGAAAACAGATCGCTGAAAATGGTTTCCGAAAAGTTGCATCAGGGCATACTTATGTACATAGGGCAAAGGAGATGCTCGGTTATCTGAATTTGGCTTAAAAGCGCCGGATTTACACGGTAATGCTCGCCGGAGTCTGGTATGGAGGGACAGATGAATATAGCGTTGATATTGGCAGGAGGAAGCGGCAGCAGATTCGGGGGAGATATACCCAAACAGTACCTTGAGGTGGGGGGAAAGCCGGTTATTGCCTACTGTCTTAGGACTTTTTCACAGCATGAGCAAATTGATAAGATCCAGATCGTGGCGGATGAGCAGTGGCACGCTTTTTTAGAGAAATGCGCGTTGCAGGAAGGTTGTACCGGGCTGCAGGGATTTTCTGCTCCGGGAGAGAACAGACAGTTGTCAATATGGAACGGCTTACAGGACATATTGGAATATGGCTGTGAGGAAGATGTGGTAATCGTGCATGACGCTGCAAGACCGCTGGTATCGGACAGGATTATCACAGACTGCTTAGAGGCATGCCGGGAACATGACGGAGCGATAACAGTAATTCCTGTAAAGGATACGGTTTATTATGGAAGGGATGGAAGAATAGAATCCCTTTTGGAAAGAGATAGACTGATGGCGGGGCAGGCGCCGGAAGCATTTCGGGTGGGGCTGTATTATAAGGCCAATGAAAGGCTTTTGCCGGACAGGATTTTGAAGATAAACGGCTCAACGGAACCCGCCGTTTTAGCCGGAATGGATATTGGCTGCGTGGCAGGAGAAGAACGGAATTTTAAGGTTACCACAAGAGAAGATCTTGTTCGATTTCAACAGATTCTGCAGTCGGCTAAAGCTCAGCCATAAAGCCGGTATGGAGGGGATAAAGATGAAGGCTTACGTATTACATGGAATTGGGGATTATCGATATGAAGAGATACAGAAACCCTGCGCCGCTGCAGGGACTGTTCTGGTGCATGTGAAAGCGGCCGGCATCTGCGGGTCTGATATTCCCAGAATTTATAGAACCGGAGCGTACCAGCATCCGCTAATTCCGGGGCATGAATTTACAGGAGAAGTAGTAGAAGCGGGAGAGGGGATAAGCAGCAGTCTGGTTGGAAAGCGAGTAGGAGTATTTCCCTTAATCCCCTGTATGAGCTGCCCTCAATGTCAAAAAAAGCAGTACGAAATGTGCAGTAATTACAGTTACCTGGGCTCCAGAACCAATGGAGGATTTGCGGAATATGTACAGGTTCCGGAATGGAATCTGATTGCATTGCCGGATTCGGTTACAATGGAGCAGGCAGCGATGATGGAGCCTATGGCAGTGGCGGTGCATGCCATACGCAGGGCATGTCCTTCCCGCACGGATACAATTGCAGTGTGCGGGCTGGGGACCATTGGCTTATGCATCGCCATGTTTTTGCAGGAGATGGGATGCCGTGAGCTGTATGTAGCAGGAAATAAAGACTTCCAGAGAAACATGGCGGAAAATATCGGTATCCAGGGGGAAAACTACTGTGATATTCGATATGAGGATTTCCCGGGATGGATTTTGGATAAAACAGGCGGGATGGGTGTAAACATATTTTTTGACTGTGTAGGAAAAAATGATGTATTAAAGCAGGGAATAAGGAGCCTGTGCGTAGAGGGAAGGATGATGCTGGTTGGGAACCCCGCATCAGACGTTGCTCTGGAGAAGAATCTGTACTGGAAAATTCTCCGCAGCCAGATACGTCTGATCGGAACATGGAATTCCTCTTTCACCCATGAAGAAAACGATGACTGGCATTATGTTTTAAAGCGGCTGGAGGAGGGAAAAGTAAATCCGGAAAAGCTGATTACCCATCGGATGAGCATGGAATCGTTTATGGAAGGCTTTGAGATCATGCATACAAAGAGCGAGGATTACATTAAAATTATGGTGTTATGTGAAGGATAAACAATTTCAATTAATGATTTGCCTCGTCCTCCTCGATCATTTCCAGGATTTTAACGGCGCGATTTTTCCAGGTGTGTTGCTGCAGCGCCTTTTTAAAGCCATTATCCGCGATCCTTTTTCTTTTCCTTTCACAGGTAAGCAGTTCCTTTATCTGTGCGGGAATTCCCTGTAAATGATTCAGGTCGAATAACAGAATATCTTCCCCGTCTGTGAAGTTATTTTCCAGATAGGCAGTTTTGTCCGTAATGACCAATGCTTTTTGCAGCATTGCATTGGCAATTCGCTCGGTAAATCCATCCTTATGCCATCTCATGACATTGAGAGAGAGCTTTGTCCTGGCATAAACTTTAAGGGCATCTTTTCCGTATACGGCTTCATGGTGAATCAGTGAAGGATGTCCCCGCAGGGGGCTTTCATCCCACGTATTGCCAAAAACGTGTACATTAATTCCGGCATCCAATATCGTTTTAAGAACCTTGTTACGATAATAATTCGCTAATTCCGTAATCACCCAACGTTCCCGGTGGAATGCAATTAGAAATTCTTTTTTGGTGTAGGAAATTCCATAGTAATCCAAGGCCCTTTTAAATGCCTGCTCAGGAGTTTCCGTTAAGTACCTGCGCATATATATTATATATCGATTGACGAAACAGGCCCTTTGCCTGTCAACGCTTTTGATCATTTTCAGGCTTTCTGTGAGTCCTTTTCCATAACTTCCAAGAAAGGAAACCTCATAATCTCTTTCTTTTTCCTCGTATAGAGTGTATTCCCCTCCGGGAGGCAGAAATCTTGCCGAATGATCGAAATATTCTTCAATAAATTTTTTGTAATTTCCATCAGGCGTCAGAGCACATAAGCGATGCGGTTTTTGTTCCAGATAGCTATTCAGCCAGATTGGGTGGTCAAATAAAAAGTTATATTTAGGTCCGGACATTCCGTTATGGACAAACTCGCCTGTTTTCCACTTGGCGTAAAACATGTTGGTCTGCATACCAATTATTGCTTTAAACCTCCTTTGGGTATAGTGGGTGATCTCTTCGAAGGCTTGCTTTGAAGAATCAAAGTATTCAACCGTTTGTCCAAGTTCTTCAAGAGAATGCCCAAGTTCTGCGCTAAATGTGTCCAGGATATTGTAACACAAGTCACAGCCTGTGTAGATTAAGACAGGCTGTGTGCAATCATATAGATGATAGAATTCCTTGTCATGTGAAATCATTCGCTCCAAATACGTTATCAGCTTATCTTTTCCTGCGCAAGATGAAAGAATGCCCAGCACTGCGTCTTCAAAAGCATTCATGGCAGATAACTCCTGCTGGTATCTGCTGATCAAGTAGCAGTCTGTTTTCAGCGCTTCGTCTATTTCTCCTTCTCCTGTTTCCCCGTCCCTATCCCTTTCTCCGGTATGTTTTTTCCCTTCGGGTATTGAAGCCGGTAGCTGTATCTAGGAACTATGGGAAGTTTCTTCCTGCATAAATCGCGCTCCTTCTTTCCTGCCAAGCAGATAAACGTAAACGGTAGATAGTCCGTACCTATACAAAACTGGAGCAAACCTGTATGA
>CAJTVL010000120.1 GCA_910579425.1 uncultured Lachnospiraceae bacterium | reverse complement strand
ATGGGAGAGGTGGAGCAGAAGCTGATCCAGTCGGCAGCAGGCTTTCTGGGAAGACAGATGGAGCAGTAAAGAAAAAGTCCGGAATTATAAGCAATCCGGACTTTTTTGTTTGACATTTGTTCTTATCTTCCAAAACTCAGGAGCCGGTGTGAAACATAACCAGAGCTTCCCGGCAGGAATATTCTCCCATTTCATAAAATTCCCTGGTAAGGCGGTTCATACGCTCGATGGCAACGGAGCGGTTGGCCTTTTTGGGCTGATCCCAGATAAAGAAAATTTCATGTGTGTCATATTCTTTGTCAAGCTCCGGATCATCCGCCTCTTCATAAAATGGGTCAAAGAGAAGGACCCGATCCTTCTCGATCCCGGTCAGCAGAACATAGTGCCCCACATCCAGAAAAAGATGAAGCACCACTACGCCGCCTTTGTGGAGGGCCTTTGTAATTGGGCTTTCAGGAGTAAGGCGCACCTGATCCCCGGAATAATGCTCGCAGAAAAGAGGAAATTTTTTGGTCTGGGCAAAGTGATTCAGCCAGCAGGTCATGTAGCTCATGGCCGCCGGAGAAGTGCCGTGTTTACACAGCTCGCCAGCCTCATTGTAGGTATCCATACAGTACAGCATAATGAATTTAATGAGATCTGGATAAATTTCTTCCCGTTCAAAAAGATAGCGGATTCCGTTGAGAATGCTTACGGGCCCGCAGTCGTATTCGGACGTCTGGTAGTTTAAAAGGTTCTTCATGGTGGTGCTCCTCAAAAACAGATCATATGATGCAAAGTGATAGTAATATACCGCTGTTTGGAGGATTTGTCAAGAAAAGTACGGTTACTTCAAAAAAATGTCGGATATAGTCAAAAACTATAGCCGGCTGAATCTTTTAGGTATTTGCACATTTCCTACTAAAATAGTATACTTAGACCGTTGAAAGAAGACTCATACATTGAGGACGGAATTAAGATTTCTGCCATATAAATAAGGAGATGACAATGCCAGGCGAGTATGATATTGCGACGAAGTGTCTGCACTTAAAG
Organism: uncultured Lachnospiraceae bacterium; assembly: GCA_910579425.1. GTDB lineage: Bacteria > Bacillota > Clostridia > Lachnospirales > Lachnospiraceae > Suilimivivens. The sequence goes on along the minus strand of CAJTVL010000120.1, from coordinate 8,984 downwards.
GACAACGAAAAAGAGAATGAAACCTATGGAGCTCTGAGCTTTCCCATTTATCAGACGGCTGCCTTTGCCCATAAGGGGGTGGGAAAAAGCACCGGTTATGACTACACAAGAATGCAGAATCCCACCAGGGAGCAGTTGGAAAAAACTGTATCGGAGCTGGAAGGCGGGCAGGAGGCAGTGGCCTTTGCCAGCGGTATGGCGGCGATTGCCGCGGTGATGGAGCTGTTTAGGCCGGGGGATCATATCATCATAGATTCCGACCTGTATGGAGGAAGTATCCGCCTTTTTCGGAAAATAAATGAAAAAAACGGCCTGGTTTTCACTGACGTTGATTTAAGCCGTGAGGACATTCTTCCTTATATTACAGACAAAACAAGAGCGGTATTTCTGGAAACCCCGACCAATCCCATGATGAATGTAACGGATCTGAAAAAGCTTGGGGAGATCACGGCGCAGCATAAGCTGTTGTTGATTGTTGATAATACCTTTTTGTCCCCATACTTTCAAAATCCTCTTAAGCTGGGTGCGGATATTGTGATTCACAGCGGCACGAAATTTCTCAACGGCCATCACGACGTAATTGCAGGCTTTGTGGTGGTGCGTGATAAGGCTCTGGCAGAGGAGGTCCGGTTTGTGGCCAAGACCACAGGGGCTGGGCTTGCCCCCTTTGACAGTTGGCTGGTGCTTCGGGGGATTAAGACACTGGCGCTTCGCATGGAAAAGGCGCAGGAAAATGCGTTTCTCTTGGCCGGATGGCTGGAAAAACAGCCGAGGGTGACAAGGGTGATCTATCCGGGCCTGCCTTCTCATCCGGGGCATGGAATCATGAAGGAGCAGTGCCGGGGCTTTGGCGCAATGATCACCTTTGAGGTGGATGAGGCAAAGCTCGCCGGATTTATCCTGGAACATGTGAAGCTGATCCGTTTCGCGGAAAGCCTGGGGGGAGCGGAGACGCTGATCACCTATCCTATTACCCAGACCCATGCGGAGGTGCCGGGGGAGCTGCTTGCGAGAAACGGTATTACGGACAGGATTCTGCGGCTTTCGGTGGGGATCGAGGCAGGATGCGATCTGATCGGGGAGTTGGAACGGGTTTTTGGCCGCTTTGAGGAAGGATAAAGCAGTTTTTATCATAAATGAGGTTTAAAAAGGAGGAGGAAATTTATGAGTAAAATTAAGGAAAGCGCATTGGAGCTGATTGGAGGCACCCCCCTTTTGAGGGTAAGCCGTTACGCACAGAAAGCAGGGGTAAAAAATGCCGTGATCCTGGCAAAGCTGGAATATTTAAATCCGGCAGGGTCGGTAAAGGACAGGGTTGCCCGCGCCATGATCGAGGATGCGGAGGAGAAGGGAAGCCTAAAGCCGGGGGCGACCATCATAGAGCCCACTTCCGGTAATACCGGAATCGGCCTTGCGGCGGTGGCCGCTGCAAAGGGCTACCGGGCAATCCTTACCCTGCCGGATACCATGAGCGTTGAGCGCAGAAACCTGCTGGCCGCTTACGGGGCCGAGCTTGTGCTCACGGAAGGCGCCAAAGGGATGAAAGGAGCCATCGCAAAGGCTCAGGAACTGAAGGATTCCATTCCGGGCGCCGTGATCCTGGGGCAGTTTGAGAATCCTGCCAATCCTGGAATTCATAAAGAAACTACCGGGCCTGAGATCTGGGAGCAGACGGAGGGCAAGGTGGATATTTTTGTGGCGGGAGCAGGCACAGGCGGCACCATCACCGGGGTGGGGGAATTCCTTAAGTCCAGGAATCCGGATGTCAGGATCGTGGCAGTGGAGCCCGCATCCAGCCCGGTTTTGTCAAAGGGTACGGCGGGAGCCCATAAGATTCAGGGAATCGGGGCGGGCTTTGTGCCGAAGGTGCTTAACACTGAGATTTATGATGAAGTCATTGCGATTGAAAATGAGGATGCTTTTGCCCAGGGGAAGGCCTTTGCGTTGAGCGAGGGTATTCTGGTGGGGATTTCCTCGGGCGCTGCCCTGAAAGCGGCAGCAATCCTTGGAAGTCGGCCGGAGAATGCCGGAAAGACCATCGTGGCGCTCTTGCCGGACTCCGGGGACCGCTATCTGTCCACGCCTTTATTTGCCGGGGAATCATCCGGCGGGGAATGAAAATCCGTCTGCCATGGCGGGAGGTGCGGCGCAGGCCGGCGTGTTAACGGTTAATTTGTAATTTTCTTTGGAGAATATTGACATTTTACCCCCATAACAGTATAATGAACCAACTATTAAAATCAGCATCGGGCGTTGGAACGCCTGGTGCTGTCTTAAAAGATGAAAAAATGTCGCCATGCACAGATATAAAGATGTGCAGAGAGGAGTAAATTATGAAAAAAATGATCAGAAATGCGTTATCTATTGTACTTGTTCTGGCCCTCGCCTTCACGATGGCAGGATGCGGTTCGGGAGGGCAGGGCGATGCAGGAACGGAGACGAAGAATGAAAACGAAGCTTCCCAGGAAGGAACCGGCGCAGGGAGCGATTCCGGAGCAGAAGAGAAAGCCCCGGCAGAAAGCGCAGCCTCAGAGGGAGGCAAAATTGTAAATGTGGGCGTTACGGACTCTCTTGGAGGGGTCAATCCTTTTGTGATTGATCAGACAGAGATTAATAAGTATGCGATCGGGCTGATGTTTCTTCCCCTGGTGGAACTGGATAAGGATCTGAATTTCCAGAATATGCTGGCAGATTCCATCACCACAGAGGATAATCTTAATTTTATCGTACACATTGACGACGCGGCTACATGGTCTGACGGAACCCCGGTGACGGCGGAGGATGTGGAGTACACAGTGCGCCGCCTGGCCAGCCCGGTAGTGAATAACACTACTTTGATGCTGTATGCCTTTGAGGGAGTGGGAGACGAGGGCTTTGTGGAAGAAGGAGCGGAGAGCGTGGAGGGGATTCAGGTGATCGATGACAAAACCGTTCAGTTTACCTCCAAATATCCCATGGCTCTGACCACCTTTGAAAATACCTATGCAAGGTATCTGCACACCATGCCGAAGCATGTGATTGAAAAGTTCAGCGAGCAGGAGCTGGCCACGACAGAATGGTTTAACCGCCCGGACGTAGTCAGCGGCCCGTTCTTTTTGACGGAGTATGATAATAACCATTATATTTCCTATGAGGCAAATAAAGATTACTGGAAAGGCGCGCCGAAGATCGACAAGCTGAATATCCGGATCGTGGACGCCAGCCAGATTTATGCCGGGCTTCAGTCAGGAGAGATCGACATTACCCATCACACTATGACTGCGATCCCCCAGGAGGATTTTGAGAGTATTGAAGCCCTCGAAAATGTAAAGACTGTTTACGGGGCGCCCATCACCAATCAGTCTGCTTTTATCCAGACGGCCAATATTCCTGATGTGAGAGTGCGGCAGGCGCTGCTTTACGCGATTGACAGAGAGCAGCTTGTGGAACAGCTCTTAAAGGGGCATGGAGAGGTGGTAGACGGTTTTGTGTCATCCGCAAGTCCTTTCTATGACGAAAATCTTACGCCCATATCCTATGACCCGGAAAAGGCAAAGTCGCTTCTGGAGGAAGCCGGATGGGACGGTTCACAGACCCTGCGGTTTTATGTAAATTCCGGTGACAATACCTTTGTAAACGGCGCTCAGGTGCTGGTGGCACAGTGGGCGGCAGTCGGAATTAAGGTGGAGGTACAGACGGTGGATCTGGCTACGCTTATGACCGTGGCAGGGTCTACGGACTATGATATTATGGCGGTGCAGTATACCTATGCGCCGGTGGATCCTTATCCGGATGTAGACTGGCTTTTAAGCGGAGAGGGAAGCTGGACCGGCTATTCCAATGAAGAGATCAGTACGGCGCTGGCAGGAACACAGCAGACCAGCGATATTTCCGAGATCAGGGATCTTTACTCGATTGTAGATAAAAAGGTACAGGAGGATGTTCCCATGTTCTCCGTATATATCATCAGCGCCCAGGGAGCGGTAAGCAGCCGTTTAAGCGGGGCAGAACCCAGTGCATACGGATTTTTCAATGACGTGCAGAACTGGGAGGTTGTGGAGTAAGTAAGGATCAGATTAAAGCAGGTCTGCGCACTTGCTGCGCAGACCGTTTTCAGTAGAAGGATGTCAGGCCGGGCCGGGCATTCGGTGTTTAGTGAGGAAGTGCCATGTCACATTTACTGGAAGTACAGGGACTGACCACCGCCTTTACAGGAGATTATGGAGAGAATATCAGTGTGGATCATATTCATTTCCATGTGGACGAGGGAGAAGTAGTCTGCCTCGTGGGCGAGTCAGGCTGCGGAAAAAGTGTAACATCGCTGTCAATTATGGGACTATTAGGGAGGGGCGGAGCTGTCACTGACGGTTCTGTCCTGTTTGACGGTAAGAACCTTCTTTCCATGACGGAAAAGGAGCTGGATCAAATACGGGGAAACCAGATTACAATGATTTTCCAGGATCCCCTTACATCCTTAAATCCTGTCTTTACGGTGGGAAGCCAGATTATGGAAAGTATCAGGACTCATATGCATTTATCCAAAGAAGAGTCACGAAAGCGCGCCCGGAAACTGCTTGAGAGAGTGGGATTGCCGGATGCCGGGGGGATCATGAAAAAATATCCTCATACACTTTCGGGAGGAATGCGTCAGAGAGTGATGATTGCCATGGCTCTGTCCTGTAATCCCAGGCTTCTGATTGCGGACGAGCCGACCACGGCTCTGGACGTAACGATTCAGGCACAGATTATGGAACTGCTCAGGGATCTGCAAAAGGAAACCGGTATGTCGATGATACTGATTACCCATGACATCGGCCTGGTGGCAAATATGGCGGATCGGGTACTTGTGATGTACGCAGGGCAGATTATTGAGGAAGCGCAGACGCAGGAGCTTTTTGAGCATCCGAAGCATCCTTATACCATGGCGCTGCTGGATACGGTTCCTACCATCAGGGATGGGGCTGAAAGAGAGCTTTTTGCCATTCCCGGGATTGTGCCGGAGGATTATGACGATATTAAGGGCTGTCGTTTTGCCGACCGCTGTAAATACCGCAGGCCGGAGTGTGACAGTCCTCAGGAGAATTATGAGTTTTCGCCTCATCACAGAGCAAGATGTATTGTAAGTAAGGAAGGGGGCATATCAGAATGAGTACCCCACAGAATAATCCTCAGGAAAATGCTCTTATAAGAGTAGAGAATTTAAAAGTATATTACCCCATCAAGGGCGGTATCATCAACCACACTACCGGTTATACCAAAGCGGTGGACGGCGTGAGCTTTTCCATCATGGAGGGGGAAATTCTGGGGCTGGTAGGAGAGTCCGGGTGCGGAAAGTCTACGATTGGAAGACAACTGGTAGGACTGGAACGGCCTACGGAGGGCAGGATTTTTTACCAGGGAAAGGATTTGTCCCGGCTGAAAAAAGGAGAACTGCAGAAAATCAGAACCCAGCTTCAGATGGTGTTTCAGGATCCTTATTCTTCCTTAAATCCCAGAAAGCATATTTACGAAATTCTCGCCCAGCCTATGCTTTATCACGGCGTCTCCACAAGGGATACGGTGGAAAAGGATATGGTAAGGATTTTGGATATGGTTGGCCTGGCGAGAAATGTCCTGGGAAGATACCCCCACGAATTTTCCGGCGGACAGCGGCAGAGGATCGGCATTGCCAGGGCGCTTTCCTTAAACCCGAAGTTTATTGTATGCGATGAGCCGGTAAGCGCTCTGGACGTATCGATCCAGGCCCAGATTCTCAATCTGCTTAAAAGTCTGCAGAAAGAACTGAATCTCACCCTGCTTTTTGTAGGACACGGGCTTGGAGCGGTGAATTATGTGAGCGACAGGATTGCGGTGATGTATCTGGGCAAGATCGTGGAGACGGGGGAGGCAAAGGAGATCTTTAACAGTCCGCTGCACCCCTATACCAGGGCTTTAATCGATGCGGTGCCGGTGCCGGATCCAAAGGAGCGGGAAAAGAAAAAGAAGCTTCTGGAGGGGGAGATCGGCGACAGCAGCAATCCCCCTGAGGGGTGCCGTTTCCATCCCAGGTGTCCTTATGCGACAGACACGTGCAAAAGCAGGGAGCCTGAGCTTGTAAAGGCCGGGGAAGGTCCGGAGCATTATGCAGCCTGTCCGGCGGCGGGAAAAAAGCTTCTGAGGTCAGGTAAGGAGGAACAGGGGATTGGGTAAGTATATTATCAAAAGAATCTTAATTGCCATTCCTGTGCTGATTGGCATTACCATTATAGATTATGCCATTATGTGTATGGCGGGAAGCCCCCTGGAAATGCTGCAGGGGCCGAGGGTTTCGGAGGCGGCCGTGGAGGCGAAAAAGATCGCCTTGGGGCTGGATCAGCCTTTTTATATTCAGTATTTTGTGTGGCTGGGACAGCTTCTTCGGGGAAATATGGGATACTCCATCAAGTCCTATCAGCCGGTCAGCGAGATGATTGGAAACCATTTGGGCCCCACGCTTCTGCTCATGGGAGTATCCCTTCTTGTGAGCCTTCTTATGGCAATTCCGGCAGGGATTTACAGCGCGATCCATCAGTACTCCAAGGGGGACTATGCAGTGGTTACTTTTTCCTTTTTGGGGAGCAGTATTCCGGGCTTTTTTTTGTCTCTTTTACTGATTTATATTTTTACGGTAAAGCTGGGATGGCTTCCCTCCAGCGGCATGACTACCCTGGGGGCGGAAGGCGGCTTTGGAGATGTGGCCAGCCATATGGTCATGCCGGTGATTGTGCTTGCGGCGTCTATGGCAGGGAGTAATATCCGCTATATCAGAAGCGCTGTTCTGGAAATTTTACAGCAGGATTACCTTCGCACGGCAAGAGCAAAGGGAATCGGAAACTTTAAGGTGATCGGAAAGCACGCCCTGCGCAATGCTTTAGTTCCCATTGTGACGGTAATTGGCATGGAGATCCCGGTATTGTTTGGCGGCGCGGTGATTATTGAGCAGGTGTTTTCCTGGCCGGGGCTGGGGCTTATGACCATGAGCGCAATTACCAGCAGGGACTATCCCGTGATTATGGGAGTCTGTCTTTTATCGGCAATCGTGGTGCTTGTGGCGAATCTTGTGACGGATATTCTGTATGCGCTGGTGGACCCTACCATCCAGTTGGATTAAAGCGTTGGAATTTACATGGCCTTGCAGGCCTTGGTTTTAGATTATGGAAAGGGCATGAGAACGGTAATGAAAAAGAACAGGGAGAGAAAAAGGCAGGATATTGTCAGCGAAAGCTACCTGCAGACGGTAAGGAGACGTTTTATGCATCATCATATGGCGGTGGTCAGTCTGGTGATCGTAGCGATTCTTGGCGGTGCGGCTTTGCTTGCGCCTGTGATTGCCCCATATAAGCCCGACGATATTGTGGGGCCTTTCAGCGGGGCTCCTTCTAAGGAATTTTGGCTTGGTACAGATCAGATTGGACGGGATGTGCTCAGCAGGCTGTTATATGCCATGCGGATTTCCCTTCTGGTGGGAATCATGGCAACACTGATTTCCACGGTGATCGGCGTGGTGCTGGGGCTGATTTCCGGTTACTTTGGAGGCGTGGCGGATATGGTGATCATGCGCTTTACGGATATGGTCATGTCCTTTCCCTATATTTTGCTGGTGCTGGTAGCGGCGGCCGTGTTCAAGCCGGGGCTTTGGAATATCATTTTGATTCTGGGATTTGTGGATTGGCCGGGGATTGCAAGGCTGGTACGGGGAAATGTGCTAAACCTGCGGGAAACCAATTTTATTAAGGGGAATATCGTGGCGGGGATGCCCCTTAGGCATATTCTTTTTTCGGAAATTCTGCCGAATACGGTAGCGCCGATTCTGGTATATGCAACCTCTGTGCTTGCGCTTTCTATGCTGGACGAGGCAGCCCTGAGCTTTTTGGGCCTAGGCGTCCAGCCGCCTGCGGCAAGTCTGGGGAATATGTTAAACGGCGCCCAATCCCTGACGGTGCTCACGAAACAGCCATGGCTGTGGATTCCGGCGGGGCTTCTCATTGTGATACTGGTTATGGCAATCAATTTTATCGGGGATGCGCTGAGAGATGCGTTGGATCCCAATAGCAGGAGATAGGGTACAACTATGTATTAAAGGGAGAATTGATGAAAAATTCGATTCTCCCGAAACCTTGCTCGGTACGCTGATTTTATCTTGACTGACACATCGGCTGAATACATCTCGTTTAGGATGTTTCGGAAAGGCGTGATGTCCACCGCCGACTTATTGAGCGTGTCAACGCCGTCATTGACTGCTATATCCCGCACATTATGCTCTGGGAAAAAGACTCCCAGATATAGCCCGCAGAAATGGTTAAATTTCCCCGAAAGGATAAAAAATAGGCTTTAATTTTTTACGGAGCCGTTCCAGGCGTTTGTAGACCTCCCTTTCGGTAAGCCCTGCCACCGCCGCAATCTCCCTTGTGGAATACCCCTGCATTTTCAGCAGGAGAATGAGCAGGCTATGTGTACTTTGTCATCACTGGAAGCCATCACTTTTAAATTCCAAGAGAAAATATCCAATACAATTTCTGAAATACCTTCCGCTGAAAATTCCTCGTTAGAATCTATTTTTTCTTGTTACTGCCCCCTACATTAAATCTTTGCTTTCCGCATTTACGATTGACAAAGCGGCAAAAAGCAAAGAAATAGCCGTCAAAATGATAGGAAATACTGCGTTGCCAGCCATCGTGAAATCGCCAAATGACTTCGATTCCGCTTATCTGAGGAATCATCAAATCAAGCAAAACCAGACTGAAACTATCCGAAAAGAACCTGTCGAGGGCAGTTTTGCCATCATACGCTGTAATTACCTCAAATTTCTCTGTGGTCAAAAAATTCTTTAGCATGGTACTGATTTCCATATCATCTTCAACCAATAAAATCTTACTCATTGTCTGATTCCTCCTTATCTCTTTTCTTAAAACGCCCGTCTTTGGGCTTTGATGCAGTCTTTGGAATCAGCCACACATTGCTGATTCGCATTACATCGGGGATTCGGT
>CAJTVL010000119.1 GCA_910579425.1 uncultured Lachnospiraceae bacterium | reverse complement strand
AAAGGCTTATTTCCTGCATGATTTGTGCGAATTATTTTTTCCTTTCAAGGCTGTCTCTCCTCCAGATCTTTGCTGAGCATATCCAGATAGGGGACAAAAACCCCGTGCTTCTTCGGAAGAATATATTCCGGGTTCAGCTCCTCATAGAGAAAGCTTTTGCGCCCCCCTTCCGTCGCCCGTTTCCAGAAAAGGTAGAAGATCTCGAAGGGCAGATAATAAAATTCATCCCGGTGGGAGAAATAAATCAGAAAAAAAGCCACTCCCTTCTGCTCCTCAAACTGCTTCATGAAGGCAACCTGATGCTCATGAATATTCTGAAGGGCAAAACGGTCCACTGCACACTCCTTTGCATCGAAGCACACAGGGATCCCCTGAACCACCCCGATATAGTCCACCGTACTCTTCTGCTCAAAATAAGCTAAGGTGATATGCCTTGACTCCTTGTCAATGCTGATGGGGGTAATGGGGGTTGGAATTTTCTGGATCAGGGCCAGGCCGTTTTCCAGATACTTTTCGTTGGTTCTGTTGATTAAGTCTTCCAGGGTGGAGCCGCGTAGCCCTCTGGAGCTCCATGTTGCCATAGTTCCTTCTATCCTTTCAGGAGTTTTTTGCCTCCAGCAGCCTTGCAAATTCTTTTGGGGCGGAAATCTCGATGATCCGCTCAGATAACTTCTCAAAGGGAGCCTCCATTTTGGGAAACTCCAGGCGGCATGCATACAGAAGCTGGGAGCTGGTCTGACAGCGCTTTTTATATTTCTCGTTCAGGCTTTTGTCGCCGTACTTGTAATCCCCCACAAGGGGATGGCCCTGACTGGCCAGATGAATGCGTATCTGATGGGGCTTTCCGGTGATCAGCTCCGCCTCCACCAAAGTCAGCTCCGAAAGCTGTCTGAGGGGATAATACCGGGTTTTGATGAAAAGGGCGCCCGGCTCCTGTTTTGTCAAAAGGCGGACAAGATTATTATTCTCATCCTTCATCAGATAGCCCTCCAAGGTTTCCTCCCGGGTCACCGGCCCTTTCACCAGCATCCGGTAAAATTTGCGCAGGCTTCGGTCTTTGAGCAGGCTGCCGGCCATCTGAGCCCCCGCAACGGACTTGGCGCCGATCACAAGCCCGCTTGTATTGCGGTCAAGCCGGTTGCATACAGAGGGCCTGAAGGCGGCCGTTTTCTCAGGCTCCCAGGCGCCCTCTGCCAGAAGATAGCCGAGCATCCATTCGTTCAGGGAAAGATCCTCCCCGGAAGCCTTCTGGGAAAGGAGGCCGGAGGGCTTGTTCATAATCAGGATATGGTCATCTTCATAAACAACCTGAACCCCTTTCAGTTTTCTGTAAGCCTCCTCACAGGAAAAAAAGGATTTTTTTCCCTCCGGCCTTTCCTGCCCAAAGCCCTTTATGGTATCCTCCGAGAGAAAAAGCGTGAGGGTATCGCCCGATACCAGCTTTTCCTTTCCCTCTGCCTTTCTGCCGTTCAGGGTAATGTTCTTTTTGCGGAGCATCCTGTATAAAAAGGAGGAAGGGGCTCCGGGCAGAGCCTTATGCAGATACTTATCCAGCCTCTGTCCGGCTTCTTTTTCGGTGACGGTAAATTGCCTCATAAAAAACCTCGCTTACAGTGAAATCTCATACAAAACCACCCGAACCTCATCATCCTTTTCGGGGGTATCGCAGGGCGGCATTTGATTTAAATTCTTAAGCTGTTCACAGTATTTGGGAAGCTGATCCGAAATCGTGATGGTCATATCCTGAAAGCCCCCCTGCCGGAGCATGGTCTGCAGATGCTCCTGACAGGCCTTTCTGTCACAGGAGCCGCTTTCCGTATAGCCCAGAATGATTTTTCCCTCCACTACCATGTGGCTGAGGGCAAAGTTTTTCTGGTAGGAGGTAAAATACATATCGTACATTCCGATCAGACGTCCCTCCAGGGGCAGGATCGCATCTCTGGCCTGGTCGCTGCAGCCGCGGGCACGAAAGAGCATGATGGCGTTTACCATGCTTTTGCAGGCGGGAAGACAGCCCAGAACCGCCACGATGGTGAGCAGATTTTCCTTTTTGCCGGTGGTGATATAGCCTGCGGCAAAAAGAGAGAGCGAAATGCCGAAGAAAATGGCGGTTTTGATGAGTACCGAAAGCCTTTTGGCTCTGATGTATCCGAAATTACCTTTTACTGCTCTTTTCAAACGAAAGCCTCCTTAATATCAAAATAATCGGTAATATAATAATCCGCAAGTTCCCTCTTCCTTGCCTTTTGATGAAGGGATGCCGCATCCTCCACGGCACAGACCCTCATACCGGCCGCCTTTCCGGCCAGAATCCCTGAAACCACATCCTCAAAAACCAGACAATTGCCGGGAGAGGCGGCGCATCTTCTGGCGGCCTCCAGATAGACGTCCGGCGCAGGTTTTCCCCGCGCTACCTCGCAGGAGGTGACGATGCAGTCGAAAAAGCCTGAAATCTTCTGTGCCTCTATCACGTTTTCCACCAGCTCTCTGGAATTGCTGGTGGCAATGCCCAGCCTGATTTTGCGGTTTCTGCAGCAGGTGAGGAACTCTCTGGCCCCCGGCTTTAAGAAAACCTCATGGGTGTACTTATCCCAGGCCATCCGGTTCCATTACGCCTTTATTTCCTCCACGCAATCCGGTATCCCGAACCTGTTTTTAAAGTAAAGGGCTCCCTCGGAGAAGCTCATCCCCTCGATTTCGTCCGAAAGCCCTTCCGGCACGGAGATGCCAAAGCGGCCAAGGTATTCTCTGTCAATGTCTCCCCAGATCCACATGGAGTCCACCAGGGAGCCGTCCAGATCGAAAAGCACTGCCTCTGTCTTTTCCAGCATAATTTTCCTACCTCATTTCATAAACATTATCATAACACAAAAAAGGGAAAGAGCCTATGCGGAAACTGAAAATTTATCTCTATCCATTCCTTGCCGTCTCTCTCACCGCAGTGATCCTGACCTTCCCGGCGGACTGTCTTGCGCTTGCCTTAAAGGGCTTAACGCTCTGGTTTGAACGGATGATCCCCACGCTTTTTCCCTTTATGGTGCTTTCGGGAATCATGATCCGAATGGAGCTTACGGGAGCCTTTGTGAAAGCCTTAAAGCCTGTGCTGGGGCCTTTATTCCGGGTCAGGGATGCCTGTCTTTACGGTATTGTGATCGGTTTTCTCTGCGGCTTTCCCATGGGGGCCCATGTGGCTGCCCAGCTCTATAAGCAGAAACAGATTTCCAGGCAGGAAGCCGCCTTTTTGCTGTCCTTTTGCAACAATATAGGGCCGGTCTATTTCCTCAGCTTTGTTTTGCCCACGCTTTCCCTAAAGGCGTCGGTTTTCGCTTTATTCGGGATGTACGGCCTGCCCCTTCTGTACGGGCTTTTTCTGCGCTATACCCTGTTTGCCAAAGACCTGCGCCGGGAGTCTTCTTTGGACGCTCAGGCCGGAAAGGCCTCTGAAACAGGGAAGGCTTCCGGGGCCGGGAAGAGCTGTTCTCTGCTGCAGGCCCTGGATGAATCCGTCTATACTTCTCTGTCAGGGATTGCAAAGCTGGGCGGTTACATGATTTTTTTTAATCTCCTTTTCATTCTGCCTGTGCTTGGCGCAAGGCTTCTGGCGCTCTCTCCCTCCAAGACGGAATTGTTTACGGGAGGAATCGGCGCTCTTTTGGAGATTACAGGAGGGATCGGAATCCTGGGGGACAGGGCTCCTTACCTGGTGCTGTGTATCCTGCCCTTTGGAGGACTCTCCTGTATTGCCCAGACCTACAGCATGATCAGGGATACCGATCTCTCTATCGGGGAGTATGTGATGCATAAGATGATACTTACGGCCGTCACGGTTTTCTATTATCTTTTATGAACAGAAACGGCAAGAGCCGTCATAAGCCGATGCATCCCAGTACGTCCTGCGCATAAAAACCCGGCTTCCGTAAAAAGGCAAGCCGGGTTGAACCTTTCGTTATTGGCTGACAAAACAGGATGGGCATTTTATTTGATGAGATCGAGATTGATACTGCCGGTGTCAGTGCTTACTTCCTTTGGAGTATCTTCTGCGATTCCCGAATATTCGTCTGCTTCCGGCGGGTTGAGCTCGATCCGGTTGGCATTGACCACATCGCTGTAATGATTGAGCGCGCCAAAAAAGCTTTCGTAGTGATCTGTGGTGGTGCGCATAGCCTGTGAGATCAGATTTTCCACATTGGCCAGAATATCGTCCGTATACTGCATGGCGGCCATCCGCATATTGTTGGCCTCTATGGTGGCATTATCCAAAATTTCCTGGGCCTGCTGGGTTGCCATTTTCACCACGTCGTTGGCCTGGGAATAAGCCTGCTGCATGATCTCATGCTCATTGATCAGTTCGTTGGTGTGCATGGTGGCATCATTGATCAGCGCCTCTGCTTTGGCTCTGGCATCGCTTAAAATGGCTTCCTTGTTGCTGATGATCTTCTGATAGCGCTTGATTTCATCCGGGGTTTTCATGCGCAGCTCCCTAAGGAGCTCGTCAATCTCCTCTTTGTTTACGATAATTTTACTGTTGGAAAGAGGCTGATACTTACAGCCGTCTATGTATTCTTCAATCTCGTCAATTAACTGCTCTATTCTGCTGCTCATGTGCTTTCCCCCGTTTACTTCTTCTCTAATCCATATTTCCGGTATACGAGCTCGGCTACAAATTCAGGCACACACATGGAAATATCCCCGTGAAAACTGGCAATTTCTTTCACGCTGGAAGAACTGAGGTAAGCATACTCCAGGCTGGTCGTGAGAAAGATCGTATCCAGCCCGCCGCTTGAAAGCTTGGCATTGGTCTGTGCGTTCTGGAGCTCATATTCAAAATCGGTGATGGCGCGCAATCCTCTGATGACCACATGGACATCCCTGGACCTGGCATAATCCACAAGCAGTCCGCTGAAGGATTCCACCTCCACATTGGGAATGTCTTTGACTGCTTCCTTTAATATCTTAACACGTTCTTCCACAGAAAACAATGGAGTCTTGAGTTTATTATTCAAAACGCTGACCGTTAATCCATCGAAGATTTTTGCGGCCCGCCTGATGACGTCCAAATGTCCGAAGGTTACCGGATCAAAGCTTCCGGGGTAGATTGCTGATTTCATAAATGCTCCTGTTCCGCGTGCCTTTCCACACAAACGCTCTCTCCGGCAGCACCGGAGCGTCTGATGAAGACATGCTTGTTGGTTTTATATTTCTTTTCTCTGATCACAGTAAAGCCTTTCCTTTCCAGGAAATCCAGTTCTTTCTTAATCTGGGTCTCCAAGATCAGCAGGGTATTTCCCGTCACATAGGGCATACGGGAAAGAGACGTAAAAAGCGACTCCTCAAACCCGCAGTCATAGGGCGGATCCATAAAAATAATATCCGCTTCCTTTTCCCGGATCAGGGACAAAGAGTTAAACACATCCCCCTTTAGCAGGGTCGCCTGATCTGCGAATTTTGTAAAAGAAAGGTTCTTTGTGATACAGGAAACTGCCTCCCGGTTATTTTCCGCAAACCACGCGTATCTGGCCCCTCTGCTCAGGGCTTCGATCCCGATCCCGCCGCTTCCTGCAAACAGATCCACAAAGGTACATCCTAAGATCTCCCCCTGCAGAATATTAAATAAGGTTTCTTTGATCCGGTCCGTGGTAGGCCTGGTACCCTCTCCCTGGGGAACCTTCAGTTTCAGGCTTCTGGCTCTTCCTGCTATTACGCGCATCTGGCTGTTTCCTTCCTTTCTCTCTGGCTGAGGCTTTTTAGCTGAGGTTCTTGAACTTTGTCCCGCGTCCGTCCCGTTTGGCGGTCCTTAGCCTGTCGGAACCAAATACCTGCTCCCCATAAGAAATCTGAACTTCGCCGGCGCTGCCGCAATAGTAGACCTGCTGCACACAATCGTTTCCGGTGAGCTTCATTCCCCGCACGCCTACGGCATTTTTTTTCTTTTCGGGGATTTCCTCCAGATCAAATTTGAGAAAATATCCTTCCCGGCTCTGAAGGATAATCTGCTGCTGATCCGTTAAAACGGCAACGCTTACCACCTCGTCCTCCTCCGTCAGCTTGGTGGCCGCTACGGTGCGTTTTGCAACGTCAAACTCCCCGCCGCTTACGATCTTCATCATGGCAAGCCTGGTGACGAAAATCATCCGGTAGAGATTTAAGCTGGTCTGGCTGTACGCCGCGATCACGGTTTCCTTACTGCCGTCAAAGTTGCTGATATTATCAATGGGAACTCCTTTGTCCCTGAATTTGCCGTAGGGAATATCCATTACCTTTACGGTGTAGAGCTGTCCGGTGTTGGTAAAGATACAGACCCTGCCGGTGTTTTTGCAGGTAAAAGCATATTTGTTTTCGGACAGCACAGCTTCTTTGTTTCTCTCAAAGGCGGACAAATCAATGGTTTTGGTGTATCCAAAGCGGTCCATCAAAAAAACAACCTCCATTTCCTCAGCCTTTTTCTCCACATAGACAGCCTCAGCCACATTTTCAATTTTGGTTTTTCTTTTAGCGGAATAAGCCCTGCGTATTTCCTCCAGATCGTTGATAATTACCTGGGCCATGGAATCATGGCGCTCTAAGATGTCCTCATAACGGTAAATATTGGCAACGGTTTCCTCGTGCTCATTGATCAGGGCTTCCAGCTCCAGGCCGATGAGCTTGTACAGGCGCATTTCCAGTATGGCGTTTGCCTGTTTTTCGGTAAAACGAAGCTGGGAGGCCATTACCTTTGATTCCCTTGAGCGGAATTTGATCCCGGTTACTTTCCCCTCTACCAGACAGGCCTTTGCCATTGCCCGATCCTTGGAGCCCCGCAGGATTTCGATTACCAGATCAATCACATTGCAGGCTTTGATCAGCCCCTCCTGAATCTCCTTTTTGTCCTTTTCCCTGGCCAAGAGGGTGGTATACTTTCTGGTAGTGACCTGGAACTGGAAATCCACATTGTGCTTAATGATCTGGCGAAGGCTCATGACCTCGGGGCGTCCGTCTGCAATGGCCAGCATATTGACCCCGAAGGTGTCCTCCAGTCTTGTCTTCTTGTAGAGCATATTGATGAAGTTTTCCGCATCCGCATCCTTTTTCAGTTCAATCACAATGCGGATCCCCTCCTTGGAGGACTGGTTGGAAATGTCCACAATATCCTGGGTTTTCTTGCTCTCCGCAAGAGATGCCACATCGGAGAGAAATTTGGAGATATTTGCGCCGATCATGGGGTAGGGAATTTCGCTGATGACAACATTCGTCTTTCCGGATTTCCCCTTTTCAACATCCACCTTCCCCCGGACTTTGATTTTGCCGGTTCCGGTTTCGTAGATATGCAGCAGATCGTCCTTGTTGATGACAATGCCGCCGGTAGGAAAATCGGGCCCCTTGATATATTTCATCAGCCCCTGTGTGGTGATGCTCTCATCCAGCATATAAGCCTTCACAGCACAGATAACCTCTTCCAGGTTATGGGGCGGAATGCTGGTGGTCATGCCCACGGCAATCCCCTCGGAGCCGTTGACCAGAAGATTGGGGATCTTCACCGGAAGGACGCTGGGTTCCTTTTCGGTCTCGTCAAAATTGGGGACAAAATCCACAATATCCTTATCCAGGTCGGCCAGGAAAGCCTCCTGCGTGATCTTCTCCAGCCTGGCTTCCGTGTAACGCATGGCGGCGGCGCCGTCCCCTTCAATATTTCCGAAGTTGCCGTGGCCGTCTATGAGGGGAAGCCCCTTTTTAAATTCCTGGGTCAGAACCACTAACGCGTCATAGATGGAGCTGTCCCCGTGGGGATGGTACTTACCCATGGTATCGCCTACGATACGGGCGCTTTTCCGGTAAGGCCTGTCATACCGGATCCCCAGCTCATGCATGTCATACAGAACCCTTCTCTGCACCGGTTTCAGGCCGTCTCTTGCATCCGGCAGAGCCCTTGCAATGATGACGCTCATGGCATAATCAATGAAGGATTTCTGCATGATGTCAGAATACTCGGTTTTAATGATCTTTTCTTCCATATATCAGTAACCATGCCTTTCCCAAAGCCTGATGGGGCCGGGATACGTTAAATATCCAGCTCCGCATCGGTGGCGTGTTCATAAATAAATGCTTTCCGGGGCGGTACGTCAGTTCCCATCAAAAGCTCTGTTACCTCGGAGGCCATCCTGGCGTCCTCGATTTCCACCAGCTTTAATATCCTGGTTTCAGGGTTTAAGGTGGTATCCCAGAGCTGGGAGGCATCCATCTCCCCAAGTCCCTTGTAGCGCTGGAGGGTAAACGGGCCCTTGTGGCGCTTGCGGTACTGCTCTAAGGCCTTATCGTCATAGAGGTATTCCTCCTCACCCTTGCTGGGCATGGCCTTATAAAGAGGGGGCATGGCAAGATATACATGGCCCTCGTAAATCAGCTCCGGCATAAACCGGTAGAATAAGGTCAGCAGCAAGGTTGAAATATGGGCGCCGTCCACATCCGCATCGGCCATGATGATGATCTTATCATAGCGGAGTTTGGTAATGTCAAAATCGTTGCCGTAGCCTTCCGAGAATCCGCAGCCAAATGCGTTGATCATGGTCTTGATCTCCGCATTTGCCAGAACCTTGTCGATGCTTGCCTTTTCCACGTTAAGGATCTTGCCGCGGATCGGCAGGATCGCCTGGTAGGCTCTGTTCCGTGCGGTTTTGGCGCTTCCCCCTGCGGAATCTCCCTCCACAATAAAAATTTCACATTTTTTCGCGTCCCTGGATTCGCAGTTGGCCAGCTTCCCGTTGGAGTCAAAGGAAAACTTCTGCTTGGTGAGCATATTGGTCTTTGCCTTTTCCTCGCTCTTTCGGATTTTGGCGGCCTTTTCCGCACAGCCGATAATCTTTTTGAGGGTTTCCAGATTCCGGTCAAAATAGCGTACTACTTCCTCCCCGGTAATCTTGGACACCACCTTGGCGGCATCCTGATTGTCCAGCTTGGTCTTGGTCTGGCCCTCAAATCTGGGGTCGGGATGTTTGATGGAAATCACCGCCGTCATACCGTTGCGCACATCGGCACCGGTGAAATTCGCATCCTTTTCCTTTAAGATCCCCAGCTCCCTGGCATAGGTATTGATAATGTTGGTAAATGCCGTTTTAAAGCCCGTCAGGTGAGTGCCGCCCTCGGAGTTATAGATATTATTGCAAAACCCCAATACATTCTCATGAAATTCATTGATATACTGGAAAGCCCCTTCCACGGAAATTCCTTCGTTTTCGCCCTTAAAATAGATGACGTCGCAGACGCTTTCCGCGGATTTGTTCATGTCCCGGATAAAGCCGATGATTCCCTCCGGCTCATGGTATTCGATCTGCTCGGGCTGATCCTTGCGCTTGTCCTCAAAGAGAATGGTCAGCTCGGGATTTAAGTAGGCGGTCTCGTGCATCCGGCTTTTGATTTCATCTTCCTTAAAACGGGTCTTGTCAAAAATCGTATCATCCGGCAGGAAGTTTACTTTTGTGCCGCTTCCTCTTCCCTTGCCTACCACAGGCAGAAGGCCGTCTACCAGCTCTACCACCGGATTGCCTCTCTCATAGCGGTCTTCATAAATGAAACCGCCGCTTTTGACCCGGACGGTCAAATAGGTGGAAAGGGCGTTTACCACAGAAGAGCCTACTCCGTGAAGGCCTCCGCTGGTCTTGTAGGCGGAGGCGTCGAATTTTCCTCCCGCATGGAGTGTGGTGAACACAAGCCGCTCCGCGCTGATTCCCTTTTCGTGCATCCCCACAGGGATTCCGCGTCCGTTGTCCTCCACCGTGGCGGAGCCGTCCGCTTCCAGTGTGACGGTAATCTTATCACAATATCCTGCCAGATGTTCATCCACCGCATTGTCCACAATCTCGTAGATCAGATGATTGAGGCCTCTGGTGGAAACGCTGCCGATATACATTCCCGGCCTTTTTCTTACTGCTTCAAGTCCCTCCAGAACGGTGATGCTGGAGGCGTCATAAACTGTCGTCTTTGCCATCTGTGTCAAACCTCTTTTACTTCACATTAGGATGTATTTTTTTGCAGCAGGCAACTGCCAGCGAGCCCGGGCCAATGTGGCAGGCCACGCTTAAGGAAAGGG
>CAJTVL010000118.1 GCA_910579425.1 uncultured Lachnospiraceae bacterium | reverse complement strand
ATTCAAGGATTTCTAGGTATCTTTCCTTTGTATCAACACCACAGTCTCCACATGCCTAGTCATCGGAAACATATCCACCCCAACCCCTCTTTTCATCCGATACCCTTTCCCGCACAAAAAATCCAAATCCCGTGCCAGCGTCTCAGGATTGCAGGAAATATACACCACCTTCTGAGGACGGAGCCTTACCAGGGATGCAAGGAACTGCTGACTGCTCCCGGTCCGCGGGGGATCCATAAACACCACATCCACCTTCTCCCCGCTTTGGGCCAGTTCCTCCATGAACGCTCCTGCGTCGGCCCGATAAAATCGAATATTTCCTATCCCGTTTCTCTTCGCGCCTGCAATGGCGTCCCTCACCGCATCCCGGTTTAATTCCACGCCGATGCATTGATGGGCCTGAGCCGCCACAATCATGCCAATGGTTCCGGTGCCGCAGTAGGCGTCCAGCACCGTTTCCTTTCCCGAAAGCCCGGCGAACTCCACTGCCTTTTGGTACAGGAACTCCGTCTGTGCCGGATTCACCTGGTAAAAGGAACGGGACGAAATCTTAAAAATCTTGCCGCAAAGTTCATCCTCGATGTAGCCGGGGCCATAGATCACCTGCTCCTTTTCGCCCAAAACCATACTGGTTCTTTTATCGTTTACATTCACTACAACGGTGGTGATCTCCGGATGCTCCTTTCTGAGCGCTTCCACAAAATGCTTCTTGGAAGGCAGGATGGGCGAACGCAGGACAAGCACCACCATAATCTGCCCTGTCCGATACCCCGCCCGCACAAGCACATGGCGAAGCAGGCCATAGCCGGTGTCTTCGTCATAAACCTTGATCTTGAAGGAGCGAAGGAGTTTTCTGACCGTGCGGATAATGGCGTCCGCCTTTTGGTTCTCCAGCAGACAGCTATCCACCGGGACAATCTGGTGGGTTCCCTCCCGGTACACGCCGGAAACGGTGTTGCCTCTGCCGTCCATCCCGAATACCGCATGAACCTTGTGCCGGTAATATTTCGGCTCCTTCATGCCGATCATCCCCTCCAGCTTTCCATAAGGCTTCAGCAGTTCGCCGACCTGGTGCTTTTTCCATGCAAGCTGCTTCTCATATTCCATATGCAAAAGCTGGCAGCCGCCGCATTTCCCATAAACAGGACATTCTCCGGCTTTATTCTGCTTCCTCTGGGGCTGCTGTCCCTTTATCCCCCTTTGCGTCTCTGGGTTCTTTTTTTCTGTTTTCGGCTTTCGGTTCACTTTTTGATTCCTTTCTGTCATGCGCAATACAAGTGAAAAACCTCATGCCTTCACACATGAGGTTTTAACTCTTTTCATTTCTGCAAAGCTGCTATTTTTCCTGTCCTTCTCCTCTTAACCTGACATCTTCCATCCCTCTGGCAAGCTCGGATGCACGCTCCACATCCGCTTCGTTGATCCGAACCGTAAAGACGTTTTTCTCTTTCTGTTTTTCTCCCCCAAACAGTCTGGAAAACAGGGAACGCTCCTGCCATTCAATAAAATAGGAGATACGGTTCTGCAAAAAAAGCTTTTCCAGCTTCTTCTTGCTCTCCTGACTGTATACTCTGCAAAAAGTCACTTCCCTGTTAAATGCCTGGTCATCAAAAACTAATGGTGCCACCCTCATTTCCCCCATCCGTTCTTTCTTCTGTTAACTGCATTTATTATAAATAGAATACCGGAAAATAGCAATATGAAATTTATTTTGCCTTCTCCCAGACCGGCCTTTGCTCCTGATAAACCGCATTTAAATAGTCCGCCGCCTCCATCACCCCCTCGGGGGTAAAGGCAAACTCCCTGCGCTGCTTCTTTTCCTCTTCGGTTTTGGAAAAGCAGTAAGGCTCCGGCCAGATAATCACCTCAAGCGCAGAGCCGTCCTCTTTTTCCTTTTTTTTCAGCATGTATCGCATACCGTCCATGCTGCCGGTGTATTCTTCCTTCCTGACATAATTTAGCACATGAAATTTATCTTTATCAATCATGCTTCACCCTTTTTCCTCTCTTACTCCACGGAAGTAGTCCACAAGGCCGCCCAATGACTTGACAAGGATTCCCGTCTCCTTATCGCTGAAGCCGTCCAGCGCCGAACGAACCATTTCCTTATGGAAATTCTGATGGTGAAAATAGGCTCTGTCTCCTTTTTCGGTAAGGGAAAGCAGCACCAGCCGCTTATCCTCATCGCTCCGCTCTCTGAGCACGTAGCTGTTTCTGGTGAGCCTGTCAATGGCTTTGGTCAGGGTGCCCACCGTGACGGAAAGCCTCCTGGCCACAGCGGAGCTTGTCTGCGGTCCTGCAACGCCGATGGCCTCGATCACATGCATGTCGTTTATGGTAATATCCTTAAATTCTCCCGTGATCAGAGCTTTCTGCTCTATATTCATGATTTCCTGAAACAAGGTAACCAATAAGGTATTTAATGTCTGATACATCTCCATGTCTGCCCTGTCTTCCTATTTCTGTTCACCTGAAATTTTTACCATTCAAGCACCGCCGCTCCCCAGGTAAGTCCGGCTCCAAAGCCGGCCAGTACGATTTTGTCGCCTCTTTGCAGCATTTTGCCGCGATTGACGTCGTCCAGCAAAATCGGTACGCTTCCTGCTGATATGTTACCACATTTTTGAAGATTTGTCGGAAATTTTTCCATGGGCTGGCCTAATTTTTTTGCCACCGACTCGATTATGCGCAGGTTGGCCTGATGAAGCAAAAAATATTTAACCTCTGAGGGGGCAATTCCTGCCTTTTGCATTGCGCTCTCTATGGCGCAAGGTACGGTTTTCACCGCGAAACGGTACACTGCGCGGCCGTCCATCCGGGTGTGATCCAATGCGGTATCGTTTTCGACCAGAGGGTTATTGACCGGTCGGTTTCTGCAGGTCAGGGCCATTCCGCTTTTTCCCTCCGACCCCTGCACGATACCGAGAAGGCCGCGCTCCTGTCTTTTGACGACCGCAGCTCCCGCCCCGTCGCCAAAAAGGACGCAGGTGCTTCGATCCTGCCAGTCCATCATCTTGGAGAGAGTTTCCCCTCCGATGATCAGCGCCGTCTCTGCCATGCCTGCCTGCATGTAGGCTTCTGCGATGGACAAGCCAAAAAGAAACCCTGCGCAGGCCGCATTGATGTCAAAAGCCACTGCGTTGTCTGCTCCAATCTCACTCTGTACCTGACAGGCCGTAGAGGGAAAGCACAGATCCGCAGATACGGTTCCCACAATGATCAAATCAATCTCTCCCGCCGCAACCCCGGCATCCTCCATCGCGGCCCTGGCCGCATCTACCGCCATCGAGGCAGTGGTTTCCTCCACTGCCAGATGCCGCTCTTCAATTCCCGTCCGCTCCCGAATCCATTCATCCGTGGTGTCCACCCACTTTTCAAGCTCCTTGTTGCTGACCGCCCGCAGGGGCAGCCGGCTTCCGGTTCCTATAATCCTTGCCGGCATGATGCTCCTCCTCTATCAAAACTTTTCTGCTTCCCGCTGTTTAAAACTTACGGAACCTCTCATAGCGCTGGCGGGCAGCCGCCTCCCCGTCCATTCCTTCAAATTTCTGCAAAAAGAGCCCCATATGCGTCTTCATAAATCCTGCAATATCCCGGACGGTAGAGGTATCCGCCCCGCCGTATTCCGGGACAATGGTTTCGATCACCTGCAGCCGTTTTAAATCCTCTGCGGTAATTCCCATCACCTGTGCCGCCTCCTTTGCCCGCTTTCCGTCTTTCCAGAGAATGGAAGCAAAGCCTTCCGGAGAGAGAATGGAATAGGTGGAATTTTCCAGCATCCAGACCTCATTGCCCAGGGCCAGCCCCAGGGCTCCGCCGCTTCCCCCTTCCCCTATAATAATGGAAAGGATCGGTGTCTTAAGTCCTGACATTTCAAACAGATTCCTTGCAATTGCCTCTCCCTGGCCTCTCTGTTCCGCCTCCATACCGGGATAAGCCCCCGAAGTATTCACAAAACAGATAATCGGACGGTGGAATTTTTCCGCCTGCTTCATCAGACGAAGCGCCTTGCGGTACCCCTCCGGGGAAGGCATGCCATAGTTTCTCCGGGCGCACTCCCTCGCGTCATTCCCTTTCTGGACGCCGATCACCGTTACCGGCGTTCCTTCCAGCAGGGCAATCCCTCCTACAATCGCCGCGTCGTCTCCAAAGCAGCGATCCCCGTGAAACTCCATAAAATCCTCAAAAATCAGATTGATATAAGTAAGCGCAGTGGGCCTTGCAAGATTCCTGGATTCCTTTACCTTCTGCCAGGAAGTTTTCTCGGGAGCCTTCGCCTGCTTTTCTCTCGACATCTCGGAGGGAAGATATTCCTTCCAGGGCTCCTTTTCCCCCAGGACCGGTGCAGACGCCTTATGGGCGCTTAAAATCTGATATAAAACCTTTTTCAGCTCATGCCGCTCCACAATCCTGTCTGCAAAGCCATGGGCCACCTGGAATTCGGCGCTCTGAAAGCCTTCCGGAAGCTTCTGGCCGATGGTCTGCTCAATGACCCTGGGCCCCGCAAAGCCGATCAGCGCTCCCGGCTCCGCCAGAATAATATCCCCCAGCATGGCAAAGCTGGCTGTAACGCCTCCCGTAGTGGGGTCGGTCAGCACCGATACATACAAAAGCCCTGCGTCCGAATGCCTTTTCAGCGCCGCGGAGGTTTTTGCCATCTGCATCAAAGAAAGAATACCCTCCTGCATTCTTGCACCTCCGGAACAGCAAAAGAGCACCACCGGCAGCTCCTCCTTCGTGGCCCGCTCCACCGCAAGAGCGATCTTCTCCCCGACTGCCTGCCCCATGCTTCCCATAAGAAACCGGGAATCACAAATTCCAAGGCAGGCCTTTTCCCCGAAAATACGCCCCTCCCCTACGGTGACGCCTTCTTTCAGACCTGTCTTTTCTTTTACATCCGAAAGCTTTTCCTCATATCCCGGAAACTGCAGGGGGTTGCCGGACTCGATTTCATTAAACCAGGGAATAAAGCTGCCCTTATCGCATACCATACGGAGCCTGTTTTTGGTTCTTATACGGAAATAGCTTCCGCAAGCCATACAGATATAATTATTCTCAACGACCTCTGCCCGATCTAACTCCTTTTGACAGTTCGGACAGATCACGATCTGCCTTTCCTCCTGGCTGCCCTTTTCAAAAGAAGCGCGCTGGCGAGTGCGCAGATTTTTTGTGATACGAAACATTCCTGACATTTTCTGCCTCCTGATATTTTTGTTCTGCCGCAGCCCGTCCTTCGCCATGCACACCTGCGCCACAGCAAAGGGAACTTCTTCTGCCACGACTCAGGCATTCACTGCAAAGGTCAGCTCTGCCTGCACGGCCACCTTTCCGTCCACAGTCGCCGTTGCCTTACCGATTCCGATACTCCCCTTGGTCTTGATAATTTCCGTTTCCAGCACCAGCACGTCTCCGGGCACTACCTTTTTCTTAAACTTTGCCGACTGAATTGCCGCAAAGTAAGCGGTCTTTCCCTTATTTTCTTCAAGACTCAAAATGGCCACCGCCCCGGTCTGCGCCAGGGCTTCCACGATCAGCACGCCGGGCATCACCGGTTCCGCAGGGAAATGTCCCTGAAAAAAGGGTTCGTTGTAGGAAACACACTTTCTGGCCACAGCCCGCACACCGGGGATCAGCTCCTCCACCGTGTCAATCAGCATAAAAGGCTGTCTGTGGGGGATGATTTCCATAATTTCTTTTGCCGATAATAAAGACATTGCCTCTTCCCTCCTTAATCCCTGTATTTCCCGATCAGAATACTGGAATTATGTCCGCCGAATCCCAGAGAATTACTCAGCGCATAGGGAATTTCCTCCTGGTAAGGCTCCCTGCAATAGTTTAAATCAATCTCTTCATCCGGAGTTTCATAGCCCAGCGTCTGATGGATAAACCCGGCCTCCATCTGCTTCACGCAGGCCACAAGCTCCACGGCTCCCGCCGCTCCCAGTAAATGGCCTACCATGGACTTGGTGGAGTTAATGCGTATCTTTCCGGCATGGCTGCCGAAAGCCTTTTTGATAGCTCTGGTTTCAAACAAATCATTGTGGTGGGTCCCTGTCCCGTGGGCATTAATATAGGTTATATCCTGTGGGGATACGCCGCCGTCCTTAAGGGCGTAAAGCATGGCGTTTGCCGCCCCTTCCCCGTCCTCTGCGGGGGAAGTGATATGATAAGCGTCGCTGGTGCAGCCGTAGCCTAGCACCTCCGCGTAAATGCGGGCCCCTCTTTTTCTGGCATGCTCCAGTTCCTCCAGAATCAGGATTCCTGCCCCTTCTCCCATGACAAATCCGCTGCGGTTCTTGTCAAAGGGAAGGCTGCAGCGGTCAGGGTCATCCACACCGGAAAGGGCGGTCAGGGCGCAGAAGCCTGCAATTCCCAGAGGGGTAATGGAGCTCTCCGTCCCCCCTGCCACCATCACGTCCGCTTCCCCGTACTGGATACTGCGGAATGCCTCTCCGATGGAGTTGGTTCCTGTGGCGCAGGCAGTCACTACGTTGAGGCTTTTCCCTTTCAAACCAAACTGAATGGAAATATTTCCGGCCGCCATGTTGGAGATCATCAGCGGGATAAACAGGGGATTTACCCGGGAAGGCCCCTTGCCGGTAAGCTTGTCATACTCTCTCTCCATGGCCTGCAGGCCTCCGATCCCGGAGCCCACGGCGCAGCCCACACGATAAGGATCCTCTCCTTCCATTTGAAGCCCCGCATCCGCAATAGCCTCCTTAGCAGCGGCCATTCCATACTGGGAGAAAGGCTCCATCCTTCTGGCCGCTCTGGCGTCCATAAATTCTTTGGCGTCAAAATCCTTTACCTGGGCTGCCACATGGCATTTGTAGTCAGCGGCATCAAAACGGGTGATAGGGCCAAAGCCATGCTTTCCTTCTTTCACGGAACGGAAAAAATCATCTACGTTAAGGCCAATGGGGGTAATGGCTCCCATTCCTGTTATCACTACTCTTCTGCTCATACGATACCTCATTTCTGCTGCGCGGCACTGCGCGCATATCAAACTCAATTCTCACGAAAAACTTCATGAGGTTTTGTTGAAATCCTACATTCCGCCATCCACGGATATAACCTGTCCTGTGATATAATCTGCCGCCCCGGAAGCGAGAAAAGCAACCACACGCGCCACTTCCTCCGGCTTTCCCGGCCTTTTCAGGCAAATCCTCTCCAGCATGGCCTGCCTTGCAGATTCCGGAAGTTCTCCGGTCATTTCCGTCTCGATCAGGCCGGGGGCAACGGCATTTACCGTAATCCCACGGCTCCCCAGCTCTTTGGCGGCGCTTTTGGTCAGTCCGATGATTCCCGCCTTGGAGGCGCAGTAATTGGCCTGGCCCGGGTTCCCGATGATTCCGGTTATGGAGGAAAGGTTGATGATTTTTCCTCCGCGCTGTTTCAGCATTTGTCTGGAAAGATGCCGCATTGTGTTAAAGCAGCCTTTCAGGTTCACATCCAGCACCCGGTCAAAATCCTCCTCGCTCATCCTTCCAAGCAGGCCGTCTCTGGTAATTCCGGCATTGTTTACCAAAATATCAATGTGGCTGTATTCCGCCACCAGAGCGTCGATCATTTCCTTACAGGCTCCATAGTCCGACACATCGCAGCCGTAAATTCTTCCGCATCCGCCCTCCTCTTCTATCAGCCTGAGGGTTTCCTTGGCCTTTTCCAGAGAGCCGTTATAATTCACAATCACGAAAACATTCTGTCTTGCCAGCTCCAGCGCAATGGCACGGCCTATCCCACGGCCGGCTCCGGTCACAAGGGCCACCTTCTGTACATCCTTTTCGCTCTGCCCTGTCCTGTTCTCCTTAAGCATCCGCAAGTACCTCCGCTGCCTTCTCCAAATCCTCATATTTGTCAATGTTGAGGGCTGTCATTTCTTTATTGATCTTTTTCATAAATCCTGTCAGGGTTTTGCCGGGACCAATCTCCACAAAGGTGGTGACGCCGTCTGCAATCATCCGCTCCACCGACTGCTGCCATTTCACCGCGGATGTAATCTGTTTCTTCAAAAACTCTCTGATATTCTCAGGAGTAGTGACATAATCCGCCGTCAGATTGGCCACATAAGGAGTGGTAAATTCTTTCAGATGGATCTTTTCCAGATCCTTCCCCAGCCTTTCCGCCGCAGGCAGAAGCATCTGGGAGTGAAAAGGCCCGCTTACCTTCAGCGGAATGACCCGCTTCGCCCCCTTTTCCTTCAAAACCTGGCCTGCCCGCTCTACAGCATCTGCCTCGCCTGAAATGACGAGCTGCCCGGGACAGTTATAATTGGCCACCGTCACAATTCCTTCCGTCCGGCTGCAAACCTCCTCAATCAAACTGTTTTCCATGCCCAGCACTGCCGCCATGGCGCCTCCCTCCGGAACCGCCTCCTGCATGTAGATCCCTCTTCTTCTGACAATGGCAAAGGCCTCCTCCATCTCCATGGCTCCGGCCGCCGCCACAGCCCCGTATTCCCCCAGACTTAAGCCTGCTGTCACATCAGGAGCAAAGCCTCTCTCCTTAAGAGCCTCTAAAACTGCCAGTTCAACGGTAAGCATGGCAATCTGGGTATACTCTGTAATGTCCAGCTTCTCATTCTCTTCAAAACAGATTGCCGGAAGATCAAGCCCGGTTACCCGGCTTGCCTTCTCAAAAACCTCCCGGGAAACCGCCTCCTTTTCGTAGAAGTCCTTTCCCATTCCTATGTACTGTGCGCCCTGCCCCGGAAACACAAATGCTGTTTTTCCCATAGCTCTATCCAATCCTTTCAACATCAGGAGCCTTTTTGCAAAGAAGCTCCCCGGCCTGTGCCATAATCTCCTGAATCATTTCACTGCAAGTCTGTTCCTTTCTGATCAGACCTGCAATCTGACCTGCCATCAGGGTTCCGTTTACCGCATCTCCCTCAATCACCGCCCGGCGCAGAGACCCCAGGGTAAGATGCTCCAATTCTTCAAGACTGGCTCCCTCCTTTTCCAGACGCAGATATTCCTTGGACATCTGGTTGCGGATCTGACGGATGGGGTGTCCCGTACTTCTGCCTGTCACCTCGGAATCAATATCCTTGGCCTTCAATACCTTTTCCTTGTAATTCGCATGGACAATGGACTCCTTTGCCACTACGAACCGGGTTCCAAGCTGTACCCCTTCGGCTCCAAGCATAAAAGAGGCTGCAAATCCTCTTCCGTCCCCAATGCCTCCGGCAGCAATCACCGGTATCTTCACTGCGTCGGCCACCTGGGGAACCAGGCACATGGTAGTGATGGAGCCGATATGCCCTCCGGACTCCGTGCCTTCCGCAATGACCGCATCAGCGCCGCTGCGCTCCATCAGCTTTGCCATTGCCACACTTGCCACCACAGGGATCACCTTCACCCCCGCCGCCTTAAAGTCCTGCATATACTTGGCCGGGTTTCCCGCCCCGGTGGTTACTACCCCGACTCCCTCTTCCAGAACCACCCTGGCCACTTCCGGCGCATTGGGGTTCATCAGCATCAGATTGACGCCTATGGGCCGATCCGTCAGTTCCCTGGCCTTCCTGATCTCGCTTCTTACCACCTCCGCAGGGGCACTTGCCGCAGCGATAATACCAAGACCGCCCGCCTCTGAAACGGCGGCAGCCAGCCGATGCTCCGCCACCCACGCCATACCGCCCTGCAGAATCGGATACTCGATTCCCAAAAGCTCTGTGATTCTGGTTTTCATTCCTCCACTCCCTTTTCTTTCAAATAGGCAATTACCTCTCCCACGGTAGTGAGACGTTCTAAATCTTCTGAGGGGATCTCAACGTCGTATTCCTCCTCCAGAGCCATAACGAGTTCAAACAGATCCAGGGAATCCACCTCCAAATCCTTCTCAAAGGAAGTGTCCGCAGTGATCGCTACGTCTGAAACATTAAGCTGCTCTTTTACAATTTCAACTATTCTCTCTAACATCATTTTCCTCTCTTCCGCAATATTTTGCTTATCAAATTGTTTGCTCATCAAGCTTTTTACCCGTCAAACCTTTTGATCATCAAACTGTTTGACAGGCAAAGTATATAGCAGTCAAAAGGATTTGTCAACCATATTCTGGGAAAATATCAGAATAAACGCATGAACGGAATAAAGGAACATATCCTCCATTTATTTTAC
>CAJTVL010000117.1 GCA_910579425.1 uncultured Lachnospiraceae bacterium | reverse complement strand
AGAGCAATTGATTTTTATAATTCTTTAGCATATATCAGTATGCGAAGTATGAGTAATAAACTATTATATAGATAATATGAGAAAAAATTTGCATTCTCTGGATGTACAGAAATTAATGGAGACAGCGTATAAATCAATAAGTTGTCAAATTAAAGAAAGTGGCAGCGATTTATCAAGGGCGTTATTAGCATACTATTATGCAATATTGAATACAATGACTGCCTATTCGAGTACGATAGCATGTCCTATTGTCATTGATTCACCTTTGCAGGATGAGCAAGACGAGCAGAATATTAAAAAAATATTAGAATTTATAAGGGATAAAAAGCCAAGTGAAATGCAGTTGATATTGGGATGTGTAGGCATGAATGGGTTAGAATTTAAAGACAACGCAGTTGTTTTGAATGGGGTTGAATTTAAAAATGCTAATTATTTATTCTTGGATAATAAGTATGCGGCATTGAGTAAGGAAGAATACCCTAAACTATTTGAAGAATTAAAATCATATATTGATATACTTATATTAGGTGAAGAAAATGATTCACTTATAGAAAAGGAATAAAATTGGGGGAAGTTTTTAAAAACAATGTGTTAAGGAGGTTTATATCGCAATCACAAAGATATCCTGCATCCACCAGACAGGAAAACGTTACATGGCAATGCATCTTGCAAATGCCGTTTCCTACATCACGGACGCAGAAAAGACGCAGGAGGGCGTACTGGTGGGGAGCCATAACTGCGGCGTAGATACCGCATTACAGGAAATGCTTTCTGTTAAGCGGAAATACGGAAAAACAGATAAACGGCAGGGCTACCACTTTATCATATCCTTCAAGAAACAGGAAGTAAGGCCGGAGACAGCCATGGAGATTACGCAGAAGTTTGTGGAGAGATATTTTGGGGATGACTTCCAATGCCTTTACGCTACCCACGATAATACACAGCACGTGCATTCCCATATCCTTTTCAACAGCGTTTCATGGTGTACAGGGAAAAAGTACCGATACGAAAAAGGGGATTGGGCGAGGGAGATTCAGCCGATTGTAAATGAACTTTGTAAAGAGTACGGTCTTTCTATACAGGATATCGAAGTCGGCACGGAAAAAGAGCCAAAGAAATGGGATAAAACAAAACAGGGTATTTTCAAATGGAATCGCCAGATCACTTTGGATGTGGAGGATTCCATTTCTTTTGCCAACAGCTATGAGAATTTCCTGAAATTAATGGAACTGAAAGGGTATGAGATAAGGCGGCAATCGGGGGAGATCTATATAAAGCCTATGGGGGAAAAAAGGTTTATCCGGCTGACAGATATTTCAGCTTATTATACAAAGCAATGCATAGAGAGCCAGATTGAAAAAGGTGTTCAACATAAGAGCCGTAAGACAGAAAACCTCACCCCAAGGATTGTCAGGTGCAGGAAGAATTACAGAAAATATGTGCCGCCAACGCCGTACCAGAAAGCTTTCTTTGCAAAGATGTACCGTACCGGCCAGCTTAAGCGGAAACCTTACAGCCAGATGTGGCGGTACAAAGAAGAGGCGGCGAGGTTTGAAAAATTGCAGTCGCAGTACCTGTATCTTTGTAAGTATAACATTCGCTCCGCAGATGATTTAAAGGGGCGGAGAAACATTCTTGATACACGGATAAAAAACTTAGATGAAGAAAGGCACCAGATTTATAAGTGGCGGTATCCACATAAACCAGCCCTTGCCCTGCTCAAAATAATTGAAGAAAATGAGGCCCGTGCTTCCTATTACAAAGAGGGGAGCACTTTTTATGCGCCTTATTATGAGAAGTGGAAGGAAGCAGTGGAAGCTCTGGCGGAAAAGGGTTACACTGTGGGGCAGCTTATGGAGATGAAAGAGACGGTGCAGAATCAGCTTGCATCAGTCGCAAAAAGCAAAAAAGAGATTAAGAAAGAGGAAAACCTGATAGATAGTATCCTCTATGGAGAGGGCAGGACACAGGTAATTGAGAGGACAATGCCGGAGCCGGAAATACCAGAAATATCGAATATACCTAAGCAAAATACAAAGGAAGCAGATATTCCGGAAAAAGAAATGGAGACAGAAAATCCACGGAAAGGGGGTGATACAGAAAAAGAGAAATTTCTGGAAATAGAAAATCCGGAAACAGAAAATAAATCAGCCCAGACGGCTATAGGCCACATGGAAAAGCAGCCAGCCCAAAATGAAAAACAAGAACAGCCGGAACGGATAAGATAAAAATAACGGAACGATCGGAAAGGAAATCATCAGATGGGTAAAAACTTAAGGGATATGACGAGGCAGGAACAGGCTGCCTATTTCAAGTCAAAAGATTTCTGCGGGGAAGAACTTAAGATTGTGATGGATGCTATTGCTTATGGAATCAGTGCAGATTACTTACAGCTTTTTGAAGACACAGCACTTCCGGCGGAGACCATGGAAAATATGTTCACAGCCATGAAGGAAGATTATGGCGTGGAGGTGGCATCATTCCTCTCCGCTATTCATCAGGGGGAGACCGGGCGGATTATACTGGAAGCCCTGAAATCAGGCATACCGCTCCATGCATTAAAGGAAACCTATCAGAAGGATATGCTTCCCATAGACTTACGGGAGAAGATATTGCCCCTTATGCAGGAGCGGGAGCTTCTCCCTGAAAAGTTTGGGGAGAAGATGCAGTTTATCACGGAAGCAGTACGGGAATTAAAGGAAAGCCTTTCAAGGCAGAACAGCTTCATAGAGGATTTAAAGAAATCCATGGAGGAAAAGCCGGATATCTTTTCAGAGCCGCAAAAGGGAGCGGCAGCGGAAGCAGAGACGGAAGCTGGTGCTGATATGGCGGCCGACGCTTACTATCTGGAACTGGAAGAACAGTTCCGGCAGGCAAGGGAGGATGCGGAGCGGCTTTTGGAGGAACGGGAAGAAACAAACAGGAGGTTGCGGGAACTGGAAGGGGAAAATAAGAGCCTCCATGAACAGTTATTGGTACAGCAGTCTCTTGTAGCAGAATTACAGGAAAAGCAGACCAGATACATACAGGAGAATAAAAATGTACAGCGGAATCAGGAGATAACCAGCGGTCAGGGAATGAGAGCCTGTCACCTAACAGCAGATATCAGCCCGTCGGGAATGAATTCAGTGAAAAGTGGAAGCAGAGAGAGGCAAAATATTTTCAATAACTTCCATCTTCCGTTTACCCGGAAGAAACCAGGCTTAATGGAAAAATTGGCCGGGGAGCTGGACGCAGGGCAGATTGCGGAGATACGCCTCGGCATAGAGGACGGCCTTGGCGAAGACCAGCTCCTCCTGCTTTCCAACGGAACCATGGATGCGGAGAAGATCAGGGAACTGCGTATGACTATGAAAATCTTGAATGAAAGGGGGCAGGGAAGATGACGGGGCAGTTACAGGCATTTTGGGATACATCAGAGGATTTCAGGAAAAAGAGCGGGAAGCTGGCGCAGTCCATAGAGATTAACAGCGTACTTCTTTCCGATAATAGCACGGAAAAGGCCGGGCAGAGGAATACGGTCTTAAGTAAATTATGTCGTCAGGCGGCGGAAGCAAAGGAAGCCGGGAATGCCATGGATGCGGCAATACTTTCTTTACAAAAGGAACTGGCATTGGCGCAAGACCGCCAGTACGAATACCAGAAAGAAATATGCCAGTCCAAAGGGCAGGAGAAAGGGGATAGCAGATGAGCAGTGAGATTACGGATGCGGTGCAGGTCATCCATATCCTTTTTGAGGGCACAGATTTATTCCTGCGAGTTGCCGGTGTGGGGATTAAGCCGCTGAAACAGCTTGCAAAACTTATTATGGGAATCCTTGCGAGGGAGAAAATGGAAGGGAAAACAACCATGAAGAACCTCTTAAAGCGTGGCGGTGACATGCACGTATTCAAGTTTCCGCAGGAGCAGTTTAAAAAAGTGGAGGCCATGGCGAAGAAATATGGAATCCTCTTTTCCCGGCTCCCGGATTTTAACAAGGACGGCATGAGGGAGATTGCTTTCCATGCGGAATCCCTGCCACGGATGAATGCTTTGATTGAAAAGCTGAAAGAGGGGCAGGTCATGGGATTAGGGGAGTATTTACAGGAGACTTCCGACAGGGATATAGACAAATTCTATGAAGAGACCCGGCAGGGAAGGACGGAGGAAAAGGAGATGGCAGGGAAGGATAGAGCAGGACAGCAGAAAAATACAGGTGATAAGGCACAATCCATTAACGGCATGGGAACGGGGAAAAAGCCGGAATGGATGGATACAGGGTATCTGAAAATGAAGGATATCGAAGCCCTTCCCTTAGACCAGCGGCTGGATGTATTGAACCATTACCAGTCCGGGGAACATGACCCTATCACCATTACAGGCAAGCTGATTACAAAGGAGACAGAGGATTATGTGGTGGTGAGATTGCCACGTCAGACAGGAAAATTTATCCATATCCCAAAAGAAGACTTTTTCTTTCCAGACGGGAGCAGGACAGCTCTGGCGTTCCTGAAAAAGAAAGAGGAAATGAAGATATATACGGAGCATGGGGAGGAAATGATGCAAGTGACGGGAAATGAGATTTACCATGGATATTTCGATCAGGTCAATGCAAATATCCGCACCGCTATGGAACATAAATCCGAAGAAAGAGGGATGGAGCAGGGCAGAATGGAAAGGATTGCCACACCGGAAGCAGGAGAACAATCAACACAGGAGTATAGCAGTACGGAAAGAAGCGGTCAGCCAGAGATGCAAAGAACTGTAGAGAACGGAAGGGATGAAAGAAACATTCATACGGAGACTGGAAGGACATCAGAAAAAAAGCAAAACCGGGAAGAGAAAGCCAGTCCGTCAAAGCCCGAAAGACCAACAGAAAAAGTAAGGTCTGTAAAAGAAATCAGACAGCCGGTGAAAGGCAGGTGAGCGCTTGAAAAGATTTAACGTGTTTACCTGTCTTTTTTATGGGATTGCAGTTGCCGGGTGTATATATTTAGGATTTTTCCTAGGCAGTATCCTCCACCCGGATATGACGCTCTATACTCTTATCCCGGCACTTAAGGGGCAGATGGCGCACCCATTGGAAATAAAGGTGACGGCATACACCCCATACACCATGGCGGTGGTATTCCTCATTGCCCTTTTGTATCTCATGGTACAGAAGACAAACAGGAAGAATTACCGTTTCGGGAAAGAGCATGGCTCGGCAAGGTGGGCGGAGGCGGCAATGCTTACAAAACAGCTGGGGGATAAAAGCGGCTACCACCGCATCCTCTCCCAGAACGTGCGGCTTTCCATGGATACCAGAAAGACCATGCGCAACAACAACATCTTCTGCATCGGCGGCTCCGGTGCGGGAAAGAGCATGTTCCTGATCAAGTGCAACATCATGGAGATGCAGGGCAGTTTTGCCGCCACTGACCCAAAAGGGGAACTGCTGGGGAGTGCGGGAAATTACCTGAAAGAGAACGGATATCAGATAAAAGTTTTCAATCTGATTAACCCGAAAGAAAGCAATAAATATAACCCGTTTGCCTACATAAGGACGGAGACGGACGTGATCAAGCTGATCACAAATTTAATGAAGAACACCACCCCGAAAAAGAGCAGCAGCAGCGACCCGTTCTGGGAGAAGTCCGAAAGCTTATTTTTACAGGCATTGTTTTACTATGTGTGGATGGAGATGCCGCCGGGCAGGAAAAATATCGTATCCGTGTTGGAACTTCTGGCGGAGGCAAAGCGGGAGAAAGACGAACCAAGCAGGCTTGACCGCCGCATGGAGCTTCTTGCAAGGACAAACTCTTTAGGAGAAGGCCATCCGGCAGTGCGCCAGTACCGGAAGGTCATGGATGGTGCGGATAATACCATTAAAAGCATCATCATCAGCGTAAATGCAAGGCTGGCTTTTCTCGAAAATAAGGATATCAAGGAACTTTTAGAGACGGACGAACTGCATTTCGGGGAGTTAGGCACAGGGAAAAACAGTGATAAAAAGACAAAGACGGCGCTATTCATTGTCACGCCGGATTCGGATAAATCCTATGCGTTCCTTATTGGGATTCTCTATGAACAGTTGATGCAGGAGTTATATTTTCAGGCAGACACGAAGTACGGCGGCAGGCTCCCTATCCATGTGAGCATGTATCTGGATGAATTTTATAATACGCCCCTGCCCGATTCCTACCTGAATTTCTTAAGCACCATGCGGAGTCGTGAAATCTCTAACGTGATTGTGGTGCAGAATATCGCACAGATTAAGGAACTTTTTAAGGATGGATGGGAGACCATCCCCGGCAATGCGGATACCCTTGTATATTTAGGTGGCAACGAACAGTCAAGCCATAAGTACATCAGCGAACTATTAGGGAAGTCCACCATAGACAAGCGGAGCAGTGGGGAGACGCTGGGGAAAAGAGGAAGCTCAAGCAGAAATTATGACATCCTTGGCCGTGAGCTTATGACGCCCAATGAAGTAAGGAAGCTAGATAACAAAAAGTGCATTGTCCTGATACGTGGCTGTGACCCGGTGATTGATTTCAAGTTTAACACCTTTAAGCATCCCATGTTCAAAAGGAGCGGTGACGGCGGGGGGAAGTGGTACGTCCACAATCCCCGGAAGAAAAGCGGCTTGGATATCATAAATAAAGAGACAGCGGAGCGTCTGAAAAAGGAAGCCGGGGAGGATGGGAATGTCATCATTACCACTATCAGGGCGGAGGACTTGATTGCGCTTGGAAATACGCCAACAGAGAAGCGGGATATCCAGCCAAAATAATTTCAGAAACCACCATTTTCAGATAGAAAGAAACCAGCCCATAAGCGAAAGACAAAAGGATAGAGAAATAATAGCAGCCAGCCCGAAACAGGGAAAAAACAGAAACAGCCATTCCAAACAGAAATATTGTTGGAGATTTTATAAATCCAGCCAGCCTGTAAAAGCATGACCAGAGCAGCCAATAACCAGATATTTCTATAGTAAAGAAAGGAAACCAACCATTATGAAAAGAGAAACTATAACCGTGACCACATTCAGCAGAAAAGAAAGGATGAAGAAACGTATCGTACCCATGGCGGCAGGAATCATCACAGCCGTATCCATATACGCCCTTCCCGTCCATGCGTCCGGGGTATCGGAAGTCCTGAACCCCATCAACAACCTGAAAACCCTTGTTCTCTCCATTATCGGGGCAGTGGGCGTAATCGTCCTGGCAAAGAACGTGATGGAGTTTGCACAGGCGTACCAGCAGCAGGATTCCTCGTCCATGAACTCCGCCCTTAAGGGGATTGTGGCGGGCCTTATTATGGCGGCCATCTCCGCAGTGATGACCTTCCTCGGATTCTAAAGGGGGCGCAGACTTATGGAGATATTTAAGCTTGGGGATGACATCCTTGCCCTGCTGGAGATGGTGCTGGGCTTTTGGAACAACCAGATCAACCTTGTATTCTCCCTGCTGGGGCAGTCTCCGGTGTCCTTCAAGGGCGGCGGTCCGTGGGCGGTGGTGGAAAGCTTACAGCCTTTGTTTGTGGGCGTGGGGAGCGGCCTTGTGGTGCTGTTCTTCGTGATCGGATTCTGTGCGGAGAGCGTGGATATCAAGAGTGAATTCCGTTTTGAGGCAATGCTGCGTATGCTGATCCGGTTGGGGATAGCACAGTGGCTTGTGGCGAACAACCTGACGATATTAAAGGCATTTTTCAGCAGTATCGGCGCAATGGTAAGCCATCTTGGGAATACCGCCATGGCACAGGCCAGTATCGGGGCAGGGGAAGCGGAGGTTATAGAAAATCTTGGCTTTGCAACAAGCCTTGTGTTCCTGATCCTGTCGGTGATTTTATCGCTCATTATCCTGATATGCGGCTTTTTCATCATCTACACAGTGTACTTCCGCTTCCTGAAAATCATGGTGATTGTGCCGCTGGCGGCGATTGCCTTTTCCACTCTTGCGGGGAACCGGGTAGTAAGCAGCACCTGTGTCAGGTATTTTAAGTATTTCCTGTCGGTGGTGATGGAGGCTGTTACCATGGCGCTGGCAATCCTCATCTGCAACGCCTTTATCAGTGCAGGGCTTCCGTCCTTCACGGGCGGCTATGCGGATTGGGCGCAGGTGCTGATTTACCTTTGTGAGATTACCTTTACCATTGCTTTAACGGTAGGGGCATGTAAGGGTGCACAGTCACTGACAGGCAGGGCACTTGGGCTGTAACAGGAGCAGGGTACAGGAGCGGTAATAAGGAACAGGAAAGCTGGCAGAGGGATAACCTTTACCGCAAAGAAAATAAAATGGGGAGGCCGGGGAGAGGGAAAGATAACAAAAGCTGCTACGTTTACAGGTCAGCGTTTGTAATAGAAATGATATAAAATCCCGTCTCCCGGCAGGAAGGAGAGAAAATGATTATCGAGATAAACAAAGACATAGAGAAATATCAGGAGAGCGTTGCAATGGGGCTTACGGCAAAGCAGCTTATTTATTCCGTATTAGCCCTTGGAAGCGGATGCCTGATTGTATTTTTACTGTATGAGAAGATCGGGCTGACCTTTAGCTGTTACGTTGCGGTTCCCATTGTGGCTCCCATTGCCCTGTGCGGATTTTATTCCTACAACGGCATGGGATTTACGGAAGTGTTCACCCGGTACATGAGGAGCATTTTCAGGAATAAGGCACTGGTTTTCAAAGCCAGCGGCTACCGGGAAATGCGGGAAGAAATCCGTGCTAGGGAAGAAACGCAGAAACGGGCGGCAGTAAGGAAAGCAAAAGAGGAACGGAATCAGATGCGGAAAGAGCGGATAAAGGAAATGATAAGAAAAACAAGACGGAAAAACGGACACAAGGAAAGGAAAAGAAAAAGATAGGCACAGGTTTTCCATGGCTATTTTGCCGTGCCTGTGATATACTATAAACAGCATCAGGAAAGGAGCGGTCTTATATGCTGGTAAGCAGGGATAAAAAATGGGATTATGCCATTGGGATGATAAAGGTTGACGGCCTTGAGCCTACGCCGGAAATGAGGGAACTGATCGAGAAGGAAAAGCGCGGGGAGATCACCATGGAGGGAATCAAGGAGGCGCTTGACAGGCGGTACAAGATGAAGGAGTGAGGCAGAATGCGAGACCCGTACCTTTATTCCGGATTTGGAAGTTTTAAAGAACCTTCTGGATATCAGGGATAGCAAAAAACTACAGCAGGCGGAAAGCGATTATGTGACGCTGCGGCTTTCGGAGATTGCGGAAGACGGACGTATGATAGGATTGTATGATTTTGCCGTCCTGTGCCGGATTCACTACCGTATCTTCCAGGATATCTATGAATGGGCGGGGAAGATACGCATCATAAATATCGAAAAGGCGGAGGATGCCCTGAATGGTATCTCCGTGGAATATTCGGACGTTTTCGATATTAAGAAGGATGCGGAATCCGCTTTGAAAAAAATGAGAACGTTCAGATGGCAGGATGCATCCATGGACGAGGCCGCCGAAAGGTTTTCCGACTATATGGCGGAACTGTGGAAAGCGCACCCCTTCCGTGAGGGGAACACAAGGACGGTGGTCACTTTCTGCGCCATGTTCATAGAGGAGCAGGGGATTTATATTGACAGCGGGCTTTTCAAGGACAATGCGGAATACATGAGGGATGCATTGGTGGCGGCAAGCGCAATTTTTTCAGACCTTGGCGACAGGCGTAAGCCGGAGTACCTGTATCATATCGTCGAAGATGCGATGGAAAGGGGCAAAGGGATAGAAAGGGATGCCGTCCGCAGGATAAGGGAAGCCGGGTGCCTGGTCGGGAAGGAACAGGTGAGGAAGGTCATTTTCCGGGAGCGGTGGCAGAGCCGGAAGTGCAGTGCAGGAGAGATCAGGAAGCTGTTGAAACAGAAAGAAAGGGAAGAGCCTGAACGTGGAAGATAACCGGATACAGGGGATTTAAGCACACTTAAATACAGCTTTTAGGTGTGTTTTTTCATGGAAATGTTTCTATCCAGATATTTCCATAGGAAAGAAAGCCAGCCCAAAATAATTATACGGAAGCGGCAGATTACCATCAAAGCAAAAACTGCTGAAATCTACAAAGGAGATTCCATTAAGTCAAATATCCACAGGCAGCCACTTGGTTTGTTGCTTGTGGGAATAGAATATAGAAAAATAAATCATCAGACCCGGAAGGGAGTGCGGAAAGCCCCCTTGCCGGGTCTTTCTGCATACAGGGATTGCCGCATGGGAAACAGCGCCATGCTTTACTTCGCAGCTTATTACAAATAAAAAGGCAGTTCCCCATCCCCTTCCGGCTTATAAAAGGAAGGAGCAGACAGATTGAGGTTATTCCAGGACAAATTTTCTATCTACAAAAAGGCAGGGGAGCCTTTATACAAAACCCCGAAAAGCG